>JAQTWB010000007.1:4177-67828 GCA_028689495.1 bacterium | reverse complement strand
GGCGACAATATTTCGGTTGAAGTCGAGCTTATTGCTCCGATTGCGATGGACAAGGAACTCCGCTTTGCGATCCGTGAAGGCGGACGTACAGTTGGTGCCGGCGTCGTTGCCGAAATCATCGAATAGGGGGTAGAACGATGATAGGAAGTCAACGTATTCGCATTCGTCTTTGTGGCTATGACCATAAGGTTCTGGATCAAGCAGTACAAGAGATAGTGAAGGCGGTAAAGAGAACTGGTGGCAAGGTTGCTGGTCCAATTCCGCTACCAACCAGAGTTGAGCGTTTTACAGTAAACCGCTCTCCTCACGTGGACAAGAAGGCGCGCGATCAGTTCGAGATACGGTCGCACAAGCGTGTTTTGGACATTCTTGAACCAACTCAGCAGACAATTGACGACCTAGGAAAGCTTGAACTTTCTGCGGGAATTGATGTCGAGATCAAACTTCAGTGAGTGGCGGACAATGGAAGCATTAATTGGTAAAAAATTAGGGATGACTCGTGTGTTTACAGAAAATGGCAATCAGTTGCCAGTTACTGTGATTGAAGTCTCTCCGAACGTTGTACAGCAGGTAAAAACTGTAGCTAAAGATGGTTATTCTGCAGTTCAACTTGGTTACGGACAGCAGAAGCCGCAGCGAGTTAATCGCGCACTAACGGGCCATTTTTCGGCAGCCAAGAAGGGGTTGCCAAGAGTTGCCAAGGAAGTTCGCATTACGGCTGAGGAAGAGGCTGGTCATCAGGTAGGTGATGAGCTTACAGTTGGGCAGATTTTTCAGACTGGGCAGAAAGTCGACATTTGTGGAACAACCATTGGTAAGGGGTATGCTGGGGTAGTCAAGCGCCATGGAATGAGTGGTGTGCAGACTGTCAGTCACGGAACTCACGAATATTTCCGGCACGGTGGTTCGATTGGTTGTCGTAAGTTCCCAGGGCGTGTTTTTAAAAACAAGCGTATGGCTGGGCAGATGGGTAATGTTCGCGTTACTCAGGAGGGCCTTGAGATTGTCGGTATCCGTGAAGAAGATAACGCGATTCTGATTAAGGGATCTATCCCAGGTGCAAAAAATTCAACTGTTATTCTGCGACATTCGCGAAAATGCGGCTGAGCGAAAATAGTTTTGGAGTGGATTCATGGAAACAGTAGTAAATACAGTAAAGATATATAGCTCTGCAGGTGAATGTCTGGAGACACGATCTTTAGAAGGGACTCCGCTGGCGGGAGAGGTCGATAAGGGCCTTTTGCATCAGATTGTCCGTTGGCAAAGAGCGGGGCGTCGCGCCGGAACTCATTCAGTAAAGACAAGAGCTGAAGTGGCCGGTGGTGGGATCAAGCCTTGGAAACAGAAAGGAACTGGGCGGGCGCGATCCGGGTCGAACACCTCGCCTGTATGGGTTGGCGGTGGTATCGCTCATGGACCTCGGCCTCGGGATTACAGCTTTGATGTAAACCGCAAGCAACGTCAGCTGGCAGTAACACATGCATTGCGTTCTCGAGTGCAGGTTGGCGCAGTGTCTGGCTTGCAAGGTTTTGACCTGTCGGCTATCAAAACTGCTGCTGCAGCCAAGGTCTTGACTTCTATTGGTTTGACTGCACCGTCAAAGGTCTTGGTCGTCTTTTCCGGAAGAGATGATATCGCCGAGAAAAGTTTGCGCAATATCCCTGGCATTCAGGTTTGTTCAGAAGATAACTTGAATGTTTACGATGTTATGCACACTTCAGCTGTTCTCTTCGTTGGAGATGCTCTGGACAAGAGGATTGCTCGGGGTAGCTGACTATACTGATGCGGTTGGAGTGGTTTTCTTAATTACTCCAACCATAAAAATTAGCGATGAGCTGATTTTTTAACCCTCCGCGCGTGACAATTGATGTTTGTTGGGGTAAGAACGCGCAACTCTGCAGGGGGGAAACCTCAATATGCAGTAACCCCGGGTGAAATACCCGTGTAGTAGCTTGAGATAGCCTTGACTGAATCAGTCAAGGCAGTTGGTGTAAATCCAGTTCAGATAAATATATTACGCCGGTTGCAAGACCACACGCAGGACGAGCCTGCGTCTCAGGGTCGAGCAACTAATGTGGGTGTATCTGTTTGTGCTTGATGGGTATATTACCGCCGGGCTCACGCTGAGTTTTCAATGGAGAAGATGATGGCAGATAATAAGCAATCACTTAGTGGGATTCTAAGACGCCCACTAATCACAGAAAAGTCGACAGTAACTCGTCACCTTTCTGGAAGTATAACGTTTGAAGTGCACCCGGACGCAAATAAGCCACAAATTCGCAAGGCGGTTGAAAAGCTGTTTGATGTGAAGGTGGTTGATGTCAAGACAATGAACTACATAGGTAAGCTTAAGCGAGTGAAGGGGCAGGCTGGAACACAGAAGTCCTGGAAGAAGGCACTCGTTAAGCTTGCTGAAGGTCAGACTATTGAAGTTGTTGAGGGTCTGTAAGGTTACAGATTTTTCGCGGGAACTTTAACCCCGTGCAGGGAGTGGGAAATGGGAATTAAAAAGCGTAGACCAATGAGTCCGGGGCAGCGATTCCGGGCCACATGTGATTATGTAGAGTTGTCTGATGCTAAGCCGGAGCGTTCGTTGCTTGTCAACAAGAACCGGATTTCTGGCCGCAACAACTCCGGGCGTATTACAGTCAGGCGTCGTGGTGGAGGTAATAGCCGCAAATATCGCGTGATTGACTTCCGTCGTGAAAAGACTGGCATAGTTGGTGTAGTTGATTCTATTCAGTACGATCCGAATCGAAACGCGAGAATTGCCTTAATTAACTACGTTGATGGTGAGAAGCGTTATATTATTTGCCCGGAAGGTCTTAAGGTGGGGGCGCAGATTGTGTCTGGTAGCTCCGCTCCGATACGTGTGGGAAATACCTTGCCGATTAAGGATATTCCGCTAGGTGAGCAATTACATAATATTGAATTACGACCTGGTAAGGGTGGTGTTCTTGTTCGTGCCGCGGGTGGTAGCGCTCAGCTCATGGCGAAAGACGAAAAATACGCCCAGGTTAGATTGCCGTCAGGTGAGCAAAGGCGTGTTTTGATCACATGTACCGCGACAATCGGCACCGTTGGTAATGCCGAGCAGGCAAACAAGTCGCTTGGTAAGGCTGGTGCAAGTCGCTGGATCGGACGACGCCCAAAGGTTCGTGGTGTGGCCATGAACCCGGTGGATCACCCACATGGTGGTGGTGAAGGGCGAACAAGTGGTGGGCGACATCCAGTCAGTCCATGGGGTGTTCCGACAAAAGGTTACAAGACCAGATCAAACAAGAGAACTGATAAGTTTATTGTTCGTCGTCGCAAGTAAAATTGCTGAATAGAAAATTAGAGTTAGGAGGAATCGCAAGTGCCTCGTTCAATTAAGAAAGGTCCTTTTGTAGATGAGAGCGTATTGAAGTGGGTAGAGCGCGCTAAGGATGGCGCTCACAAAGGCCCGATCAAGACGTGGTCTCGACGCTCGACGATAACGCCGGATATGGTCGGACTGACATTTGCTGTGCACAATGGGAAAAAGTTTGTGCCAGTTTTCGTTACGGAAAACATGGTTGGACATAAACTGGGCGAGTTTTCTCCGACACGGACCTACCACGGTCATGGAACTGACAAGAAGCGATAATAGATTCGAGGGTTATAATGGCTAAGACAAAAACCAACACAAGCCACGTATCCAAGGCAACATTGAGTGGGGTTCGACTCTCTCCGCGTAAAGCGCGACTTGTTGTTGATGTTGTGCGTGGCAAGAGAGTTGAAGAGGCGATATCGCTTTTGGAGTTCTGTGACAAAAAAACAGCTCCAATGTTAAAGAAACTGATTCTTTCAGCGGTTGCTAATGCGAAGTCGCAGGAAGGCGTGGATCTTGATGAGTTGTATGTAAAGCAGGCTTGGGTGAACGAAGGCAAAACATTGAAACGTTTTATGCCGCGCGCGCAAGGACGAGCCACTCCTATTCGGAAGCGTACATCACACATCTCCGTCGTATTGGACGAAATTTAGTTTTAATTAGAAGAGAGGTCAGGCAAATGGGTCAGAAAGTACATCCCCTCGGTTTCAGATTGGGCGTTACAGAAACCTGGAGATCGCGTTGGTACAAAAAAGACGGCTTAGCCAAGCAGCTTCATCAAGATTTTTTTCTTAGAGATTACGTTCGTAAGAGACTTCAGAGCGCTGGAGTCGCCAATGTTGAGATCGAACGTGCTGCAGCTAGAGTTCGTATTACGGTCAAAACGGCTCGTCCCGGTCTTGTGATCGGACGTAAGGGTAAAGATATTGAAGATTTGCGTGCTGACTTGCGTAAGCTTGTTGGTCAGGATGTTGCGATTAACATCATTGAAATACGCAAGCCTGATTTGGATGCCCAGCTTGTTTCAGAAAGTGTAGCTAACCAGCTTGTTCGACGCGTGGCGTTCCGTCGTGCGATGAAGGATGTTGTTGGTAAGGCGATGCGAATGGGTGCAGAGGGCATTAAGGTTTCAGTCGCTGGCCGACTCGGTGGAGCAGACATTGCTCGTACCGAGTGGACCCGTGAAGGACGAGTACCTCTACATACGCTTCGTGCACGTATCGATTACGGATTTGCTGAAGCGTTGACCACTTATGGAATCATTGGTGTTAAGACCTGGATTTATCTGGGTGAGAAGGTGGAAGGAATTGAGTCCTTGGAGCATGTCGCCTCTTAAGGGAACGCGTTTCTGGTGAGATCCTCTCTTGTCGCAATGCAAAGTGAGAATTTAGGAAAGTAAAGTAATGTTATCTCCAAAAAGAATTAGACACCGCAAGGTAATGAAGCAGGCACGACACCTGCGCGGGACTGAGACACGTGGAACTAATGTCGCCTTTGGTGATTTTGGTTTGATGGCGGTAGAGTCTTCATGGATCACTAACCGTCAGATTGAAGCGGCACGTATCGCCATGACTCGCTATGTTAAACGTGGCGGTAAAATTTGGATTCGGGTGTTTCCTGATAAGCCTTTGACAAAGAAACCCGCGGAAGTTCGAATGGGTAAAGGGAAGGGCTCTCCAGAGTCCTGGGTAGCGGAGGTTCGTGCGGGTAGAATTCTTTATGAGATGAAGGGTGTGAGTGAGGATGTAGCGAAGGAAGCCTTCAGACTTGCGGCGGCCAAGCTACCCGTAGGAACACGCTTCGTAAGCCGGCAAATGCCAGTAATGTAATCGCATAGCGGATTGTGGTGAAACGATGAAAAGAGTTGAAGAGAATAAGACGCTGCGAGGAAGTTCGGTTGAAGAACTTGAGTCCAAAGTCAGTGGCTGGGAAGAAGAGTTGATGAAGCTGAGGTTTCGCAAAGTGACAGGTCAGCTGAACAATCCTGCTCTGGTTGGCGCGATTAAAAAAAGTATCGCCAGGGCCAAGACAGTGATTGCCGAAAACAAGATCGCGCAAGCGGAATAGGCGTTATTCGGATTTTAAAGGGAGCAAGTAAATGAATCAGAATACACCACAGCTGGCAGCGCAGAAGATGGTCGAGGGGTATGTTGCCAGCAACAAAATGGATAAGACTGTTGTGGTAACAGTTACTACTCAAAAGAAGCATTCTTCTTACGGTAAGTATATCAAGTCGACCAAGCGCTATATGGCGCATGATGCGGCGAATGATTGCAATATCGGTGACAAGGTGCAGATTGTTGAATGTCGGCCGCTTTCCAAAAACAAGCGCTGGCGTGTGTCGAATATCATTGAGAGAGCAATCTAGGCGAGGAGAAGATGATACAGCAGGAATCAATGCTAACCGTTGCTGACAACTCCGGTGCCAGGAAGGTCATGTGCATCAAGGTGCTCGGTGGCTCTAAAAAGCGTTACGCGTCTGTCGGTGATATAATTGTCGTAACTGTCAAGGAGGCTGTGGCTCAGTCCAAGATAAAAAAAGGAACTGTTCACAAGGCGGTGATTGTTCGAACAGCCAAGTCAATTGCTCGACCTGATGGCACATATATAAAATTTGATGAGAATTCGGCGGTTCTGATAAACCAGGCGAAGGAGCCGGTAGGGAACCGGATTTTCGGACCTGTCGCACGTGAGTTGCGTGCGAAGGATTTCATGAAGATTATATCCTTGGCACCAGAGGTACTATAATGACCAGCAAGACACAGATTGCAACAAAGTTGAGAGTTGGTGATCCGGTTATGGTAATTGCCGGCGGTAACTCTTTGAAGAGTGAACAAGTCAAAGGGCGTGTTGGAAAGATACGACGTATCGATCGTGAGCGCGGACGTGTTTGGGTTGAGGGAGTTAATCTTATTAAGCGGCACAAACGGGCAATGTCGCCTACAGAATCTGCTGGTATCGTCACAAAGGAAGGAAGTATTAATCTTTCCAACGTGATGTTTTATGCAGAGACAATAAAACGGCCTGTTCGCCTTTGTTTCAAAACATTGGAAGACGGCCACAAAGTTCGTGGGTACATTAATCCACAAACAAAGCAATTTGAGCAGATTGAAGTTTAAACGAGCGGATACCGACGCTGGGAAAACAGTGGGTAGGAGAAAGTAATATGATTCGTTTCAGGGAAAAATACGAAGAAAAGGTGGTTCCGCAGTTGCAGGAGCGTTTTCAGTACAAAAACGTTCACCAGATTCCCAAGTTGGAAAAAGTTGTTATCAACATGGGGGTTGGTGAGGCCGTGCAGAATGCAAAGGCAATTGAGACTGCAGTTGATGACTTGACCAAGATATCCGGGCAGAAGCCGGTTATTCGCAAAGCCCGTAAGTCCATTGCGAACTTTAAGTTGAGAGAGGGCGTCCCTATCGGAGTGTCTGTAACTCTTCGTAGCACGAGGATGTATGAGTTTCTTGACAGACTGGTCTCTGTCGCGCTGCCGCGAGTTCGTGACTTCCGAGGTATTCCCAGGGCGTCTTTTGATGGCCGTGGTAACTATTCGCTGGGAATTAATGAACAGATTATTTTTCCAGAAATTGATTTGGAAAAAACCACGCTTCGCGGAATGAGTATCAGTTTTGTCACCACTGCTCCAACTGACCAGGAGGGTGAGGCGTTGCTTGAATTGATGGGATTCCCGTTCCGTGGCAAGAGCAAGTTTAACTAAGAGGTAAATTATGGCGAAGAAATCACTAATCGCTAAGTGCAATAGAAAACAGAAGTTCAAGGTTAGGGAATATAGTCGCTGTCGATGCTGCGGACGCGCAAGAAGCGTTTATCGTAAGTTTGAATTGTGTCGGCTTTGTTTACGGGATCGTGCTCGCAAGGGTGAGATTCCTGGAATGACAATGGCCAGCTGGTAATTAGCAGATAGGAGAAAATAGAGATGGTTACTGATCCAATTGCTGATCTACTTACCAGAATCAGGAACAGCAGTGCTGCTCGTGCAGCAAAAGTCACAGCGCCTTCCTCGAAGGTTAAGCTTAGCTTGCTGGAAGTTTTAAAGTCTGAGGGTTACATTGAGGCCTTTACGGAGCGTAGCTCTGATGGCGAAGTCAAGAAGGTAGTTGATATTACCTTACGCTATCTGCATGACGGAAGCCCCGTTATTCGCGAACTCAATCGCCTGAGCAGACCAGGCAAGAGAAGATACGAAGGAACAGAGGACTTGCCTTGGTTTAGAGGTGGTTTGGGTACTATCATTCTTTCGACTTCGCAGGGCATGATGTGTGCCCGAGAGGCAAGGGAGAAGGGAATCGGCGGAGAGTTGATCTGCTCGGTATTTTAGGTCCGATTGGAGGCTTGGCTTTTGTCGGCCACCATTTCCGGAAACAATGAGCATCTGTCTTAATGTTTCAGGTGCACACGTATACACGTTAGGGAAGGTGTTAAATGTCACGTATAGGAAAAATGCCAATAAGTGTGCCTAAGGGCGTAGAAGTGCGCATCGCTGGCCAGGAAGTGACTGTCAAGGGGCCAAAAGGTCAGCTGGTCAGGGCCGTTCGTCCTGAGATAGAAGTCACTTCTGTTGATGGTGAGCTTGTATTAAGTCGGCGTGATACCGCACAGGCGACAAGGGCATATCACGGCTTGGAGCGTTCGCTTCTCAATAACATGGTTGAAGGTGTCGCTCAGGGGTTTGTGAAGGAACTGGAATTGATAGGTGTCGGTTACAAGGCTGATGTTAAGGGAAATACCCTTACTTTAGGGCTTGGTTACTCACACGATATCAACTATGAGCTGCCAAAAGGCGTAGTGGCATCAGTGATTAAGGAAGGACGCCAGATATTTGTGCGTCTTGAGGGGATCGACAAGCAGATTATAGGTCAGGTCGCAGCAGTTATCCGTTCATTCCGTAAGCCTGAACCCTATAAGGGCAAGGGGGTTCGTTATCGCAATGAAGTGGTGCGCAGAAAGGCTGGTAAGGCTGGTAAAAAGTAATATTTAGTTTTACGTAACTTAGACGGGAGCATAAGCATATGGCTGATAATGCAAAGCAGCGAAGGGAAGCGCGTTGCAAGCGCAAAGCCAGGGTTAGAAAGAAGATCACTGGAACTAATCTGAGACCACGTTTGTGTGTTTTTAGAAGTCTGCGTTTTACTACGGCTCAGCTTATATCAGATGAGGGTTCCGTTGTACTCGCCGCAGCTTCGACGCGGGAATTGGAGTCGGGTGAAGTTGGAACGGGTTCAGTTGCCAGCGCCAAGCTGCTAGGCAGCCGCATAGCAGAACTCGCGAAGGAATTGAAAATTGAGGCAGTAACGTTTGATCGCAATGGCTATCTATACCACGGAAGAGTGGCAGCGGTAGCTCAAGGCGCACGAGAAGCTGGACTGCAGCTTTAGAATCGAAAGAATCAGATAGGAGAGCTTAAATGGCAGCCAAGTATCCAAGACCTGCAAATCGCAAGGTTCGCGCCGAAGATGCCGGTGAAATTAGTGATAAGGTAGTAATTATCAATCGCGTTGCGAAAGTGGTGAAGGGCGGACGCCGTTTCAGCTTCAGTGCGTTGGTTGTTGCTGGAGATGGACAGGGTAGTGTTGGTTATGGTTTGGGTAAAGCTAACGAGGTGCCTGATGCTATTCGCAAGGCCACTGAAGGCGCGCGCAAGAACATGATTAAGGTGCCACTTGTTGGTAGCACCATTCCCTACGAAGTTATTGGACGCTCTGGGGCTGCGACAGTAATTCTGAAGCCAGCTTCCCCGGGAACCGGGGTAATTGCAGGTGGTTCTGTTCGTGGTGTGCTGGAGAAAGTGGGCGTTAGCGATATCCTGACGAAGTCAGTCGGATCGCAGAACCCGCACAACGTGCTCGCGGCTGTTTTTAATGGTTTATTGCAGTTGGAGACTCCAGAGACAGTTGCGTATAGAAGGCGGATGAATCTTGATGAGCTTGTTTACAAGCCGTTCGGACACTGATTGAGGTAGCCATGACAACTAAAAGTGTAAAAGTCACACAAACTCGAAGCAATATTCGAGGAAACGGCAGGAATCTTCGTACCCTTGAGGCGCTCGGACTTGGGCGCGTTGGTCGAGTTAAAGAACATCGGTTAAACGATTCCGTAGCTGGAATGATTAAGTCGATTGCCCATCTCGTGACAGTTGAAGAAGTTAAATAGTAAGTTTGGCTGTTAAACAGCCAGGTTCAGGCAGGGCAAACGCTCTGTTTTTAAGATTGAATGACCAGTCTGGTCCCAACATGGAATGGCAGGTATAGGACATGTCGGCTAGTAATTTTCAAGGCGTGGAGAACTTATCCACTTTGGCACCTACCGCAGGTAGCACGCGAAAGCGCAAGCGAGTTGGTATAGGTGAAGGATCCGGGAACGGTAAGACTTGTGGCAAGGGACAAAAGGGTCAAAAGTCTAGGTCCGGGTACAGCCGTAAAGCTGGATTCGAAGGCGGCCAAATGCCAATCCATCGTAGGTTGCCAAAGGTTGGCTTCACCTCTCGCAAGAAAGTGCGCGGAGATAATGTTTTTACTATTGTTTCTCTCGATAGAATTGCGGCAGCAAGTTTGTCTGGCAACATTGATGTGGAAGCGTTAGTGAATGCTGGTTTGGTTAATAATGCTGGGCAGCAAGTTAAGTTGTTAGGCGGAGCAGAACCAACGGTTGCTCTGAATATTACAGTAAATGCGGCCTCCCGGTCGGCTCGCGCAGCGGTAGAGAAGGCGGGCGGGACTGTTACCATTCTTGGATGTTAACCTCTGGTTACTTCCAACTTTATTTATGCTGAAAATAACATAGCGAGGTGCCCGTGGTTGGAGGGTTTCAGGATGCAGCCAAGATTCCCGAGCTGAGGAAGAGGCTGTTTTTTACTGCGTGGATGATTATCATTTATCGCTTGGGGATTTTCGTTCCCACTCCCGGTATCGATACGGAAAAATTCGCGAGACTGTTTCAGCAATCTTCGACTACGCTCTTCGGTATTGTGAATATGTTCTCCGGTGGAGCACTGGAGAATTTTTCCGTATTTGCACTGGGGATTACACCTTATATTAGTGTTTCTATCATCGTTCAGATTCTCACTACCACGGTAAAGCATCTTGAAGAGTTGCAGAAAGAGGGAGAATCCGGGCGGAGAATTATTACGCGTTATACAAGAATCGGCACTATTGGCCTCGCCCTTTTTCAGGGGACCATGATTTCCATTGGCCTTGAAAGTCAGGGTGTTGTTGCTGAGCCTGGCTGGCAATTTCGTGTACTTACCGCAATTACTCTGACTGCCGGGACTGCTTTTATCATGTGGGTTGGTGAGCAGATTACGGAGCGAGGGCTTGGTAACGGTATCAGTCTTATTATTATGTCCGGCATCGTTGCCAGAATGCCCTCGACTATGGGTCAGACACTGGGGTTGATCAGCACTGGTGAGGTTTCGGCTTTTGCAATGTTGTCTATTCTTTTGTTTGCTCTTGGCACAGTTGGCTTCATTGTTTTTTTTGAGAGATGTCAACGCCGTATTCCGGTTCAGTACCCCCGAAGGTCTGTCGGGCGTGGTGGCATGACCCAGGCTATGACGCAGTATCTTCCGTTGAAGCTTAATTCGGCTGGTGTTATTCCACCTATTTTTGCCAGTGCACTTTTGGTGTTTCCGGCAACTATTGCACAGTTTGGTGGAATTGATTGGGAGCCTTTGCGTTTATTCATGGCCAGTATGCATCCCGGGACTGGTTGGTATGAGGCTGTCTTTGCATTATTAATTATTTTTTTCTGCTACTTTTATACCACTATAGTTTTCGACCCGGCAAAGATTGCTGATAACCTTAAAAGAAATGGTGGTTTTATTCCTACAGTAAGGCCTGGGAAGGACACCGCGCAGTTTTTGACGCGCACTCTAAACCGACTGACATTTTGGGGGGCTCTTTATATAAGCGTCATTTGTATTCTCCCGACATTTTTTTATCAGGAGCTTGGCGCTCAGTCGTTTACATACTTTTTTGGCGGCACCGCGATTCTGATTGTGGTTGGTGTGGCTATGGACACCGTTTCGCAGATTGAGTCGCATATACTCTCCCGGAATTATGAAGGGTTCATGAATAAGGGTCCCGGAAAAGTTCGTGGTGCGGGTCGAGGAACGAATGTCAAGGGACGACTCATCCGACGATAGTTTGAATGTAAAAGGCTTTAAATGCTTACCAGACTTATTTTTCTTGGTGCGCCCGGTGCGGGGAAAGGGACTCAGGCTGTAAAGTTGGCCGCTAGGCTTGGTATTCCTCATATCAGCACTGGAGCGATGCTCCGGCAGGCCGTTGATAGTGGGAGCGAGCTCGGTAATAAAGTAAAAGCGATAATTGAGTCAGGAGCTCTGGTTTCCGATTCGATGATGATCGAGCTTATTGGCGAGCGGCTCAGGTCAGACGATTGCAGTCAAGGCTATATCCTCGATGGTTTCCCTCGAACATTGCAGCAAGCGGAGGTCTTGAGTTCTCTCTCGGCAGCGGGCGGTAATTATCGGATCGACGCAGCGGTATTTTTTGAGTTATCCGACTCGGAAGTGCTGCGGAGGCTGGAAGGACGTCGGCAGGCAGAGTCTCGTGCAGATGACAATGAGGATGTGCAGAGAAGACGACTGGTCGTATACAAGGAACAGACAGCACCGGTGGTTGATTTTTACAAAAATCAGAAACTTCTTCGAACCGTTGATTCTACGGGCACTGTTGATGAAGTGCACAATTTGTTGCTTGCCGCTCTCAGGGCCGACTTCTGATGTCAGTTGTGCTGAAATCCTCCGCAGAGATTGCGCTGATGCGTAAGGCCAATTTGGTTGTATATGATGTTTTATCGCATCTTCGTGAGCTTGTTCGGCCCGGGATTACAACCATCCGGCTCGATGGGGTAGCAAGGGAGCTATGCGAGAAGGCCGGAGCAAAGCCGGCTTTTCTGGGGTATCCTTCTGGACATTCTGGTGTGGCGGCTTTCCCGGGAACTATCTGTGCATCGGTCAATCAGGCGATAGTTCACGGAATACCGGATGACCGACCTCTTGAGGAAGGTGACATAGTCAGCATTGATTTCGGCTGTAGCATTGGTGGTTATTTTGGCGACAGCGCTACTACAGTAGCGGTTGGGGAAGTTGATACAAAAACTGCCAAACTTTTGGAAGTGACGGAAAGGTCGCTTTATGAAGCTATTAAGCAATGTTACCCGGGCAAGAGGCTTGGTGATATTGGTAACGCAGTTCAGACATTGGTCGAGGCGAATGGCTTTGGTATCGTCAAGGAGTTTGTTGGGCATGGAATAGGGAGTTCGATGCATGAACCCCCCCACGTGCCTAATTACGGTTCTGCCGGAACAGGGCGTTTACTTCGGGCAGGGATGGTTCTGGCTATTGAACCAATGGTGACAATGGGCAATCCAGGCGCAAAAATTCTTTCCGATGGTTGGACAGCCGTCACTAAGGATGGTAGCCTCGCCGCCCATTTTGAGCATACCGTTGCAATAACGGACTGTGGACCGGTAGTGCTTAGTCGCCCGGTTTGATTGACAGGGTGAGGTAGGCTTTATAACGAAGGCTGCCGATTTCGGTCTCGGCCGAAAGTCAGGGATAAACACGGCATAATTGCAAAAAAGGCGAATTAGGCTGTTTTTTGTCTTGGGTTTGGTTCGTGACAGGCCCTAAATTGCGTCGATGTACTGGATTGTGGCTCCAAACTATGATAGCTGCTCACGGTCCTTTGCTGGGCGTATCTAGTAAACCCTATCGGTGGGTTTGCAAACTTGAAACATTTGTAGCAGGCAGGAACGATGAAAGTTCGCGCATCAGTAAAAAAAATTTGTGAACACTGTCGTGTAGTAAAGAGACGCGGCACTGTTTTTGTGATTTGCAGCCGCACTCCTAAGCACAAGCAGCGTCAGGGATAAGCTGAAGGTAATCAAGATAGAACTTATTGGAATTTAGTATGGCACGTATTGCGGGCATTGACCTTCCGAGGAACAAAAGAGTTCATATAGCTCTCACATATATTGTGGGGATCGGTAAAACTACCTCCAGGAGGATTCTTTCACAGGCAGGAGTCAGTGAAGATGTGAGAACAGACGCCCTGACAGAAGACCAGATTGGAGCTATTCGAAAAATTATTGACGCGAGCGTGTCCGTAGAAGGTGATGTTCGTCGTGAAGTTTCGGCTAATATCAAGAGGTTGATGGACCTTGGCGCCTATCGGGGCCTGCGGCATCGTAAGGGACTTCCGGCTCGTGGCCAGCGGACCAGAACCAACGCCAGAACGCGCAAGGGGCCGGCGCGAGGTAAGACGGTTGCCGGTAAGAAAAAGCCAACCAAGAAGTAATGGGGAGATGGCCAGTCAGTTTGACTGGCTTTTGTTCGAGTTGTCCCCGAATGATTTTTGTCACGAGCACCGGCTAAGTTCGTTAATTAGCGTGGTGGATTAAGGGAAAGAAATATGGCTGCAAAACCAACAGCTACCAAGAAAAAGAAAGTCAAGAAGAAGAGTGTACCGCAGGGTGTTGCCCATATACACGCGACCTTCAACAATACAATAGTTAGTATTACAGATCCGACTGGTAACGTTGTTAGTTGGTCTAGTGCGGGCTGTCACGGTTTCAAGGGCTCAAGAAAGTCTACCCCATTTGCTGCCCAGGTTGCTGCTGGAGCAGCAGCGGAAGCTGCTGTTGAGCATGGGATGAAGGCGGCACAGGTATTCCTGAAAGGCCCGGGTTCCGGTCGTGAGTCTGCTCTGCGTGCCTTGCAGACAGCTGGGCTGACAATTACTACCGTCAAGGACATTACACCAATTCCGCATAACGGCTGTCGGCCAAAGAAGCGTAGAAGAGTTTGATAAGGAGATAAGTTTTATGGCACGTTACACCGGTCCGGTTTGTCGGCTCTGTCGCAGGGAAGGAGAAAAGCTCTTTCTCAAAGGAGATCGCTGTTATTCAAATAAATGCGCTATGGAAAGACGAAGTGGTCCTCCAGGGGTGCATTGGCGTTCAAGAGGTAGATTTTCTGAATTCCGATTACAGCTTCGTGAGAAGCAGAAGGTGAAGCGAATGTACGGTATGGCTGAAAAGCAGTTCCGTAGCGTGTTTGTCGAAGCCGACAGACGTAAAGGGGTTACGGGCGAAAATTTGTTACAACTCCTTGAGGGACGTCTGGACAACTTGGTATATCGTTCAGGGTTTTCTTCATCAAGAAGCGAAGCGAGGCAGTTGGTGCGCCATGGACACGTGTGTGTTAATGCCAAGCGAGTAGATATCCCATCGTATCTTGTCAAGCCAGGTGATGTGATTTCTATTCGTGAAAAGAGCCGTGGTATGGCTAGAGTTAATGAGTCTCTTGAGGCAGTTGAGGGCAGAAGTGTTCCTGAATGGCTCAACCTTGAGAAGGGCGCATTTCAGGTTACCGTTAAAGCACTGCCTGCCAGAGAGCAAATTGGGCACCCGATTAACGAACATCTGATAGTTGAATTGTACTCGAGATAAGCAAGGTCAAGCGGATTATAGATAATCCGCGTAAATAGAGGGGAATATGCAACGCAATATTATTCGCGGACTGATTAAGCCTCGACGTGTTGAGCTGGAAAAAGGTGTGGCAAACTACGGAAAGTTTGTTGTTGAGCCACTTGAAAGAGGTTACGGGACGACTATTGGTAACAGTCTGCGTCGGATTTTATTATCTTCATTGCCTGGTGCTGCGATTACGAGAGTCACATTTGATGGCGTGAAGCACGAATTTAGCACTATCCCAGGTGTGATCGAAGATGTTACAGAGATCATCCTCAATTTGAAGGATGTTATTCTGCAAATTAGCGATAAGGATGCCGTCGAACTTCGGATTGACGCCGTTGGTCCATGTGAGGTGACTGCCGCGATGATTACCGGACCCGCCGACATGGTTGTTGTTAATCCAGATTTGCATATCGCTTCTCTTAACGCCGATGGCAAGTTGAGCGCTGCTCTTATTGCTGAGGCTGGGAGAGGCTACGTTATTTCTGACAACAATAAATTGGAAGAAATGCCAGTGGGAACGATCGCCATTGACAGTATTTTTTCTCCAGTCAGGAAAGTTAACCATTATGTGACAAATGCTCGGGTTGGCCAAAGGACAGATTACGATAAACTTACTTTGGAAGTCTGGACAGATGGCAGTGTAAACCCGGAAGAGGCCATTCAAGGTGCGGCCTACATTCTGCGCGATCAGCTTGCTGTTTTTACTGGTGGAGAGGAGATCGTTGAGGAAGTTGTTGCTGAGGTCTCTGAACGCAAGCCGAAGTTTAACGAGAACTTGTTCCGACGTATTGAAGAGCTGGAATTTAGTGTCAGGTCTTCTAATTGTCTGGAAAATGCAGACATCAAGTTTATTGGTGAGCTGGTTCAGCGCAGTGAAGCAGAAATGCTGAGAACCAAGAACTTCGGAAGAAAGTCGCTGAATGAAATTAAGGAGATTCTTGGTGAAATGGGCCTCGGCCTGGGGATGCGCCTGGATGGCTTCCCACCACGCTCGGAATTGGAGAAACTGGCGGAAGAGACTAGTGGAGCTTTCGCTTAAATTTTAGGTAGTAGAGGTAAGGAAAATGAGACACGGAAATGCATTCCGCAAGCTCGGGACAAGCGCTTCTCACAGAAGAGCACTTTTGCGCAACCTGGCGACTTCACTTGTGCTTAATAACCGCATTGAGACGACCTTGCCTAAGGCCAAGGAACTCAAGAGAGTGGCAGATAAGCTGGTTACTTTGGGCAAGCGAGGCGATTTGCATGCGCGTCGGCAAGCTATGTCTTATCTTTTTGAAGTAAAGAAGACAGAAACTGGAAATGTCGGGAAGAGAGAAGCCGTCCACAAGCTGTTTGAAGAGCTTGCTCCGCGGTTTTCCGAACGGGCTGGCGGTTATACGAGAGTTCTTCGCACTCGTGTTCGTCAGGGAGACGGCGCGCAAATGGCTATTATTGAGTTCGTAGAGGCCGCTGTGCAGAAGAAGGAAGTCAAGAAGCGTCGACGTGTTGTTCGCAAGAGCGAAACAGCAGAGGTCGTAGCTGAATAGGTTTATTTGGCATCTGACTTTTCGGTTAATGTCTATTTGCTGGTTTAGTGCTATTTTGTTCACTATCAATACTGGTTGCCGATGAATATTCTCGCAGGTAAGAAAGGTCTGATCCTTGGCGTTGCTAATAATAAAAGTATCGCTTGGGGTATTGCTCAGCAGTGTCACGATTGCGGAGCAGAGTTGGCGTTTACCTACTTAGGTGAGGCTCTTGAAAAGCGTGTTCGGCCGCTCGCCGAGTCGGTCGGCAGTGAGTTGGTTATCCCATGTAATGTTCAGAGCGATCAGGAACTTGATGAGGCTTTTTTAACTCTCGAAAAGGCATGGGGCAAATTGGACTTTGTTGTTCATTCTGTAGCTTATGCGCCAGGCGATGATCTCAAGAATCCAATTCATATGACATCGCGTGAAGGATTTCTTACTGCGATGGATATCAGTGCTTACTCGTTTATCGCTGTGGCTGCCCGTGCAAAGAGACTTCTCAATCCGGGCGGATCCCTGTTGACACTTTCCTATCTTGGGGCAGTTAATGTTGTTCCAAATTATCGCGTGATGGGTGTTGCCAAGGCTGCTCTTGAAGCTTCCGTTCGAGAGCTTGCGGCAGATCTTGGTCCTGACGGTATTCGTGTTAATGCCATTTCAGCAGGACCGATCAAAACGCTTGCTGCTTCAGGCATTTCCAGCTTTAAGCAACTTCTTTCGGCTTTTGAGTCTCGTGCTCCTCTCCGACGTCTTACCACCATTGAAGATGTTGGCAAGAGTGGGGCATATCTGGTAAGTCCTCTTGCGGACGGAGTATCCGGAGAGATTCATTACGTCGATTGTGGCTTCAATATCACAGCTCTTTAAGTGTTTGGCTCCTGTAAAAGGGGCTCTCCTCAATCTTTTCTCTACCCGGAAAATTGCTTCAGCGTCTGCCCAGTTTTTACTGCTGGTCGTGGAGCTGTTTGTTTTACGCATGTCCAATTTGCTCGGCTCGAGCATCCTCGGTATTTTTTCTATCTTTATTGTGCATATGGGGTTTCATGGAAAAGAAAGCAGTTGCAATTGTTGTTGGTGGTGGACCGGCTCCCGGTATTAACGGTGTAATTTCCGCAGTGACTATCGAAGCTATAAATCGGGGTCACAAGGTATATGGCGTACGAGATGGTTTTGAACATATCTCACTTGGCAAGACCTCACAGGTTTCCCAACTGACAATTTCTGATGTCTCCTGGATACATAGCGAGGGGGGTTCTATATTGCGAACTTCACGCGCCAATCCGACTAAAAATAAGGAACATTTGAACAATGTAGTGAATGTATTTAAGGAGCTTGGTGTAGGCTATCTTGTGACGATTGGCGGTGATGACACTGCTCATAGTGCCCGGGTTGTTGCTGATACGGCAGGAGGAGCGATTGCGGTTGCTCACGTTCCCAAGACAATTGATAACGATTTGCCGCTACAGGGGAAAGCCAGTACTTTTGGTTATCAGACTGCACGAGACGTCGGAACAGAGATTGTTGATACCTTGATGCGTGATGCCCGTTCTACGAGTCGTTGGTATCTTGTGAACGCTATGGGAAGAAAGGCAGGACATTTGGCCTTGGGAATAGCGGTAGCCTCGGGTGCACCTCTTTGCCTTATTCCGGAGGAGTTTGAGGAAGAGAAAATTAAGCTATCGAGTCTTGTTGACACAATAGTTGGTTCAATTCTTAAGCGTGCTGCCAGCGACAGGCGTTATGGAGTCGCTGTTCTGGCAGAAGGTCTGGCCGAAAAGCTTGATGTAGATTCGATACCGGAATTAGCCAGTGCGGAACGTGACCCTCATGGACATATCCGCTATGCCGAGATTGATTTTGGAGGTATTCTTCGCCGTGCCGTTCGTGCCCGTTTGAAAGAATTTAATATCGATTTGCCTGTTGTCGACAAGAACGTTGGATATGAACTTCGTTGTTGTGCTCCCGTGCCGTTTGATCGTGAATACACAAAGCAGCTTGGCTTTGGTGTAGTCGATTTCCTTCTGTCCGGTGGTAGTGGCGCGATGATTACGAGACAGGGAGACAAGTTGGATGCAATCCCATTTTCTCAGTTGATCGATCCTCATACCAACAAGACAATTGTTCGTTACGTGGATATTAAGTCTCCGCTTTATCGGGTTGCGACTCGTTATATGATTCGGCTTACCGAGTCTGACTTGCGCAGTGATACTTTTGTTGCTCGTTTGGCGGAGCTTACCGGAGTAAGTTCGGCTGTGATCAGGCAGGAATTTTCTCATTGCGTAGCGGTTGAAGGGCTTTTCCCTGATCGGCTGGAGGAGATTTAAGCTTGTCGCAAGCCAGTTCTGATGATGTCCGGTCGATTCTTGGAGAATTGACATCAATAAAAGGAGTAGCTGAGGGTCTGCTTCAGCTACTCTGCTCTCAAGGTTACGATGAGGACCTTGATGAGCAAGTAGCGCTTTACTTGGCAAAAGTTGATCGGACTGTCACAACCCTTCTTTCAGAAAAGGGCCTTCCATTGACAGTCAGGAGCGGAGTAGAGGAGCTCCTGTCTGTTCATAACCAGTTGATTACTGTTCTAAATGTCGAGCAGGCTCGACTTGGTAGTCAGTTGGTTGATTTTCATCGCAAGACATCTGTGATCAAGACTTATTCAGGTGTTCCTTCTTCGATACCCGTTTCAATTACTGGAAAGAAAAAGGGTTAAGCCTGAGATTTTCAGCTACACCTTATTAATTTCACCGCATAACTTTGGGTGAAGTCTTTCGTGGTTCCTTTCCCAATTCAAGACATTCCTAAAATGGGTAGATAAGAAAATGAATTCGCCAGGCCAGCTGCAAGTGTCTGTTTTTACAGCAGGCTGGTGAATTCCGTAATCATTTGTTCAGGAGGTTGTCATGAAAACAACCAATAACAGCACAGCCCTCCAAACCCGCCTTGATTTAATGTGGGCGGTCATAAACGAGGGACCCCAAGGGGCCAGAAGGGAAGCTGGTGAGATTTCAACATTTAGTCGCTTCCCCATGATGTCCAGGGAAAGCTTTTTGGAAGCGATTGGAAGCGAGGAGAACGTAAGAATAAATTTGGGCCATCTTCGTCCTGAATACGATCTTTGGGACCGACGCGAGTATCGCGGCGTTCAGGATCGCGATGGACGAAAGTTTGCTGCGGCTGCTCATGCAGTGTTTGCTTCAGCGTTTGGAGACGAACTTGCTTGGGATAACGTGATGCGCGAGATGCGTCAGGCTAACGGTTATTTGCCTGTTATGGCGATTGCAGTTGGCATGGCTGCGGTCTTTGCGTTTGAGTCAGCCAGGTTCGATCGATCTGCCTATCAGCTTGCCGCATCTCGGGTTATTAAGGCGGTTGTCGAATTGAACGAAGCATCACATTGGCTGCTGCGCAAGTCAGCCGGTATGATCGCTGCAGTTATGCCACATGAAGTGCAAGATGTACTAAATACCACCAACTTTGAGTTGTTGGCCGCATGATCGGCGCTCGGCGTAAGGAAGCATTGTTGCTGAAACAATGCTTCCATTTTGTTTTCAGTGAACCCCGTTTTATATCAGGTTTTATTTTACGGAATTCACTTCTTCAAATCTGTCTGCGAGCAAGCATTTTGTCGTCATTGTAGAAGAGCCTTTCAGGCTCTTGATTCGCATCATTTCGCCATTGACGGTGCGGCAAACTGTAGCAGGCCATTGTTATCGAATCTCAGTCGTAGCATGTCGGCGCTGTAATCAGCACCACCGGTATAGGGCAGTATTTCCACCACGCCGTAGGTATTTGCCTGGGCCTGAGAAAAACGCCCTTCGCTGATATTTACATCTACTGAGCCGTAAGCTGGGACACTGATGTATTCGGTAGTAGTTCCCGCTACAAGTGGAGAAGTTACGCGAAGCCTGTAAGTCGTCGCTTGGGAGGATGTATTGCCGAGCTTGAGAAAGCTGTACATGTTGAGGAACAAGTTATAGCTGCCGAGGGTTGTGCCACTGCTTGCCGTGCGCCCTTCTGCTCCATACATGGAAAGAATGCTGCCGCTCGTGCTGTTCCTGAAGTAGTGCATTGAGTTGGCAAGAGTGTTCTTGCCTGACAGAGGTGTGATAAACGCCCGACCAATTGCACCGTCGCCGAGGATGGTATTGATGTTTATGTGCTGCTGCTCTCGGGCGGCAAGGTTTATGGTGCTCTGAGAGGCAATAGTTCCGGAGGCGTCCCTGATTTTCAGACTTACTTGCGAAGCGCTGCTTGAGATGTTGGCAATTTCCAGCCAGTTCTGCGCCGATGCTGTAGTTGAGAGCGGCACAGAAAATTCCGAGGTTTCTCCGCTGTGGCTGTTTAAAGGAAAAGCGAAGTCGAGGCCGCCGTTGCTTGAGTAACCATAGCGCATCAGTTCTGCTATGTATGGAGATGCACTTTGTGGGACGACCTGGATCAAACCGACATTTGATGGACCAGGAGTTACGTGGCCTCCGTCAATATCACGTCTTTCCCAGGCGGCAAGAGTGAGGCCTTCTTGCGCCAGTAGTGCGCCAGACTGGTCGTATTTTTTTACTGTGAACGATTTACTTGAACTGCTGAGGTTGGCGATGGTTAACCAGTTGGCGACCAGGTTGCCTAGTTCATCGGGATTGCTGCTAGGTTGATAGGTATTGAAGCCGACCCATGTGCTGACGGTTTCTCCAGCTGTTGTGTCAACACTGAAGGCATATTCGAAATTGTCGAACGAGCCGCCAGTTGGTCGATAGTAGGTGATTCGTCCTTCTAGTTCACCAGCGATTTTTATTAACCCATAGACGTCGCCTTCAAAACCATACATGTCGTTGAGGATGACATCCTGCTTCGATTTTGCCGAAACGGTGACCCTCTTCTTTTCGCCGACAACGCCATCTGGGCGGACCAGATATATGTCGCTGCTGACACTGGAGCTGGTGTTGTTTTCCAGCTCGAGGATATTGACCATATCCAGGTAACCGTTCCATAGCCCCCAGCTGCTTTGGCCGCTGGTAGGGAGTGGGATTGTTGGGGATGGAGGAATAAAGGGCGGGGTGCCTGAGTCGAGGCTTATATACTGGCTGATAAATGAAATGAACTGGTTGATCCTGGTATAAACTCCGTAATAACCGGCATCTCCGCAGCCAGTGCCCCAGCTGACGATACCACCGAGAGTTGTGGTGCCGGAAATATCAAGAACCAGTGGCCCTCCACTGTCGCCTTGACAGGAGTCATAGCCGCCCTGAGCGTATCCGGCGCAGAGCATGTTGCTTGTGATTTGCCCACCACCATATGCAGCGGCACAAGTTGAATTGCTGATTATCGGTAGATCGACGTCGCGCAAGACGACGGAAGATGAGTTGTTGTTTGTTCCGCTGGTGTTGCCCCAGCCGATAGCAGTTGCCGTTTGACCAGTCAGGTCTGAGCTGCCTTGATAAATTGCTGCCGGAATTTGGGCTGAGGCGGTCCTTAGTTCAATCAGGGCGATGTCATTGTCGACAGTGCTGGCATCGTAGCTGGGGTGGATAATAATTCGTAGTGCCTGGAGGCGTTCGCCAACATCGTTGGCGAGGTTATGCACGCCCAGGGCCACCATAATCGAATCCGCGGTTTCGCCTTGAAGGCAGTGCGCCGCCGTAACTACCCAGGTCGGAGCGATAAGTGTTCCGCCGCAAAATTGCCCTTGTTCGAGGCTGTAGCCGCTGGAATACAAAGCGGCGATAAAAGGCCAGTTACCGACTGTCGATTCACTGCCACCAACAATGCGGTTGCTGCGTCGGAGACTCTCTTCGCTTTGCGCCGGGCTCAGACTAATGAACAGGGTACAGAAAAGGACGAAGGTTATAAATTTTGCTGTTTTAAACATTTATATGGCCTTGTGCTGGGCTGTTATTTTCGGCAAAGGTTATCTCGGACAATTCAGGGCGGTTCTACTGTGTTGCTGATATCAGAGATTTTAGTTATCGGCTCGGCCTTGTTTTCAATTAACTACAATTTAAAGAGTGAAATATGGATCTGATGAAATCTCTTACCTGGCGATATGCGACAAAGGCGTTCGATCCGGAACGGAAGATTTCCGAGACTGATATCAATACCTTACGTGAGGTGATGCGTCTTGCCCCCTCTTCTTTTGGTTTGCAGCCCTGGAAAATCTATATGGTGACGAATCAGCAGGTAAAGGAGTCGCTGGTCGTTCACTCCTGGAACCAGCGGCAGGTCGTTGATTGTTCTCACTTGGTGGTGCTCACATCTCTAAAGTCGATGACGGCTGAATATATTCAAAATTTCATTAAATTGCTTGCTTCGGAACGTGGAGTCAGTGCGGAAAGTCTTGCTCCATATCAGGGGATGATGGAAGGCGCCTTGTTAGGCGGTGGAATGGCCAAGGACCTGGGTGCCTGGACCGCTCGGCAAGCTTATATCCTGATGGGATTTTTGATGATGGCCGCAGCCGAGTTGGAGATCGACAGTTGCCCGATGGAGGGGATTATTCCAGCCGAATTTGACCGCATTCTTGGTGTCGATGACGCATACGCGACCGTTGCCGCCGTGCCACTTGGCTATCGCAGCCAGGACGATAAATACGCTACCGCCCAGAAAGTCCGTTTTTCTGCTGAACAGGTATTTGTCGATATCGTTTGACGGCAGGGCGACCCTGGGGAGCGCCGCGCGATATAAACGTCACAATCGAGCGGCATCTCGCCATAACTCCTAACACATCCTGAATTTGCTCATTCTTCATTGAGGTGAGCTGAAAAGGTAAGAGATTTATGAGTGTTATGAGTTTAATGAATTTTCTGCCGACAAATAATCACCGTCGAGGTTCAGGTTCAATTGAGAATCTCGTCGAAGGTATGCTCGGGCAGAGTTTGAACGGTCTGAGCATGCCTTCAATCAGCCATGTCATGCCCGGTGCGTCGCGGAATTCGATTGGAGCACTGTCGATGGGCTCCAGTATGATTGACGCACTGCTGGGCGCTGCGACCGGGCAATATTTTGGTGGGCATAGCAATACACTCAGTCGGGGTCATTCCGGGGGCTTGATTAATTATTTTGTCGACCCGCGTGAGGCGATGGGCAGCAATATTGCTTCAAGCTTTCTCGCTTCGGCGCTGTCTTCGGCTGGCATGGCCAATCTTTTTCGCTGAGTTTTTTGCTTATACGTCTTTATTTATCTTTTGTGTTTCTTTTCATCTCATCTGGAAGCCGCCAGGCAGTTGTTGCAGCTTGAATGGGGTAAGGCGTACCTCCTTGAAATCCTGCAAGTTACTTCGGGATGCATCATTTCTTCCAAGCTGTTATATCTCAGCCGCCGGTCAGTGTGTTGCAACCGGCAGCACTTACCAAGAAAAAAAGTAGATATTTCAGAGATATGGCTAATCGACCTTCCGTTATTGACCTAAGCGAAAAACATTATTCACCCAAAGATGTCGAAGCGGCGATGTATCGCTATTGGGAGGAGGCTGGTGTTTGTCGCCGTGGGTTGGCGCGCAAGGGGGTGAACAGGGGGCATTTCTCGATTGTCATTCCTCCGCCAAATGTTACCGGCCGTCTGCATATGGGTCATGCGCTCAACAATTCTGTGCAGGACGCCTTGATACGTTTTAAACGGATGCAGGGTTTTGATGCCCTTTGGGTGCCGGGCACTGATCATGCCGGTATATCTACCCAGAGCGTTGTAAAAAAACACCTTGAAGCCGAGGGGATTAATTATCAGGAGCTCGGGCGCGAGAAGATGGTCGAGCGTATCTGGCAGTGGCGCGAGAAATACGGCGATACGATTCTCAACCAGTTGCGTCGTCTCGGAGCATCCTGCGACTGGTCGATGACGCGTTTTACGATGGATGAGGGGCTTTCTCGGGCGGTGCGTGAGGTCTTCAAGCGTCTTTATGACGAGGGCCTAATTTACCGCGGCAAGTATATCGTCAACTGGTGCCCGGTAGATCAGACAGCGTTGTCGGATGATGAGGTTGAAACCAAGGAAGGCGGGGAGCCGGGATTTCTCTGGCACTTGCGTTATCCGGTGACCGGCAGTGAAGGAGAGTTCGTGACAATTGCCACCACTCGTCCCGAGACAATGCTCGGTGACAGCGCTGTGGCGGTAAATCCCAAAGATGAGCGCTATCAGCACCTGATCGGCAAGACGGTGACGTTGCCGATTGTCGGCAGAGAAATTCCGGTTATTGCTGATGAGTATGTCGATCGCGCTTTTGGCACAGGCTGCCTGAAGGTGACACCGGCTCACGATGTGAACGACTTTCAGATTGGCCTTCGGCATGATTTGCCGCAGATAAACGTAATGAACGCTGATGGGACAATGGGTGATCAGGCGCCACTCCGGTTCCACAGCATCGATCGTTTTATGGCTCGCGAAGTTATTGTTGAGGAACTCAAAGCCGCTGGCCTGCTGGAGAAGATTGAAGAGCGAATGACGCCAGTTGGCCGGGCTCAGCGTTCAAAGGCAGTTATTGAATATCGTCTGAGCGATCAGTGGTTCGTAAAGATGAAGCCGCTGGCTGAAAACGCTCTGCGTTTTTCTGACAGTGGTGACTTGAAGCTTTCTCCTGAACGCTGGGAGAAGGTTTACCGTGGATGGCTGGAAAACACCCGTGACTGGTGTATCTCACGGCAGATCTGGTGGGGGCATCGTATTCCTGCCTGGTACAACAAAACTACGGGCGAAATTTTGGTTGATGTCCAGACGCCAGAGGCGGTGCAGCAGAATCCTGAACTCTGGTCCCAGGATGAGGACGTGCTCGATACGTGGTTCAGCTCGGCGCTTTGGCCTTTTTCGACACTTGGTTGGCCGGAACATACGCCGGAGTTACATCGGTATTACCCAACTTCGGTTCTTTCGACGGCGAAGGATATTATTTATTTCTGGGTAGCTCGCATGGTGATGATGGGCACGCATTTTCTCGGGCAAGTGCCGTTCAATCGTGTTTATTTTCATCCGGTCATCTGTGATGACAAAGGCGAGACGATGTCAAAGTCGCGCGGCAATGGCATTGATCCATTGCATGTTATCGATGGTGCGAGCACCGAAGATTTGGAAGGCCCGCTTCGCGAAGCACGTCCGAGTAATATGCAGGAAATGCTTGAACGGCTACGCAAACAGTATCCAGAAGGCTTTAACGGAGTTGGTGCAGACGCTTTGCGCTTTACTTTGCTATCGCTTAATTCCGAATCCCAGCAGGTACAGATTAGTTTGACGAAGTTTGAAGAGATCGGCCAGCGTTTTATCGATAAGCTCTGGAATGCATCGCGGTTTATTCTCTCGTCCCTTGACTCGGTGCCGGGAGAGTCTTTTTCAGCATTGGTTTCGGGGCAGAGCTTGGGGGAATTGCAGTTTGAAGATCGTTGGATTCTGCAGCGGTTAAATTCCGTTACGGGTAATGTCACCGATTCGATTGACAACTTTCGTTTTAGTGAAGCTGCGCAGAACCTTTATCGTTTTTTTTGGGATGACTACTGCGATTGGTATATCGAGCTTGTCAAACCGCGACTCAAATCAGTCGATGCGGTTCAAGCAGCTATCGCGGCAACCACTGCTTGTCGTGTTCTGGAGCAGTTTATTCGGCTGTTGCACCCGTTTACTCCTTATATCACCGAAGCCCTTTGGGGTCCGGTGCGTGAGCTGGGAATAAAAATGGGCATTTATGGCAGTGAACTTCCGGAAGAAGTCTGTGCCCAGGCCGAATATCCTGAATCGTCTGCTTTTAACGACGTGCAATTGGAAAAAGATTTTGCTGTTGTTCAGGATATTGTTCGCGAAGTGCGTAACATGCGCAGTAACGCCAATGTGCCTCCGTCGACGCAACTGGCCGTGTCTTTGTTGCCGCGTGGCTTTGAAATTGAAGGCACACTTGCCCAAGCTTCAGCTGTGTTGACTACTGCGGCCAGACTGCTGTCGCTGAACATTGTTAAAGCTGCTCCTGAAGGTTTCGCCCGGGTTGTTCTTCCCGATGTCGAGATTTATGTAAATCTGAAGGAGCACATTGATGTCGAAGCTGAAATTCGTCGTAACAAGTCGGCGCTGGAGAAGGCGGTAAAGGATATCGAGAAATTTGAAGCCAAGCTCAATAACCCGGCTTTTATCGGTAAAGCCCCGGATGATATTGTTGCCAAGCAACGTGAAGGACTCGAAGAAGCTCAGGCGCGCAAGGCGAAGATTGAGGCAACTCTGGTAGAGTTGGGGCAGTAGGGCTATCCAAGAGTGCAATTTTCGGGCTGAAAATAAAGACCATTTTTTTGAAGCGGTATATGGGTAAATATCCAGTTTCGGCTGAAAAAGAAGCTGCACTGCTGCAGTTGATGGAGAGTCTTGAAATCTTTGAAGAAGATTTGCTGGAAAGTTTATTCGCGGTTCGGGGAAAGGGGGCCAGAAGATCAATAAAACCTCGTCCTGCGTTTATTTGCTGCACTTGCCAAGTGGTACGGAAGTAAAGTGTCAGCGTGACCGTTCTCAGGCGCTTAACCGCTATTTTGCCCGGCGCGAACTTTGCGAAAAAATCGAAACACAAATCAAGGGCGATAAGTCAAAGCGTGAACAGGAGAGAGAAAAGATTCGCCGGCAGAAGCAGCGCCGTTCCCGCAAGCAGAAGGAGAAGATGCTTGATGAAAAACATCGTCAGAGCGAAAGAAAGGAGCAGCGCCGAACCCCAGGCGAGGAATGAATGTATGCTGGATGAAGTGGACGCGCCATCCTGGCGCGTAACTGCGGCGTTTCATAAAGAGCCTGGAAGGCTCTTCCACCATGCTCTGAATTTGTTGTCTTAGAGTGGACGCGCCATCCTGGCGCGAAACCGCAGCGTTTCATAAAGAGCCTGGAAGGCTCTTCCCCTATGCTCTGAAATTGTTGTCTTAGAGTGGACGCGCCATCCTGGCGCGTAACTGCAGCGTTGCATAAAGAGCCTGGAAGGCTCTTCCACCATGTTGCGTTAGAGTGGACACGCCATCCTGGCGCGTTGAGAGTCATTTCTCAAATGCCGAATGTCGCTTGATATAATCCCTTATCCTTTCAAGTTGGTTTTCGTTTCGAATAATGTGGTCGAATGATTCTTTTTGCCAGAAATGACCATTTCGGTGAGTAACCCGGTTTATCTTGTTTGCAGTAAATGATTTCCATGATGAAACAATGTCACGGAGTTTATGATTGTCATGGGGAGTTACAATGGCGTGTACGTGATTCGGCATGACCACAAACGTATCGAGGGAGTAGCGACAGTTGTTAAAATATTCAAGAGAATTTTTGACGATATTTTTCAGTAACGGATTTGAGAGCAGGCATTCTCCATATTGGTTGTCCAGCCAGCGTTCCAGCTGTGTAGTGAAAAGACGATGAAATTCTCGGGTCTCAACTTGGGTTAGTGGTAACGGATGGCGAGCCAGCCATTGATTGCGTTGGTTGATCCATTTTTTTAGCTTAACCTGTGGGATGGAGTCTGCTGTGCGAAATGTGACGAAATAAGTGGCAGCGTTTTGAGACCAATGTGGAAGATTACCTTTAGTGATCTCAATGTCAGCGTATTTATCAAGGAAGCGGATAGGACAGATCGGTTTGTTGGTGTTGTCCATAGATTTGGACGGTATGGGCTGCTGGATTATTTGTCCGGGTCGACACTCAACCGGACAAGATAACCACGATGAAGATGTACAAGGCTCAGGTAAATCTCTGAGAGGCATGGGTGTGATACCGTTTCAAAAAATGGTCTTAACTTTTGGTTGAAAAAATCAAAGATTTTTCACTCTTTTCTGGATTGAAACAATATCGGTTCAGGTAACGTGACAGTTGCATCTTCGGGCTCGTGACAAATGTTTCATAAAGAGCCTGGAAGGCTCTTCCACCATGCTCTGAATTTGTTGTCTTAGAGTGGACGCGCCATCCTGGCGCGTAACTGCGGCGTTGCATAAAGAGCCTGGAAGGCTCCTCCCCTATGCTCTGAAATTGTTGTCTTAGAGTGGACCTACCGAGATCTTTGAGCTTTTTTGGTGACCGCCCCTATCGCTTGACTTTAAGTTTGTTGACGTGTTCTATCGGCTTTTTGCTAGGTATATGCCCAGCTGAAAATTAGTATAAACATCAACATTTTCTTTACTGCAATCGGTATAGTCATTGTTCGTCCACTAAGTTTATGAACAAGAAAAAAGCCATACAGCCGGGCAAGAAGAAGCTACCAAAGAAACCGGTCAGGCAGGCCAAGGTCGGAAAGTTCTCTGATCGTATGGTCAGGCGGGGTGTAACTGGCGCCCAATTTTTCAACATTTCCTCTGCTCAGCTGGGCAGCATGTTTGGTGTCGGCCGCAGTAAACCGCGGCGGGTTCGCGATGTGGTAGCGGCGCAAGGTGAAGGCTCCGCTTTGGCGGCAGGGTCTCAGGTATCTTCGTCTTCGGCTGGGACTGCGGCTTTTGCGCCAGTAAATTTTTCTTCGTTTGGCAAGCGCAAGTCGCTCCAGTCATACCTCAATGCCCCAGTTGTCGCATTGGCAACTGTTTCCCTGCTGTTGCTGCTCAACGGATCGTATACAAGTATCGTTGTTCTTCTTGCCGGTCTTGGCGTCGGGGGTCTTTATTTCCTTTACAGTATGTCGACCCAGGTGATTTCTTTTTCGGAAGATTTTCTCAAAGAGCACGGCCGCGATATTGAAATGGTCAATGAGTCAGATAATGCCGAGAAAATTGCTGACGCCATGTGGTCGATTTCTGCCTGTTTGCATCAGTGGGATGCGCGTAAATTTACGACTCGGGACCGTCAATCCGCTGAGCAGGTTCTGGAAATGGCGGTTGACAGACTGGCCGAATTAAAGGGAGAAGATGCAAAGCGGTTGCGAGCTTTGTTTTTTCCGCAGAACCAGAGTTTCGATATTAAGTAGTTCCTTTAAATCGATTTGTCTGGGTCGAGTATTGACCCTGACAAGATAACTTCGCCGAGATAATTTCGCCCGGGGGCTTTCGTGCATGTCAGATAGCAAAAAAGTAGATGGCTGGGGCAGCCGGCTGGGAGTAATCCTTGCTGTAGCCGGTTCGGCAGTAGGACTTGGTAATTTTCTTCGTTTCCCCGGTCAGGTGGCCAATAATGGCGGGGGGACTTTCATGATCCCCTATTTTATCGCTTTCATTCTTTTGGGAATTCCAATCTGCTGGGTTGAATGGTCGATGGGCCGTGAAGGCGGTCGTTTTGGTTTTCATTCCTGTCCGGCGATTTTTGGCGCAGTGGGTCGGAACCGTTTCTGGCGATATCTCGGCGTTGTCGGCATTATCGTGCCGCTGATAATTTACATGTATTACATTGTTATCGAGTCCTGGTGTCTGGGTTATGCCCTTAGTTATGCTTTCGGGATGATTGATCTCGGTGAAAATCCGGCGGATTACACGGCACGAAGTTCGGCTTTTTTTGATAGCTTTGTTGGCATGAACCAGGACGGTTTCCTGAGTGAAGGACTCGTGCCGAATCGCCTTCTTTTGTGGGGAGGTGTTTTTGTCATCAACTTTATTTTGATTTTCAACGGGATCTCCAAGGGGGTTGAGACATTTTGCAAATGGGCAATGCCGATGATGGGACTATGCGCCTTTGCAGTTTTGATTCGCGTGTTGACGCTTGATGTGGCGACACCGGAGTTCCCTGATCGCACATTATTAAATGGTCTTGGCTTTATGTGGAATCCCAAGCCTGCGGCTGATGGTGGTCCCTGGTGGATGACATTGGGCAATTCTGGAGTCTGGCTTGCCGCAACCGGACAGATTTTCTTCAGCCTTTCGGTCGGTCTCGGGGTGATTATCAATTACGCAAGTTATCTTAAGCGCGATGACGATGTAGTGCTTTCCGGTCTGACGGCATCGTCGATTAATGAATTTTTTGAAGTTTGCCTCGGGGGGCTGATTACAATTCCGGCAGCCTTCATGTTTCTTGGTGCAGCTGGAGCGGTTGGCTCAACCTTTGGCCTGGGCTTCAACACCCTGCCGATAGTTTTTGAGTATATGCCTGCCGGGCGGGTGTTTGGCTTTCTCTGGTTCTTCATGCTTTTTCTTGCGGCGATTACCAGTTCGATTTCCATGCTGCAGCCGGCGATTGCATTCCTGGAGGAAGGTTTGCAGTTGAAGCGCCGGGCTTCGGTTGCTTTGCTCGGGCTGTTGACCGCGCTTGGCTCTCTTTTTGTCATTTATTTTTCCAAGGGAATGCTTGCACTGGATACGATGGATTTTTGGGTGGGCACCTTTTTTGTTTTTGTTCTGGCAACCATGCAGGTGATTCTCTTTGGCTGGGGCCTTGGCATAGAGAAGGGGATGGAGGCGGCTCACCGAGGTGCCGAAATGAGGATTCCGCGAATTTTTTCTTTTATTATCAAGTATGTATCGCCGGCATATTTGCTCACAGTGTTTGTTTTTTGGTGTAAACAGAATGTGCCCAAGTATTGGCAGACTCTTGGCGAAGGTGGAGTCCCGCTTTATGCAGTATGTCTCATTGGCGTTTTTTTCCTGTTTATTCTGTTACTTATCCATATCGCTTCCGAACGTTGGGATACAGTGAGCTGGGATGGAGAGTCCCTGGAGGATGGATTATGACTACGGCAGGCTGGATATTCATGTTGGGCTCGATAGGGTTTGTTATCAGTCTGACTGCCTTTTGCTTTTATCGTTTTCTGCTCAAACCCGCAGTCGCTGAACATATGCATGCCCCAATCGATATTGAGACAGGGGACAAAGAATAGGGAAGAATTGCATTTCGTAAATAAATCTTGACCTGCGTGCTTGTCTTTTGCTTGGCATCGGTGTATTCCCCACTTCAACTGTAAAGTAGTAACCGCCCGCACGAGACCAGTCTCCAGGGCATCAGCAGTTCGGAGTTGATTATGAAATATCCCAAGACCCTCTTTTTCTTTCTCGTCATTTTTCTTTACACAGTCGATGTTTCGGCGACTACGGTAATTGCCGGCAAGACTTTCCAGGACACAGATTTTGCCGATGTGCTAACAAGTTCAAGCGGTGTTTTTCATACGACTGTCGGTGGCGCAGCTCAGCCAGTTGCGACTTTCGAACAGGTAGAAGCTGCTGTTACTGGTGGCAACATCAATACCTTTGCTTATACCTTCACTCCTGATTCCTATCTGCAGGTTGGTTTTACCGATAATGCCATTGTAAATGGCAGTGGTAATGACATTGTTATTTTTGAACTCGGTCATCCTGATGCTTTTACAATTTCACTCGCGCTTAATGGAGTCGAGAAAAATTATTCTCCGGTGCGCACAGGCTATTACACACCGGTTGGTGGTTTCAGTATCAACGTCGCTCTCGTTAATCTCGATGACTTTGGTCTTGCCGCTGGTGCGATGCTTTCAAACATGGTTGTTGGCTTGAATCCGCTTTATCACGGGAATATTTGTCAGACCACTCCATCAATTGCTGTAATTGCCGGACTTAACAATGCTGCTCCAGTGCCAGAACCTGCGACAATGGCCTTGCTTGGTAGTGGCTTGATTGGTTTGGCTGCTGCGCGTAAACGCAAGGCGCAGGCGTAACACGCCGGTTGTTCTTTTGAACTGACTGACGTTACAGCTTGAAAAGGGACCCTTGTGGTCCCTTTTTTGTTTTTTGTTGGTTGTGAGGCGGAAATATTTTGGCAATGATGTTGTAGGTTCTTATGCTCTACCATTCAAACATCAGTATTGGCCGGATTCCATATGTGCGAAGTCTATATTTGTTCAGCTAAACGTACGCCTATAGGCAGCTTTCTTGGTGGTCTCGCTACCTCGACAGCGGTTCAGCTTGGGGCGGCGGCAATTAATGGCATGTTGGGTGATTCGCCAGAGTTAAAAGGTGAGGTCACGCAGGTAATTTTTGGTTCGGTATTGACTGCCGGACAAGGGCAGGCGCCGGCGAGGCAGGCTGCGCGGGCGGCGGGGCTTCCAGATTCTGCTTCAGCACTGACGGTTAACAAGGTCTGTAGCTCGGGACTTAAAGCGATTCAGCTTGGGGTTAATGAAGTTCTACTCGGTAATGCTGAACTTGTTGTTGCCGGTGGAATGGAGAGCATGTCGCGGTCACCGCATTTGTTGCCGGGATTGCGAGCGGGAGTTCGTCTTGGCCAGGGGGAGGTGATTGACAGTGTTGTCCATGATGGGCTTTGGGATCCTTATCACGATTTTCACATGGGGTTAGCCGGAGAGCTTTGTGCCAGGACGCATGTCATTTCTCGCGAAGATCAGGATGCATTTGCCCGGTTGAGCTATGAACGAGCCTTGTTGGCAACGGGCTCGGGTCATTTTCAGGCAGAGCTTGATACTTCTTTGATGATTACCGCCGACGAGGAGCCAGGTCGGGGACGTCTTGATAAATTCACCACTTTAAAACCTGCCTTTTCCAGTGATGGAACAATCACGGCAGCTAATGCCTCCTCATTGAGTGATGGCGCCGCCGCAGTTCTTTTGGCAAGTGCCGAAGCTGTCAATAGGCTCAATCTTACTCCACTTGCCAGGATAGTTGCTGCAGGCTGGCATTCGGCAGCGCCGGAGTGGTTCACGACGGCTCCGGTAATGGCTGTGGATGATGTGTTGAAACGAGCGGGGGTATGTATAACTCAGGTTGATTTGTTTGAAATTAATGAGGCCTTCGCCGTGGTCCCGCTTCATTTTCAAAGGACGATGAACGTGCCTTTTGAGAAGATCAATGTTTGTGGCGGAGCTATCGCCTTGGGCCATCCAATTGGTGCCAGCGGTGCGAGAATTGTGGTAACACTGGTTCATCAACTGCGGAGACTGGGACTTAAGACTGGTTGCGCGGCAATATGCAATGGCGGAGGAGAAGCTACGTCTTTACTGGTTGAGGCGTTGTAGGGCATTTTATCCCCATCTTTTCTTTGATTAAATTGAAGCGGTATATTCGGTGTTTTTATGTGTGAAGAGAAGTCATTTCAGGACGAGAATCTTTATAAAATTCGTCATTCCCTGGCCCATGTTATGGCACAGGCAGTGTTGCAGATTCGACCAAAGGCGCGACTTGCTTTTGGCCCACCGATAGCGAATGGTTTTTATTACGATTTTGACCTGGAAGAGCCGATTACGCCGGATGATTTGCCGGATATTGAAGAGCGAATGCGCAATATCATTAAAGAGCGTCAAGTTTTTGAACACTGCGATCGCAGTGTCGCTGAAGCGGTGGGACGGCTTGAGGAGCAGGGAGAGGTTTATAAAGTTGAATATGCCCATGAGCTTGCTTCTCAGGGTGAAACTACGCTCGGTTTTTATCGTAATGGACCTTTTGAAGATATGTGCCGCGGACCTCATGTTGAGCATACCGGAATGTTGCCACGCGATGGTTTCAAAATTGATTCGATTGCCGGAGCATACTGGCGCGGAGACGAAAAGCGTCCGCAGCTTACCCGTCTTTACGCCTTGGCGTTCGCAACCAAGAAAGAGTTGAAGGAGTTTGAAGCACAGCGGGAGCTGGCGCGACAACGAGACCATCGCAAGCTTGGCGCTGAGCTGGAATATTACACTATCGTCGATGAAGTCGGGCCGGGACTTCCGCTTTGGTTGCCAAACGGGACGGTGTTGCGCGATGAGCTGGAAAAATTAGCAGAAGAGGTTGAATTCCGTGCTGGTTATCAGCGAGTTCATACTCCGCACATCACCAAGTCCAAGCTTTATTACACTTCTGGTCATCTGCCTTATTACAAGGACGGGATGTATCCGCCGATGATTATTGATGAAGAAGAGTATTATTTGAAGCCGATGAACTGTCCTCATCACCACATGATTTACCGAAGTAGGCCGCGCAGTTATCGGGAGCTGCCACTTCGATTAACTGAATACGGTGAATGTTACCGCTATGAAGATTCAGGAGCTCTGGCCGGCTTGCTGCGTGTTCGTATGTTGAGCATGAACGATGCGCATATTTACACTCAGCCGGAGAAACTGAGAGAGGAATTTCGCAGTGTTCTCGATTTGCATACCCTTTATTACGACAAGTTCAGATTGAGTGATTACTGGATGCGTTTGTCGCTCCATGATCCGGCAAATAAAGATAAATACGTCGACAATGAACATGCCTGGCAGTCCAGCGAAAATATTTTGCGCGAAGTGCTCGACGAAATGGGTCTGCGCTATGACGAGCGAAAGGGCGAAGCGGCGTTTTATGGCCCTAAAGTTGATTTTCAGATTAAGAATGTCATTGGGCGCGAGGAAACTGCTTCGACGAATCAGCTTGATTTCGCCATGCCCGAGCGTTTTGATTTGTCTTATGTTGGCGAAGATGGAGCACAGCACCGTCCGTATATTATCCATCGGGCGCCACTTGGCACTCACGAACGTTTTATTGCCTTTCTGATCGAACATTTTGGCGGTGCTTTTCCAACCTGGATGTCGCCTCTGCAGGTTCGTATTATCCCGGTCGCCAGCAAGTTTGCTGATTATGCCGAGTCCCTTTCAAAGTCCTTGAGGAATGAGCTTTTTCGGGTTGATGTCGATCACAGCGATGATTCTTTTAACAAGCGCATCAGGAAAGCCGTAACCAGCAAGATACCTAATATGTTGATTGTTGGTGGCGAGGAAGAGGAGCACAACACTGTAACTTGGCGGCGATATGCGGTGAAAGAGCAGCGCAATCTGCCTTTTGCCGAGTTTTCTGAAAAATTGAAGACCATGCGTAGTGCCCGGACGATGGATAATTTTGCCGATATTGAGCTATAGCAGCAAATTGCAAGCGGAGGATTAGTGGATAGACGAAATGCACTTATCAGGTTGGGGCATCTTGTTGCTGCTGCGGGAACTTTGCCGCTGGTTGCTGGTTGTCGTGATGAGCTGGGTCAGGTGATGAGATATGTTGGCGCCGAAGATATGGCGCTCAAGATCGACGCGCGTTATGAGCTTGCACCTCGGTTGTTACGTCTTGGTCTGGTGCGCGATTTACTTTTTCCGGCACAAAAAATTGAATATGCGTCGGCATTGGTCGTTCGCGATGACGAGGGATGGGGCGCTATGAGTGCCCGTTGTTCGCGTGAGGGCTGTGATTTGTCATGGGAAGAGACAAAGCTTGTCTGTCCATGTTGCCGTTCGGCTTGGAACTTGAAAGGTGAATTGCTTGGTGGCAAAGCCCGACATCCATTGCCTTGGTTTAAGGTGGGCCTGCGTGAAGATTTGCGCAGGGATTACTTTATCAAGGTTGATGGTAAGAGTGATATCGCCGGTGTCGACATGGTGACTATTTCTGAGCGGATGGTGCCAGGACTATTCATCTATATGCATACCGGTCTCCCTGTATCAAAGACGGATCGTTATAATCATCCGAAAATCGAAAGTGCCCTCAAGGTGCGTCGGTCTCGCTTGCTTGCGGGAGAAGAGCCAATTGCCGCTGAAGTCTCCAGCATCCTGTTTGAGCATAACTACTCCAAGGGTTATTGGCACGGAACACCCCTGACGGAAGAAGTTATTGAGCAAAAATACGATATCACCGGGACGAGGGGTAAAGAAAAGGAGAACGATGAACCTGTTCAGGCGCCGACCGATTATCGACAGTTCCTTGATGTGAAGTAATGACTCTTATTGGCCTACCTATGGGGTCATCTAAGAAAACAAAATGTGTGGCAGGCGCAGCCTGACGGGGGTTTGTTTTTATCGACAACGCTGCGAAATGTTAATTCCCCTCCTTTGGAGGGGTGGCAGGCGCAGCCTGACGGGGGTTTGTTTTCATCGACAACGCTGCGAAATGTTAATTCCCCTCCTTTGGAGGGGTGGCAGGCGCAGCCTGACGGGGGTTTGTTTTCATCGACAACGCTGCGAAATGTTAATTCCCCTCCTTCGGAGGGGTGGCAGGCGCAGCCTGACGGGGTGGTTTCTCCCTCTGTTTACACTTTGCACTACCCCGCCCTTCGGGCACCCCTCCACAGAGGGGAATTTATTCCCCGCCTGCAATTTCCGGGCTATTTAGGACATACGTTCAGGTCCTTTCAGTGCCGGGACTGGCGGTTTGTTGGGGTTTTGCAAAACTGGCCCCGGGACGTGTAATGCTTGACCCGGGCGGTTATCTTCTCCGCCATCTCTAGGTGGCACATATGGCCAGTAATAAGGAACCGTGTTTGATTTATAGCCCATATGTCGCACTGGTATTCTTTCCAGTGACGGTGGCAAGCTGCTGCCGCGCAGTAATTTCTCAATTTCCTCAGTTTTGCTCATTTCAACCGAGCCAGCCGAAACGACAATCGATGTTGCCGGATCGATGAGTCTGGCGTTTAAATATATGCGTTCCGGCGAGACGACATAGGTGCCGACAATCAGGCCGGAAATGTCTTGGGCATTACGTAGTAATTGTGATTCACGCGACAGGGCAAATTCACCTTGACTAAACATGACCTGCATAGCTTCAGAGCGGCGAATCTCAACCACGTTGTAGCCACGCATAGATAGTTCGCTCATCAGCTGTTCGCTCAGCATGCGGCCAAAAGTCGAGCTACCGTAAAGGTTGTCGATATCAGCAAAGGTGGCGATAGCAATCGGGCCATTTGTGTTGCCGCGATAATACGCGTCGATTTGCTCGGCAAGATAGGACGTTTTAAACCGTCCCACTGACTGGTTTTCCGCATCAAAGATCGGTAACGATGAGAATACCGGAAGATCGTTAAAACGTTTGCTGCATCCCGCCAATGAAAGCAGTAGTATTGCAGCACAGATTAGTTTAGCCACCCTGATTTGGAGTGAACTTGTTGATGAGACGTACATTTTTCTGCTCCGTTGTCCGCCCTGGTTTAGCATCAGTGCGATATTTGGCTTTCAGCCTGGCGCTTGTTTTTGCCGGTTGTAGTTTTCACGGCATTCCTGTCGAAAGACATGAATGCAAATTTCGGGCCTATCTTGACAGCGACTTGGGGATCTACCTAAACGCCCGAGAATATAACGGAATTCCCGTGCGGATGGCCGTCATGCCTTTTGATGTGCCGGAAGCTTTTGCCGCAGATCCTTCCCGGGATGACCGCCTGGGACTGGATTTGGCGAGGAGCTTTGTCCGCGAATTGTTGTCGGTGGGCACGACAGGTGTGATTGAGCTGTTTAATGTTGAGCACTGGCAGGGGAAGAGGGAAGACTTCTTTACCGGTAATTACGAGGCGATGCGTCAGGCTCGTGAGGCCGGTTATGGTTTTCTCATCCTTGGATATCTTGATGAAGTCAAAAATAGCCATGAGCTGAAGTTCTTCCTTAAAACGATAGATGTTACCAAGAATATGACGCTGACTTATCATGAGTTCACCATTGAAAGTGACAAATCGTGGGAGAGGACCGTTCTTGAGGAGGCCTCACTGATTCGAGAGCAACCAGGTCAGGCCGATTTTGACGGGCGGTTGGAAAAATTTGGCAGTTGCGCAGTGAAGCAGTTGTTGAAGATCAGGGAGTAGCTGTCCGGGTCGATTTCTATCGGCTACACTGTGGGTGCGACAGCGTTGAGGGGGAAGTGTAGAAAACCTCCAGTAAAAAATTGAGAACGGTTTTTCTGGCACTGTAGTATTTTCTCCAGTGCCAGAATTTGTTTGCTCGCGTTAATGCAGTGTCGGTAGAGCCAAATCCGGTCGGTTGATGGCGAACATCAACGTCGAAGGAAGTGGGCAACTTCCGTTATCATTCATTACCGCAAAGAAGAGTAGTTTGCCGTTAGAGTAGCGACACTTGAGTATCTCGGCAAAAGGTTCATCCCAAACAAGTGGGCCGATAAAATTGGCAATTCCATCTTCCGCCAGGAGTATGTTAAGGCTTTCAATCTCCTTTGCAATTGTCGGTCTAACCCGGCTGCCATCGTAGAAAATGAAATCATATTTTTTCCCTTCTTTTGCCGCTGCCTGGATAAATTCAGCAGCGCCTGAAAGCGGCATTGTGATTTTTCCGTAGGTCAGGACATTAAAAGCGACACCTGCCTCAATAAAGAGATCGGCCATTTTTCTCGGGTCCGACAGAGCAGATTCGGGTGTAACAGAGGTTACTTCATATCCCATTTGTGCCAGCATTAGTTCTACTGCACCAAACTGGCTACCGATTATTAAAGCCCGCAAACCATGAGTGTCTTTGTTTGACATTCTTTTGGCTGCGGCAAGACGCAGCAGGGTTTGAGCATTGTCGGCGCTGATAAGCTCCGAAAACAGTTGTTTTGAAGAGTCGCTGTTGCGCACGCCTCCGACAGATTCGTCTCCAAAAATAAAAGGTGCTGGCAGAGGAGGTATTTTAACCCACTCCTGAAAAGCTGTCGGACTCATTTCCAGTATTGTCGGTGCGGTGCTTGAGAGATTCAGGATATTCAGCGCGCCAAGATAGGGACCATTGCTATGAGGCGAAGCCAGGCGCAGAGCCAGTCGTTTGGGTATTTCACCGATATTCCAGCCAAGATGTTCTGCGAAAAAGCCACCGTAATAAAGTTCGTTCATTGTCTTTCTCCAAAAATATAAAAAACCTGAAGTACACTTCAGCCCGAGTGAGCTTGTCCTGGCCTGTGCCGGACTCACTTCGGCTAAAGTTGTAGCAACTACCCGTATCTGTGATGAAGAAAATTGCGAACGTCAAAAAATGGGCCAAGCGGCGCACTGCCGGAAAGATAACAGCAGTTGATTCATAAAGAAAGCATTGGGGGGATGGAGGAGTTAAACCTTGCAATAGCAGCGCCCGAAAACTCAGCGATAAGCTGAGTTCGGGAGCTACGTTAGAACATCACGCCGGAAATCACTGGCGGCAAAACTGCTACTGCCAGTGATTGTCAGGAACTACTTGGTTGGTTTTTCACCATCTTGGCCGAAGTTGAAGCCTTTGAAGAAAGTGCCAAGAATGGCAGCTGCGCTATCCATGCCACCACCGGTTGAGATTTGTGGCACCAGGTGCTCGTTAGAAAATAGAGTGTTCAGCCAATCAGGATGTTTTTCAACAAGCCCGGTGACTTTATCCACCAGCATTTCAAACTGACGCAGTTGCATAACTTTCTCGGCGCCCAATACTGCCACTTGTCTTTGCTGACCAACTGCCATTTCAGACAATTTTTCTCTTTCGCCAGCTCCCTCGTTGGCCTTGGCCTTCTTTTCAAGTTCCGACGCTTCAAGAGCGATTTGAGCTCTCATCAGAGTGCCTTGCTGATCGGCTTTGGCGCGAGCATTTTCAGCGTCAACACGTTTTTCCTGGGCTTGCTTTTCCTGGACAAAGGTTTCCTGCAGCTGAATTGCCATCTGTTCGCGTTTGCGACCGACAAGTAATTCAGGGGGCAGTTGCGTTTGTGCCAGGTGAACTTCAAGGATAGTAACACGGTTTTTCGCGGCGAGAGTGCTTAGCTTGTTGAAGATTAGGTGCTGAATTTCTTCGCGATGATCGATGAAATCCATTACCAGGATAGGACGTTCTTCTTCGACAATTTCTGTCTTGATGACATCTTTTCCTTCTTCATCCTTTCCTTTGACATTTTTACTGACCTTGACTTTGATCATCGCTCCACCGCCGATTTCGCGGATTGCCGTGCGAGCGCCGGCGGTGATAATTTTCGTCTCGACATCAGCCAGCGAACCAAGAACAGGGGCGACATAGGGAGCATCTTCCGGTGTGACCTGCCAGACGACCCGCACTTCCTGGTGAATCGGCCAGCCTTCAACGCGAGCTTCGATTGCTTCACCGGTTTTTCCAGCAGGTAGCGCGGGCACTTCATTCGGGTCATCGCCCACGATGTTTTGAATGATTTTTCCAGCATCATCGTAGCTCAGCTGAATATCAACCGGGACATAGCCTCCTTTGAACTCGGAGATCTGCGCCTGGAACGAGTAGACACTTGGCTGCCAGACATCGCTATTGAAGTAATAAAGGGCCGAAGGCAAAGCTTTTTCCCAGTTTCCCTGATAGCCAACTGGTACAAGCGGGCTGCGGTTTTCAGCAGACTTTGGCTCCAGTTTTGTAACTTTCACCACGCCGAAATCAACCGGACCTTCATAGTTCGATTTGATTACGGCAACCTGGCCCTGTTCTACCTTCAGTGCTTTACCGGGATTTGGTACACGTCCATTTTCATCCATAGCCACATCCCAGAGATAGGTATTGATCGGCCAGTTACCTGGCTTGACAATGCTTACCTGCGGGCCTCGTTCGCCGTCGTTTTCCAAAAAGTAATTGGCATCAGCGAGAATCCGCGGCACATCTTGTTCGGGCCACGGTTTTGCGTAGGCCTGACTTGAGTCCTTGGACTTACCGGTTTTTGCGGTTAATTTCACATATGTGCCTTCGGCCACATTGAGGAATGGCACCTCATCAACCTTGTAGCGCAGCTTTATAAGAAAGCTATATTGAACACCCGGGTACAAATTGAGGTTTTAAAACCTCGTATTGTTGAAGTAGGCACAGGAGTGCAGAGGAGCCTTCGAAGATAATTGAACGGGTGAGTGGACGTCAGTGTGGACGCGCCATCCTGGCGCGTAACTGCAACACTCCCATAAAGAGCCTGGAAGGCTCTTCCACTATTGTCGCAGAGTTCCTAATCCGGTGGTGGGTGATTCGAGGGGATTGTGTTTGGTTACAGCTTCACGGGCAGAGCTTCAGGTGAATCTACTTCGCAGCGCTTTACGTCTTTGTTGATGCGCTTGAGCAATTTGCTAAGCACGCCACCAGCGCCAAATTCAACAGCATTGGTTACGCCTTCACCTTCAATCATGTTGACCATGCTGTTTGTCCATTGCACTGAGGCTGTAACTTGCGCGGCGAGCAGGTTGCGGATTTCGTCGGTTGTCGTATGGGCCTTGGCCGTCACATTGGAATATACCGGGAAGCGTGGGGCGTTGATGGTGATAGAGGCGAGATCGGCTTCGAGCTTTAGTTTTGCAGGGTCCATTAGGCGGCAATGGAAAGGCGCGCTGACGTTAAGTGGAATTACCTTGGCGCCGCGGGCTGTCATCAACTCGGCGAAGGCGTCAACGCCGGCAACATCACCGGCGACTACGGTTTGTCCCGGGCTGTTGAAGTTGGCGGCTTCCACAGTGCCGGCAGTGACCATAGCCGTTACCTCGGCGATTTCTTCAGGAGTTGGTCCCATTACTGCGAGCATTTTGCCGGCGCCGGGTTGGACGGCTTCCTGCATGTAGCTGCCGCGCTTGTGCACAAGCTGGATTGCATCCTCAAAGTTCAGGGCGCCAGCGGCGACGAGAGCTGAATACTCTCCCAAGCTGTGACCGGCGGCGCAATCGAGTTGCAAACCGGCCAGGCGGAAAGCCACGGTGCTGACGAGGAGGATTGCCGGCTGGGCATTTTTTGTCAGGGTCAATTCTTCGATCGGTCCATTAAAACATAGCTGGGACAGAGAGAAGCCGAGGGCCTTGTCGGCGGCGTAAAATATTTCTTTGGCTTCCTCGCTTCCATCGTAGAAAGCTTTGCCCATACCTGTAGCCTGCGAGCCTTGTCCGGGAAATAAACCAGCGATTTTCATCATATAATCCGTAGTTGTGCGCCATGAAGGCGAGCATAGTTGTCGGTAATTTGGGACGCGGCTTATCTGAATCTGCCCGCGTTGGCCTGAACTTCGGAAGCGAAAATACCTTGCCTTGAGGGAAAATCAACCTTTTGAGCTGCGGACTGTCAATGGAGCTTAAGCGCGAGGATTAAATCACCGATAATTCTAATGTTGGGAGCAGGGTAAGCTTGGTCGTTAGTTGGTCCGCAGGTGGAGTGGTGGGAGATTTCCGTGAAAGGTGAAGATTTGTCACAGGGTGCTGCAGTATTGGTTGTCGACGACAATCCGGTACTTTTGCAGGTTGTCTCGGAGGTTCTGAAGCTTGATGGTCTTTCCGTGCGCACGGCTACTGGGGCTGAGGAGGCATTGAATTTGCTGAAGAGCTACAGCCCGGACATTATTGTTTGCGACGTGATGATGCCTAACGTTGATGGTTATGCTTTTCACACCGAGGTGCAGAAGAACGAATATCTTTGTGAAGTTCCGTTTATCTTTCTTACCGCGTTAAGCAGCAGTGACAATATCCGCCTCGGTCGTGAGCGCGGCTGTGATGAATATTTGACCAAGCCGTTTGAGCCCCTGGATTTGTTGGCGGTGATTAAGGGCAAACTCAGCCTTTCGCGTGTCCGGCGAAATTCTCAGGAAGTGAGACTGGAGAAATACCGAAGAAAAATTATCCAGACATTGTCTCACGAGTTTCGTACTCCACTTGTTGCAATCAGCACCGGCACGGAGTTGTTGATCGATCAATATCAAGCCTTGCCAGAACAAAGTGTCAGGCGGTTACTTGATTCCATCCAGCGTGGTGGGCAGCGTTTACAGCGGCTGGTCGAAGATTTTATGATGTTACAGCAAATTGACTCCGGATTGGCACAGAGTGCCTGGGAGAGGCTGCATACCAGGGTTCATCTTGCATCGTTGTTGGAAACCTTGCTTGAAGGGTACCCCGGCATTGAGGGTATTGATGGCATGCCCGCGCGAATCAATTTGATGGGAGCCAGGCAGGACCTGTTGCTCGATGTTTATTCACCGCATGTTAATGCGGCACTATTGCGTATCCTTAACAACGCTGAGAAATTTTCTCCTGAAGATACAGTTATTGATATCAATTCCGGGGTTGAGGCTGGCGCGGTTTATATTGAAATTCGCGATCGCGGTCAGGGAATGACAGAGGAGATGCTGGATGAGGCCTGTATCACCTTTGCGCAAATCGATCGCGATACGAGGGAGCAGCAGGGCTGTGGTCTTGGGTTGCCAATTGCCCGCTATCTTACCGCGCTTAATCGCGGTGAAATGCGAATCAGCCGACCTGACGATGGCATTGGCCTGGCTGTTCGCTTGAGTTTCCCTTCTGTATCATAATTAGTAGATTGCCCAGAACTTTGCGATCGTTGTGATCTCATCCCTTGATGTTTTCTTTAGCCGCGTATTAAACTACAGCCCCACGAATAATTTCTGCTGTTAAATACAGTCGAATAAGGAGAGTTTTATGGCACATGAATTACCATCACTTGATTATGATTATGACGCACTTGAGCCGCATATTGACGGACAGACAATGCGTCTTCACCACGACATCCACCATCTTGGATATGTAAATGGTCTGAATAATGCGGAGGCCAAGCTCGCTGCGGCGCGTGAAAGCGGAGATTATTCTCTGGTTCAACACTGGGAACGACAGCTTGCATTTCACGGAGCGGGGCATTTCCTTCATTGTATTTTCTGGAAAAACATGTCCCCGAATGGTGGAGGCAAGCCATCAGGTGCCCTGTTGCAGAAAATTGAAGCTGACTTTGGCAGCTTCGAGGCGTTCAGTGCGCAGTTCAAGGCGGCGGCAACTGCCGTTGAGGCTTCGGGCTGGGGGCTGTTGGTGAAGAATGATATTTCCGGCAAGCTGGAAATTCTCACATCAGAAAAGCATCAGAACTTGACACAGTGGGTAGTTACGCCTCTACTGGTGATTGATGTCTGGGAGCATGCTTATTATCTGAAGTATCAGAACAAGCGAGCTGCTTACGTTGAAGCATTTTTCAATGTCATCAATTGGGATGATGTCGCTGCACGTTTTGCGGCTTGATGTGCTTTTGCTGTCGAGGGTGTTTCCCTCGACAGCATTAATAGGTAGTTTTCCCGCTGGTATTACCTTACTGGTGAGATAGAGGACGGTTTAGATCGACGGGAAACATGCTGATTATTATTCGAGATCCACTGAAGTTGCTTTTTATTTGTGCTGGGCTCGGCTACGTTCTTTTCCCATTTGACCTGATTCACGATTTGATTCCAATTGCCGGACGCCTCGACGATCTGGCTTTCGTGATTTATCTTTTTTATCTTTATAAAACCAAACGTATCACCATTCAGCAGTTTGTTGAGGGAGTGCGCAAGCGTTACACTTTGGGTCGCAAGATTGTCCGCGGAGCGGCGGAGAAAAGCGCATCGGATAAGAATTCGACGGGGAATTCGTCCGGGAATTCGCCTGGGGCAAACAGGTCCGGGGCAGGATCGACAGGTGATGGTGCAAAAAATGATCAGAAAAAAAATGGCCAGGATCATCAGCAGCGCAGGTCCGCAGGTGATGAAGGAAGGGCTTCAATAAAGCCGCCTGTAAAAAAATCCTCTCATGAGGTGCTCGGAGTGCCGGGCAACGCCTCGCAGGCCGAGATTAAAAAAGCCTACAAAAAACTGGCATCGCAGTATCATCCCGACAAGGTTAACCACCTGGGTCCGGAGCTAAAAGAACTGGCTAACAAAAAAATGCGGGAAATTCAGGCGGCGTTTGACGCTCTGGTGAAGTAGAGTCAGTCGCCACCTGTGTTGCCGTCTTGGTCAGATGACTTTTACCTCACCCTTTTGCACTTTGGCAGTGAGGGTCATCAGCAGTTCAGCGTTGGTTTTTGTGTCGGAAGTATGTTTCACAGAAGTATGTTTCACAGTCAGGTTGATTTTCTCCTGATCTTCGCGACTCAGGGTGCCGTGATCGATAATTTTTTCAATTAGTTGTGACAGCGACTTTTCTTCCATTGACTTGTCTCCTTGCATGAGGTGTTACTTCTATACCTTCATTCGGCTTATAACTGAATCGAAAGTTCGTGGCTAGCCCGAATGTTGCATGTAAGCCCGTCGTGAGGTTGTGAAGTCTGTGGCAAGGTGTGGGAGTAGAGAGAAGGGAATACTGGTGTATTCCCGACCGAACGCTCTCCCGCAGATTGCCCAGAATTCGCGACCGCAACAGGGCCATCATAGAGTGCAAACTGTAACGGCAGAATTTTGTTGAAAACGGTCGTTGCACTCGTAAATTCGCGGGTGAAACCTGTTTCAGCCGTGAACTTACGTGCAATTTTCGGGCTAGCCCGGAATTTCCAATGTCGAGAAAGCAGACCGAAATAAAACATTTGAGGGGAACTGCTTGAAGGCAGTTCCCACAAGGTGGAAGTTAGTCGCCGTAGGAATCACGAATATTCCAGGGCGATGTGGCATGCACTATTCCATTTTCCAGCAAGGTGACATTGGCCTCGTCGCGCCTAATTAGCCGGTATTCAATCATTACTTGCAGGGCATTTTCGAATAAGTTGATATCCACATCAGTACCAGCTTTCTGTTTGAGCTCGTGATAGCGCTGTTCAAAACCAGGTTTGCTCATAATACGTTGTCCAATGTCGTAGAGGTTTACCTCATCGAACATACGCATTTGCCGTGTTGGCTCGAGTACTTGGCTGTCATTGTTGAGTATCGCCAGAATCAGCTTTACTTCCTGCAGAATCACCCGCCCAGATTCTTGGTAATGCTGTTGATATGTTGGGCTGTGCATGAATAAGCACTCCTCCAGGTAATCGACTTTACTAACTTCTGGAAGTTCTTCCGGTTCGTCTGTTTTGTTTTTAATATTCATAATAAAACCTCATTTTCGGTTGCTTTCGGGTCAGAACTGTCGTGTCTTTAGAGCGGCAGAATTAAGCCGAAAACCAAAGGGGGGACTACACGGAGTGAGTTTGAAGAGAGCGCAAGAAAGATACGGAGAATGTCGGGAATGTCAAGCAAGGGGTATGAGGTCTGGCTTGTTTCAAGATGTTGTCCATAAGATTCGGCGCGATAGGACCGATAGATAAAGAGTTCTTTAATGTCTAATAAGATAGAAGAAAATAACCTGTCTCGCGCTGAGCTTGGCCGCTATGCCCGGCACTTGTCGTTGCCGCAATTTAGTATTGAAAGTCAGCAGAAGCTTAAAAACGCCCGGGTTTTGGTTGTTGGTGCCGGGGGGCTTGGCTGTCCGGTGCTGCTTTATCTGGCCGCCGCTGGGGTAGGGCATATTGGTATCGTTGATGGCGATAAGGTGGATGCTTCGAACTTGCAGAGGCAGATAATCTATGGCGATGCTGATGTTGGTATCTCCAAAGCGCAGCTCGCCGCGCAGCGAGTTGGAGCGCTGAACCCTTTTGTTGACGTTCAGCTATACGAACAGTTTGTCAATCCGGAGTGCGTTGAAGGGATTATTTCCGGCTACGACCTGGTAATTGATGGCACTGATAATTTCGCCGCTCGCTTTCTTTTGCACGATGCAAGTTTTTTTCATGGGTTGCCATATGTCTATGGTAGTATTTTTCAGTTTCATGGGCAGGTCTCCCTTTTTGTTCCGGGTGAGGGGCCCTGTTATCGCTGTCTGTTTTCCGCTCCTCCACCGCCAGGGACCGTGCCGTCTTGCAGTGAGGCGGGGGTTCTGGGGGTCGTGCCGGCTGTCGTTGGCAGCTTGCAGGCAGCAGAAGCAATTAAATATATAACCGGGATTGGTCGAACGTTGCAGGGAAGACTGCTTCGTTATGACGCCCTTAACTGTTCGTTTAAAGAGTCTCTGTTGCCTCGCGATGGCGCGTGTTTGTTGTGTGGCGACAGTCCATCAATTATAAATATTCGCTCAGCTAGTGAGGATTATATGTCGTTGTCGTGTCAGGTGCCCGGTCAGCTTCGCCCCGAAGAAGAAATAACTGTTGCCGAACTTCGTTATAAATTGGAGTCTGGGGATCCGTCTCTGACCGTTATTGATATTCGCGAGCCGGAAGAATTTCTGGAAGGTGGGATTCCTGGAAGCCGGGAATTACCTCTTTCAAATCCTACGGTTTTGATTGAAGCGATATTGGCGATGGAAGGGGAGGTCGTTCTTGTCTGTCGCAGTGGTGGGCGGACGTCGAGAGTGATTAACATGATTCGCGATGATGTCGCCCGCCAGGAGAACCTCTGTGTGCGAAGCCTGAAAGGCGGAATTACGCGGTACTGTTCTGAGATATAATTTGTGCGGGGATGTGATTTGTTCAGGATATGATTGTTCCTTCGTCAAATGTTGTTGTTCGGGGGGGATGTTTGTTGTTCGAGAGTTAGCTAACCAAATCTGGAGAAAAGATGAAGCTTGAAACACTTTGCCTTCACGCCGGTCAGGATGTTGATCCTACATCAATGGCTCGCGGTGTGCCGCTGCACCGCACAAGTTCATACCTTTTTCGTGATGCCGAACATGCGGCGAATCTTTTTTCGCTGAAAGAGCTGGGCAACATTTATACTCGCCTGATGAATCCAACGACTGACGTTCTGGAAAAGCGCATGGCCGCGCTTGAAGGTGGAGTTGGGGCTCTTGCATTAAGTTCCGGGACCAGCGCGGTTTTCTATTCGATTATCAATATCTGCGAACACGGTGATGAAATAGTATCTTCTACTCGTCTCTATGGCGGGACGCATACTCAGTTTGCCGCAATATTGCCGCGTTTTGGTATTACGGTTCGACTTGCCGATACAGGTAGTCTCGAAGCAGTTGAAAAGGCAATTACATCCAAGACAAAGGCTCTTTATACCGAGACTATCGGGAACCCATCACTTGACGTGGCGGATCTTGATGCCTTGTCGGCCTTGGCCCGCAAGCATCATCTGCCGCTTATTGTTGACAATACTTTTGCCACTCCGATCCTTTGCCGGCCGATCGAACATGGGGCAAATATTGTCGTCCATTCTTTGACCAAGTGGTTAGGTGGTCATGGCACTAGTATTGGAGGTGTTGTTGTTGACGGCGGAAATTTCGATTGGCAGCATGAAAAGTTCCCTCTCTACGACAAACCCGATCCGGGTTATCACGGATTGCGTTTCGCTCATGATCTGGGGGCTCTGTCACCGCTTGCCTATATTCTGCGCATGCGTCTTGTGCCGCTTCGAAATCTTGGCGCTTGCATCGCCCCGGATAATGCCTGGATGTTTCTTCAGGGGATTGAGACCTTGCCGCTGCGGATGGAGCGACATTGTGAAAATGCGCTGAAACTTGCCGAATACTTGCAGAATCACAAGAATGTCGCCTGGGTCCGTTATCCAGGGTTGAAGGACGATCCGGCTCATGATGTCGCCAGTCGTATCCTGACCAGGGGTTATGGAGCGGTGGTTGTTTTTGGCCACAAGGGCGGGGGAGAGGCTGGAAAGCGTTTTATTAATGGTCTTGAGCTCGTCTCGCATCTGGCTAATGTTGGCGATGCGAAAAGTCTGGCGCTTCATCCGGCAAGCACGAGTCATTCGCAGTTGAGTGAGGAGGCGCAACGTGCGGCGGGGCTTCCGCCGGAGTTGGTTAGGTTATCGGTCGGGATTGAGCACATCGATGATATTATTGCTGACGTCGATCGGGCGCTGTCGCTTTAGTCTCATGAACACTCAGGAGATCTCTTTTGATTGAAAAAGTTGAGACACAGTTTGCCCATTTTTCTGCCGGGGATGACTCTCTTTTGCTGCGCGGACATGGAGGTGTGTTCGGTCAGTATACTCTCGCCTATGAAACATACGGAGAATTGGCACCGGCCGCAGATAATGCGGTGATTCTTTTTCACGCACTGAGTGGCAGTCAGCATGCAGCGGGGATTAACAAGAGCATTCCCGGGGTTGGGAGTCTCTGGACGGCTGATTGTCATCGCGGTTGGTGGAATGGTTTTATTGGTCCAGGGCTTGCCCTTGATACGGATAAATTTTTTGTCATCTGTATCAACTTTATCGGCGGCTGTTATGGTTCTACCGGTCCGTCTTCAATAAATCCCGACACCGGGCGCCCATGGGGCGGGTCTTTCCCACGGATTACGGTTAACGATATTGTTGATTCCCAGGTCGCTTTGCTTAAGCGGCTCGGAATTCGTCGGCTTCATGCGGCGATTGGTCCTTCCCTTGGTGGTATGCTTGCGCTTAACCTGGCACTTCGCTACCCGCAGATGGTGGAGAATGTGATTTCTTTGGCCAGCGGCTGGCAGCTTTCGGTATTGCAGCGAATACTTCGTCTGGAGCAGATTTGTGCGATTGAGACCGATCCGAATTTTAATCAGGGTGACTATTACGATGGGGCGAGACCCGACCGGGGCCTGTCGCTGGCACGGATGATCGCTCACAAGTCTTACGTTTCGCTATCTGTGCTTGAGGCCCGGGCCCGGGATGAGGTCCCGCGTGGTTTTCCCGACGAGCCCTGGCGTTATCAACCTCAGCATGCAGTTGAGTCTTATATGATTCATCACGGGGAGAAGTTTCTGACCCGATTTGATGCCAACACTTATTTGCGTATTGCCGCGGCCTGGCAGAACTTTGATATTTTGCGTGATGTTGGTGCGGACAATGTCGAGGAGTTGTTTAAGCGAGCGAAAGGACAGCGTTATCTGGTGTTCAGTATTGACTCGGACGTTTGCTTTTATCCCGATGATCAGCGCAGTCTGATCGACCTGCTCAAGGCTGCCGATGTGTCGTGCCAGTATATTACGGTTCATTCAGACAAGGGGCATGACTCATTTTTATTGGAACCGGACTTATATTCTCCGCATATTTCATTTATGCTTAGATAAAGTGTGGAATTTTGGGGGAAGGTAGGGAAAAGGGGGGCATATGCAAAAAGGAAAAGCTGTTGAAGGTGAAATTGTCGCTCCTGCCGGGGCCAGGATTGCGATCGTGGCTACTCGTTGGAATCCCGATTTGACCGATCGTTTGCTTGAGGGAGCGATACTGGCGTTGGAGAAGGGCGGGGTTTCGGAGAGAGCCGTCGAGGTTTTTCGTGCTCCGGGAAGTTTTGAAATACCGATAATTTGTCAGGCGCTGGCAAAAAAAAATAAATTTAATGCAATTGTTGCCGTCGGCGCTTTGCTCGATGGAGAGACCGACCATTACACCTGGGTGGCCCAAGCTCTTGTTCAAGGCTTGGTTCGCGTGAGTCAAGACTTTGATATTCCTATAACTTTTGGCCTCATTACTGGGGGTGATCTCGACGCTGCGTTGGAGCGGGCGGGCGGGAAAGCCGGTAATAAAGGTGAAGAGGCAGCGTTGGCCGCAATTGAAGCAATTTCCCTCATTGCCCGGATAAGAGAGTGATGCTGGTGAGCGTTGGCGCCGTTTTGTTGCAGTAGCCTGTGACAGAACGGCGGTTCCCCCTTCCTCCCATCAGGTTCTATTAGCTCTCTTTAGGAGGTAGTTGCGGTAATGAGAACAAGAAGTAAGGCGCGTGAGTTTGCCATGCAGGTGTTGTTTGTCTGCGATTTTCACGATGACTGGAAACATGATTGCATAGCCGATACCTTTACCAGCTTTGAATTTAGTGATTCTGCTCATGATTATGCGATGGAGCTTGCCTGTGGGGTGGCCATGGCTATCGATGAGATTGACGCCGCGATATCCCTGGCCAGCACGAACTGGAGTATCTCCCGTATGGGGCGGGTAGATCGAGCTGTCCTGCGGCTTGCCACTTTTGAGCTGTTACATTGCCCCGATGTGCCAAAGAACGTTGTTTTGAATGAAGCGATTGAGCTGGCAAAAAAATTCGGTTGCAACGAGTCTTCAGTATTCGTTAACGGAGTTCTTGATTCTCTGGCCAATCCTGGTCGCACCGAGCGTCATGAAGTGCTTGACTGTCAGAGTAAGCGGGAAGCTGCCTGATCTGTCGGAATATTAGCCTGAAATCCAGTCGAGTGGCATAAAGGGAGTGTTGCGAAATTAACATTTCGCCAGGATTGACTACCGTCAATCCACTTTTTCGCATCTTCGACACGAAAAAGTCTCCCCTCTATGATTTTTTCTTTTGTAGGACCTTGCAGGCCCTACATCTACTGCGCTTGGTGTTCTTTTTAGCGCGCAGGCATCCGGCTTTCGCCGTCTGCCTTATGGGCATGTTTTTCAACACTCCCATAAAGAAATGGGGCATCACCGCCCCGTTTTTTTTGGTCCTTTTCGAAAAGAAAGCTTAAACCGTTGCTGGAATGCCTCCCATTATTGGAAAACCATTGCTGGTAATCCATTTTTGAGAATGCTGCCGAAGCAGATTCAGCACAAAGGTTTATGCGGAAACCGGTAGAACGGAAGTGCCTGAAGTTTTAAACATTATACTTGGGGATATTAATCGTTGAGCAAGTCAAGCGAATTAATGTCCTGGCCGAATAATGACTTTGGCGGTTAAAGAACAAATTCAGGTCAGCTAAATGCTGGCTCAAACAAGTTCTTTGCTTCAGTTCAAAAACAACCCAAAAATACTTTGGTCAACAGCAACGAAACAGACTCCAAAAGGAGATTCTGGTCGTGATGTTTCCTGTGAAGTTCAAGAAAAATGTCATCTCTAAGAGACTAGAATAACCAGGTGTTCAAAAAGGCAGATTATTCAGCATAGACTCGTGAGTCAGAATGCTAAAGTCTGCCCCGAGCACCGGGGCGTCGCGGCAGACACGCCATAACATCGCCAGAAGCGATGAAACGGACATGATGGCCGAGAACATATAAAAGCTCGAAAAGAGAGCTCCAAAAGGAGCCTTGATCGGCATAAATGCAGATCAAACAAAGTCAAAAACAATACAGAAAACGCGTCCAGAACATCTTTCGACGAGAAGGGTGGGTCGTTGATAAGAAAAATCTTCAGGTAAAATTTACCGGAAAGATATTCAAATAATCTGAGGTAGTTATCTCAGAAGACCTACGGTTCTCAAGATAGTTCGTCTGTTCGACCGTCTTATTTCCAGGCGCTAGAAGGCTTGCGCCCTCAGGAACCTTTCCGAAAAGTCGGCGGTGATACATATGAGTTATTGGCAGCATCCTGTGGAGTGTGCCCATAAAACGCCTCGGACAATATACCTAGTAGGGGAAAAATCAAAATTTGGGGGTTGGCCACCGCATCTCGTCCTCCCCGGGCCAATCCATAGGTAGCGCCGAAGGCAGGGATTTAAGGCGTTACACTTCTTTTTTCGTCATCCTCGGGCCCGGCGAAGGCGGGAACCGGGGACGACGTGAGAGACCAATACCTTTCGGAAAAGTTACTTATTCGAATTTATAGCCAGCGAAGTTTTGCATCCTTGCCCGGAAGCCATCGATGATGCCATCGCCGTTCGTATCCGGGGAGGATGAATCAGTGCCCAGCTGGTCTTCTAAAGTGTTGGAGAGGCCATCGCTGTCAGGGTCTTCGGCGCTACCTCGCACAACGTTTGACTGGTCGTAGATTCGCTCCAGGGGCTGGCCGGGAAAATCTGATGGTTCGAGCAGGTTGCTGCCAGCGGTAAATTCAAATGAATCACTGTATCCGTCACCATCGCTGTCGGGGTTGTAGGGCAGGCTACCGGCTGTAGCTTCGTCGTCATTGCTCAGGCCATCGAGATCGTCGTCTGCGATAAGAGTCCCGGTGTTGCTATTATCGCTTTTTTCACTGTTCTGAGGTTGCCGTTGGGACTTAAGCGTGCTCGTGTTCGCGGACAATACCGGAATTGTCGTCGTCGTCGTGCTGATAATTGTTGATGTTGAGAAAATCGAACTGCTGATCGATGAGGTCGAGACGGTAGTTGTTGCAGTTGTCGATGTAGTTGAGGTTGTGCTCGACGTGCCGTTGTGGGGGTCGAGATTGATGTCTTCCTTACAACCTTTGACGCCAGTAATGCAGAGAGTGGCTAGAAAGAGGGCAACAAAGGTGTGCAAATGATGTTGGCGCATAGGGCTATCAAATATGAAGAGTTGTCGATCCATTAGCTAGGAATAAGGTAGCTGCTTCCCTCGTCGGTATATGTCGTAGTCCAGGATAATTCATCAAATCCGGTCAGAGGTAAAGGCCTTCCTTGCCGGGAGTAGTTTGTTCATGCGAAAAGGAGGTGTCGTGGGATTCTTCCGCCCGGATGCAATTCATACGCTTCTTCTGGATTCACGTGTAATTTCCGGGTGAACCATTTTGCCAATAATACGGAGTTCGAAATTGATTTACAGACGGACTGGCTTCGCCGCAATATTTTCGCTCATCGCCTTTTTTTTCATTTCCCCTGAAATTGTTCTTTGTCAACAATATCCATCAGCTTCTGAGCAAGGAGGTGATGCGTTGCAAATGTTGGAGAAGGGGGTGGAGAGGTTGACGCTTTCCAACGGACTGCGTGTCGTTGTCTATCGTCGCGCTGGGGTGCCTGTTTTTTCCGGTCAGATCTGGGTCAAGGTTGGCGGTGTAAATGAGGTTGCGGGCAAGACCGGTATCTCGCACATGCTGGAGCACATGGCATTTAAAGGCAGCGAGGTTATTGGTTCTAAAGATTTCAAGAAAGAGAAGCCGCTACTTGATGAGCTTGATCGTTTGATGAGTGGTCAGGATGACACTCTTGAAGGCGAAGCGCGGCAGAAAAGAATTGCTGAGTTGGAAAAGGAGCTTGATGAATTGTCTGATGGTAATGAGTTCTCCCGTCTTTATGAGAGAAGGGGAGCGGTAGGTTTGAATGCGGGAACTGCCAAGGATTTTACATTTTATATGGTATCTCTCCCGACCAATGAATTTGAGTTCTGGTGCTGGATGGAGTCGGATCGTTTGTTGGCTCCGGTGTTTCGACAGTTCTACAAGGAACGAGAAGTTGTTCTCGAAGAGCGACGCATGAGAGTTGACGATGATCCTGGCGGCAAGCTGTATGAAACGTTGCTCGACATTGCTTACAAGGTTCATCCGAACCGTTTGCCGGTTATCGGTTGGGCCGACAATGTGCGGAATCTTCAGGCCCATGAGTTGAAGGCGTTATACAGAACATATTATCGCCCTGATAATATGGTGCTAAGTCTTGTCGGTGACATTGAACTTGAGAGTGCCGAGCCGCTGTTGGAGAAATATTTTGGTCGTATTCCCCGGGCGGTTGGTGAGATACCACAGGTCAGTGTTGTGGAACCTGCACAGATAGCTGAGCGAGCTGCGGTAGTTCAATTCGATGCTGAGCCATCATTGATTATGGGTTATCACAAGCCTGTTTATCCCAATGCTGACGACATGTATTTTTCTATTTTGCATGGGGTATTGTCCGATGGACGTTCTTCGATTCTGCAGCGGGAATTGGTCGAAGAAAAGCATCTGGCAGCAGCGATTGAGACTAGCGAAGCGCCGGGTGAACTTTATCCATCGCTGTTTATTGTTGCGGCGACTCCTGTTGCCGGTGTTACAACTGAGCGCCTGCGCGATGAGATTCAGTTGATTCTGGATCGGCTGGCGAGCAAACCGTTACCGGAGAAATTGATAGCTGAGGCGAAGAAGCGTGTGCGAGTCGGGTTGCTGAGCGGGATGCGTTCCAACTACGGGTTGAGCAAGATGCTGGGCAAGACAGAGCTTTTTTATGGGGACTGGAGCGAGATCGTCAGAATGTACAAGATTGTTGAGAGCACCACACCAGAGAACGTTCGTGAGATTGCTGCGAAGTATTTGCGCCCCGAAAATAGAACCTATGTGCGCACTGTGCGTCCGCTCAAGGCGAAGCTAGAGGAGAAGAAGTGATGCTGCTGAGAAGAGTTTCTTTTTGTCTGTTGTTATTGATTTTTCCGGGCTGCTCTTTGTTTGATTCCGTGCCGCAGCGTCCGGAAGGTATCTCGTCAAGGGATTTGTCATTTAAACCGGCCCAGCCAGTTGAATGGCATTTGCAGAACGGGTTGCGGGTGATGTTTCTCGAAGACAGAGAGCTGCCAATGGTTTCAGGGACCCTGTATTTCCTCGGTGGCAGTGTTTTCGATCCGAAGGATCGAGCGGGTTTGGCTTCGGCGACCGGTGCCCAGATGCGTGGGGGTGGAGTGCCTGGATTGTTGCCGCAGCAGCTTGATGCCGAGCTTGATGCGACAGGTGCCGCCATTGAGTCGTCGTTTGGCGAAGAATACGGCACGGTATCGTTTTCCTGTTTGGGTGATGATTTATCGAGAGTGTTTGAGTTGTTTTCTTCGGTTGTGCGAAATCCATCTTTTAATGCCGAGCGCTTTAAGCTTTGGCAAAAACTGGCCGAGGAGGGGATTCGAAGACGAGCTGATTCGCCCGATGTTATGGCGCAGATGGCGTTTGAAAGAATTCTCTATGGGTCAAACAGTGGCTGGAGAGATCGTTCGACAGTCGTCTCTGTCTCCGCGATTACACTTGAAGATATGAAAGAGTTTCATCGGCAGTATGTAGTGCCTCATAATGCAATACTGGCACTTAGCGGGAATATTTCAGCGGCAGAGGCTCGAGCAATGGTCGAGAAGTTTTTTGTCGATTGGGATGGGCCGAGAACAAAGCTGAAGTTTCCGGAGGTTCATCGGGTTATCAAACCCGGGATTTACGTGCTTGAGCGTGACTTTGAGCAGGCCAATGTCGTGATGGGTCATTTTGGTCCTGGCCGTTATGAGGGAAGTTTTCCGGCTCGGGCTGTTTTTAACAGGATTTTTGGCCTCGGCGGTTTTCAAAGTGTGTTGATGAACGAGGTTAGAACGAAGAGAGGATTGGCTTATAGTGTTTATGGTGGGTTGTTTCCTGGCAGGTCGATTGGTGTGATGCAGATTGGTCTGGGCACAAGGAATGAGGAAGTGGTAAATGCCATAGAGTCGATTGTCGAGGTGGTTGGTGGACTCAAGAAGGAACCGGTATCTGCTGAGAGTCTGGAAGATGCCGCTCTGGCGGAAAAAGGTAGCTTTGTTTTCAATTTCAAGGATCCGGGGGCAATTGTTGCCCGGCGTGCGTTACTTTCTCTACTCGACTATCCGAAAGATTTTGACGCCACCTATCTGGACACGGTTTCGGCGTTAAATCCGCGCAGTTTGCATAAGGAGACAAATAAGGAGCTGCGTCCAGGGGAGATGGCGATTGTTGTTGTTGGTCGTGTATCGGCAGCAGAGTTAGCCCGAAAGTTTTCGGAGAGGACCCCAGTTTATCACCTTGAGTTCACAGAGCAGGCTTTGGTTGGCAAGATAGTTCATCCGGAGGCCGGAGATTGAGGGTAGAATTGATATGAAAAAATACAGTATCTGGGCGATGAGTCCCTGGTTGCGTTATACGACCTATGCCCTGAGTGTGACTTTTCTTGTCACTCATTCACTGCGTATTATTAATCCACCGTTGATTTCACCGGGTTCGATTGGTGAAGCATTTTCCGATTTGCCGGCTCAATTTTTTGGCAATTTGAATCAGATGAGGTTGCAGGTAGGAGATTCGGTGATGGGCCTCTCGGAGAGCTGTGCTACCTCGGATTATGAGACTTGTCGCGAGATTCTTGAAAGTTTTAATTTGTTAACAGGTCTGGCCAGGTAGGGTAAGGCGCTGGAGGAGGTATTTATGAGATTGGGGCAAGTTTTATTTCGATTACACCTGCTAGCTCTTTTGCTGCTGGCAGGTTGTATGCCTTATCCTTTTACCCCGGTTGAAGGGCCGGACAAGCAGGCCAGCGGCATGCTTATGGGGGGAGCTCTCGGAGCTGGCAGTGGTATGGTTATTACTCATAATCTGGCGATGAGCGGGACAAGGGGATTTATCACCGGAGGTTCGCTTGGGGTTCTTTATGGTTTTTTTGCCGGAATAGGCATTGACCTGCTTGAGGAAGATCAGTTGCAGCAGATTGCCGAGATTGATGCATTGAGCCAGAAGCTTTGGGTGCAGTCGTTGTTGGCAGAGCACTATGACCGTCGGCTCCGCTTGCATCCGAATCGCGATGTTTTCCCCGCGGATTATTTTTTTCAAAGCGACGGTTCTACTTTGACTCCTTATTCAGAGATTCTGGTGAAAAATCTTGCCGAACTGAATCGCGACCGTCTGCCCTGGTCGAGGATTGTCGTTGCCAGTTACACCACCTCGAGCGATCCAGAGTCGCCATATGCGCACTATCTTTCTACGAAAAGGGCAGAATCAATTGCCCGAGGGCTGATTCGTTATGGGATTGAGCCCAGAAGGGTCGCCACCAAGGCCATGACTTTAACCGAGCCGATATTAATTGATCCGCAGGACAATCCAGATCGCTACTTTCAGGCGGTTGAGCTCATCTTTATAGACAAGCAGTAGTATCTGGCTCTGAGCCGGGTTGGTCTGAACGTCGTAAATGATTATTGCCATATTGGATAACTGATGGACCGTGCAGTGCTGGGACTATTCTCGTCGTTTGAAGTTGAGCAGAGGGTTTCGGCCGTCTTGAAGGAGGAGTCTGTTCTATTGACCTCGGAAAAAGAGACCTTGAGTGCCAAACGTCAGCTGCTGCGGCATTCTCCGGACCTGATTATTGGCGAGATGTCAGGTGAGGGCGGAGAAGAATCAATTTTGAAATTTTTTGCCGAATTGCGTGGTCACGAAAGCTTCAGAAGAATACCTTTGCTCGCTATTTGCCACAGGCGTTCAAGTGACCTGGCCAGTCGTTGTCAAGATGCAGGAGCACAGGGGGTAATTACCTGGCCGGTCGATGATGCGGTGTTGAAGCAGCGGTTAAAACTTCTGCTCGGGCAGGAAGCAAAGTCTTTGCTGGTGGATGAAGAAGTGACTCAGGCGCTGGATATTGAGCCGGCTTTGGAGCCGCTGCCTGTTGGTGTTCCTTCGGTCTTGTTGACGCCAGACGGTCTTACCGCCGATCCGGCGGTTGAGGAGATGGATGGAGAGATGGAGTTGAAATTGAAGAACGCCCAGCGTTTGCTGGCAATGGTTCTTCACAATATCCGAACAAGCGATCTTCTTCGAGTTTCAGCGCTTGAAGATGTGCCGCGCATTGTTTATGAAGTGACGAGGAAAGTTTGCCAGCAAGATACCCAGCAGGATAACCAGCAAGACAAACCGGTTGAAAGTGAGCTGAAGACAGAAACTTCGTTGCAAAACGTTTCGTCGGCTTTGGACAAGATTTTTGGGCGATAATTTTTTTATAGAATGACTCGAAACGAGCAGAAATAACGAGTAGCAGAATAAAGAGGGAAAGATGGGCAAGGAAGATTTGACCAAGGATGATGTCGCCAGTTTGCTGGATGCGGTGGAAAAGCAGCTTAACGAAAAGGATGATTCCTATCTGCATGCGATGCTTGCCCTTGATCGTGTGTTTACGATGCCTGGGGCACAAAATTTACTTGATGCCAGCAGTCGAGCAAAGGCACGTGAGCTTTGGGATAAAATTAAAAGCCGTGGTGTGCACCTTTCTGATCCGCCGATTATTTTCGGCTGAACTTTTTTCGGCTGAGCCTTTTTGTTTACTGCCCGCACAAGTTGGCTGAGTCGCTGAAATTATTGTTTTAATAGTAGGGGCAGGCCTTGTGTCTGCCCAAGCAACAAATGCCTTATAACGTCGATCTTATCTGCATTTGTCCAACTACCCCTCGCCGCGGCTGGCGATAATACTTTCAACTTCAGCCAGCATGCGGGCGATGACTTCGTCGTATTTGAAAGCGCCGAGTGATTCGTGACCGCGTTTCAGGTTGACGTGATTTGGCGCGCACCAAAGGCCGATATCGGCTTCATCGGTTTCGCCGGGGCCGTTCACGCGACAGCCCATCACGGCGATAGTCAGTTTGTGTGATTCTCCGTATTTTTCCGTGACGCGTTTTACTTCCTGGGCCAGCTCGACGAAGGCATGGTTTTCGACGCGGGAACAAGATGGGCAGGAGATGACATTGAACTTCCGGTCGAGAAATTCCGGAACTGAGCGAAACCTGCCGGCGGCGACATCTTCGACAATTTCCCGGGCGACGATGATTTCCTGATCTTTTTGATTATCCGGCACTGTCAGCGAGACGCGCACAGTGTCGCCAATGCCGGAGCTGAGCAGTTGTTCAAAGGCGATGCGCGTCTTGATCGCTCCGTCAGGCAGAAGCCCAGCTTCGGTGACACCGAGGTGCAGTGGAATCTCCGGGCACATTTCGGAAAAACGGCGGTTAATTTCTACGACTGCCCGAGGGTCGGAGCTTTTTAGTGAAACGACAAAATTTTTAAAACCCAGGCCTTCTACCATCTGGCAGTGCTGGCGGGCAGAGTTCAGCGCGGCTTCCCGGGAATCGGTTTCTTCGCCTTTTTGTTCTGGATCGAGTGAGCCGAAATTCACTCCGATGCGCATCGCCAGATTGTGAGCACCCGCGACCTCGACGAGGAATTTTACTTTTTCAGCAACGCTTTTGCTTTTTTCGTGATGGTGCAGATGGCCGGGGTTATAGCGAAACTTTTGGATTAACGGTGCAACATCTGCGGCGAGACGATAATTTTCTTGCAGGTCGACGACTAGATTGGCTGTGGTCTCCTTGCGGATTTCCTGCAAGGCTTCAACGTCTTTCTTGCTGTCGATGGCGATGCGAATCAGATCGGCGCCCGCATCTTGCAGCAAGTGAATCTGCCGCAAAGTGGCTTCGATGTCAGTGGTTCTTGTCGCGCACATACTTTGCAGGGCGATTGGATTTTGACCACCGATGACTACACTGCCGGCAGTGACTTCTCTGGTGCGGGAATTTTCGCGATTCAACATATACTTTTATTCTTTTAAGCCCAGCCAACAATTTTAATCCTAGCCAACAATTTTAATCCCAGTCGACAATTGAGGGCCAGTTAGCCAAGCGGCCCGTTTAGGAAAATGCCCCAATTATGAAAATGACCGGGCAAATTCCTCCAGGCGGGTCGCCATGGTTTCAGGCGCTGCTGCCCCGGCCTGAGTTACCAGGTCGAGTTTATCGCAAAGATCACCGATAACGGCAAACCCCTGAGCCCCGGCTCTTATCACGTCTCTGGCATTTGTCCGTCTGATGCCACCGATTGCTACAAGTGGCAGATTGCTTGTTTGGCAGGCTACGGCAAGTAATTCCAGCCCAGTCACTTCAGCGTGGCCACTTTTACTACCGGATGGGAAGACAGGGCCAAAGCCGATGTAGTCAATCACCCCACTCAGCTTATTCGCTGCATCAACTTCTTCGATATTATGGGTCGAGAGCCCGATAATTGCCGCCTGGCCAAGAAGCTTCCGCGCTTGATGGGGAGAAGAGTCGTCTTGTCCGAGATGGACACCGTCGGCTCCACTGGTTAAACAGGCTTCGATGTTATCGTTGATGATAATCCGGCAGGTAGACTTTGAGTTATTGCGCCGGGCAACGATATCGGCGGAGAGTTGTGACAACGATGAGGTGTTGAGGTTTTTGCCGCGTAGCTGAAGGATTTTTACTCCGGCATCAAATAGAACCTGCGCTACAGCCGAAGTATGTTTCCCTAGTGTTTCCGTATCGACAATTGCATAAACGGGGCAGAAAATTTTTGGATTAAAAGCCATCTTCTTGTCTTCAAGGGAAATATCGCGGAATAAAACGCAGAGGAGTATCGGGGCGTCGTTTGCAAAGGAACAGATAGCTGGTGTCCGGGGTTTTCAACACCTCTGTCGCGACGGGCATTGGGCTGCAGTCCCAGCGCTCATGGCCCATTGAGGCAAGTTGTTGTTCAACTTCTTTGTCATCGCCGGTTTGTGGAATACGCAGCAGTTTGTATTCGAATCGTTGTAGCTTGGCGAGCTCGTCGAGGGGAACTTCCGGTTTTTCGATGATCTCGCCGACAGCATCGCCAAGCGAGCGCACCTGTTGTTTTAGTTCCCGGGTATGTGGCTCGACTTTGTCACAGGCAAACAAGCATATCGCGGCAAAGAGCAAAAATACGGGTCGCACCACGGAGCGGAGGTGATTGTTTTGGCGATTGCGCAAGTGGTATAAACGATAAGCCATTACTCAAATAGCCGAACCGGCTCTCCGGTAATTGATGCGACAACTGATACCGGTCCAGGACCAAAGGTTCGATCCACCAGCGCGGCCCAGCAGAGGACAGAGGCGCCCATCATTGTAATGCGAGTATGTGCTTCAAGGCAGCTTCGTGCCGTGGTGATAACGTCGTTCACGAGCACAACATTGGAGCCTTTGAGCTTGCCGACGATACCATTGCCGGCATCGACAGTAGCCAAGGGAATTACTTCAACGGTTACTCCGGCGTGAGCGAGGTGATAGGAGAGGATTTCAGCCAGATTGGTGAATCCTCCGTAAAGGTTAATCAGATAAGCCGGTTCAAGTGGGGAGCAGACCTCAAGTATTCGATCGGCAAGAGCTTCGCCAAGGTACCCCAGCTCATCGTGGGTCAGGTCTTCGACGCGGTAGAAAACCTTGGACTCACAACGACTGCCGAGACGCACTGGATCACGGTAGCGCTCGGTAATTCTTTCAAAAATTGAAGCTACGTCCATATTCTTTCCCTTCCTGCGGTGATGGTTTGGTTGTCGGGCATTATAGTGGACAAAGTTCTCTTGGGAAACAAGCAAATGGGGGGTTGAGAGTAAAAGGTCAGCTTATTCCAGGCCGGTCTCAAGTAGCAGCTGAATTGGTTGTAGCCTGCCGCCGGCTCCTGGGGCAAACGTGATACTGGCCTGGAATAGGAAAATGTAGCGACCACTTGGGCTAAGTGCTGTCGCTGGAGGGTTATTGTCCCAAGCGCCCTGATTTACGGATTGCTCCAGGAGCTCATCAAACCTTGCTGAACCGGAACTGTTGAGTAACTTTACCGTAATCAGTTTCCCGGCAGCTGAAAGCTCTGCCTGGATCAGGACAGGGGTGCTGTGAAGGAGGGATTGCGGATTCGCAGGTCGGGAAGTGCGAACTTTCAGGTCAGAAAAGACTCGGGTTGCCACCCGGCGGACAAAAATCGAAAATTTATAGGCTTTGGTGTTAAGCAGCGTAATTTCACCCTGGGTAACATTGGGGAGATAGTCTGAGGACCCATATGGTTTTGCACTTGAACTGCCAGCGCCCCGGTTGGATGACGGCACTGGTTGCGCCGGAGAGTTGGCCATTTTGAGGGCCTGTTCAGTCGGGAGGAAAAGTGATTTTGCCTGATGCGGGATTGGCGGCAGGGTCGATTGTTTTTCGCCCGCAGTTTTTTCTGCGTTCATTTTTTTTGCGGGTGATTGGTGAGGCTGTTGCGCTATTGCTGCTGTGCTGGAGGTTTGTTGAGCCGAGTTGCGCTGCTCAAGTTGTTCTCCACGATGAACGGTCTCTTTGGCGACCGAATTGTCTCGTTCAGAGAGAAATGCTCTTTTTTTGTTTGGGGTCTGTTGTTGAGTCGGTTCGCTGCTGACTATTTGTCGATGTGCTTTAACCTGTGGTCGAGTAAGAGAAACCGTCAGAGGCACGGATCGTCGGTCGGACTGGAGTTGTTTGATTGCGGCTGGCCATGGGCTGAGAAAGAGCAGCAGATGACAGAACATGGCCAGCAGCAGCGCCCAGAGCATTTTATCCCCCTTGGGAGGTGTCCCTTGCTCAGACCTCCCCTGTGGAGATGCCAATTGAGCAGATATTGGAGTTATGCTTATCAAGCTGAATTTCATGAGGAATATGGCAACGGTAAGTCGTGTTAGATTAATGTTCTATATCAGTTGCTGCAGAGACGTGCTATAAGCCGCCTCGCCGGTCTCGTCATGGAGACTGAAACGAACGAAGATAAATTGATAGAACACGGGAGGACGGAATGTTCGGACTTGGAATTCCGGAACTTATTATAATTTTGTTTATCGTTGTGCTGCTTTTTGGCGTAAAACGCCTACCTGAACTCGGTAGCGGACTCGGTGAGGGATTGAAGAATTTCAAAAAAGGCTACCACGAATCCAAGTCGATTGATGTGACTCCCGACAAGAAAGAAGACAACAAGTAGGATTTTTTTAGGTTCTGCTCTTCTGTTGGTCCCAATCTGATTGGGGAGCTCCGCTATTGACTATAAGTTTGTTTGGTTAACCGACTAGTTTATCCTGGCTGTTGGCACTGACAACTCTGGTGCTGAACCAGTATGCCCCCCGAGGCGGGGAAGTGAAGACAACCCGGAATGAAACCTTGCCCTTAGGATGAATAGCGCTCCCGGGCAGATTTACCCTTTGCAGCTCATCAATGTCGGCAACTTGAAGGCTTTTGATATCTTGAGCGTCGGATATACCGTTATGTGCCGGGACGCGGATGCGGTCGATAGATTTGTTGTATTTGTCAAAAACCTCCGCCTCAATCATCACATCCTGGAAGCTTGCCGTTCCCTGATTTTCGATTGTGCCAGTTATATCGATTACCATGCGGCCGGTATCAAGAGAGGGAAATGAAGCGACAGGAGTGCTGACATTGAGATCGGGAAAGACTTCACCGGAATAACTGCCGTCACTGATGAATGCTCCGCTCATGTAGAGCCAGGCTACGGCACAGATAGCAAGCGGAATTCCGCAAACCAGCATTAAAATGGAGGAAAAGCCGGCCCCCTGGCTGCCTGAATAATCAAAGCGGCTGCCTTTGTCCTCTTCGTCTGTTCCTAGTGTCCAGGCTGGAGTAAGCGTTTCATTGTCGTCGTAATCAGTATCGTCGATAAAGCCAACTGTATTGAAGTATGCGTTATCGTCACTATCGATCGGCTCGATTTCGTCTTCTTCGCCTGCGGTAGCTTCGGCACCAAAGTTCAGAGCGGTATTTTCTTCTTCGTCGATTTCCGGGAATTCTTCTTCCAAGGAGTGGTCGCGATGGGAAATTGTAAATGCGGCAAGTTCATCCGCAGATAAATTATCCGGATCTTCTACTTCAGAGTTTTCCGATATTCCTGAGTAATGCTCGGAATGTGATGATTCAAAATTG
>JAQTWB010000007.1:0-4077 GCA_028689495.1 bacterium | reverse complement strand
CAAGGAGTGGTCGCGATGGGAAATTGTAAATGCGGCAAGTTCATCCGCAGATAAATTATCCGGATCTTCTACTTCAGAGTTTTCCGATATTCCTGAGTAATGCTCGGAATGTGATGATTCAAAATTGAAACTGTCCTCAAACAAATCATCGTCATCTATTGCATCAGTGTTTTCCTGATTCGTCGGTGATAGTGACTTGCGAATAGTCTCGCTGTAATCAGAGAAATCAGTAGTGGAAAAATCATCATCTTCAATCATCTGGTTTTCGTCTGATTGATTTTGGAGCAGGCCGGTGGAATTGCCATCGGGCATTTTAGAGTCAAGTGTTCTGGTCGAGTCCGGTTTTTCCAACTTGGGGATATTTTGCAGATCATCTGCTGGGCTCAGAGCTCTTACGCTGGAGGCAGCGGCTCGGGCAAACTGCGGTAGTCGAGGTTTCGGGTTTTCCAGACTGTTATTTTCACGGCTGTTATTTTCACGGCGGACCTTACGCGAGCGACCGTAAAGACCGGAGCGCAACATGGCAAAGGAGCCACCGAGGTCAAATTCGCCCTCGGAGGATACAGGGTCAAGCTCATCCATTGTGCTGGTCAGATCCACTTCGTAGGTCGCTGTGTCCGAGTTGACTTTGGGCCAGGCGGCTTTAATAGTCCGGTGTTCACGATCTTTTTCCAGAAGGAAAGATGCGGAAGAGCGGGGGGGTTGCAGAAGTGGTTGCTCTGTCGGTAGATCCGCCGCATAATTTACAGCAGATGAAGCGATATTTGTTGATCGGGATGGGATAAAAAAGTCGCCAGCGGCATCATCTGAAGCAAAATTAAAGAAGTTGGCTGAGGGGTTTACCGCGGAAGAATTAGCTACAGAAGAATTAGCCGCGGAAGTCGGCCTCCCCGCTTTGTCGTTGAATCTGCCCTGGGACTCGTCATGGAGTTCCCGGTCGAATTCTCTGCCGTCTATTACAGTTGATGTGTCGTATGAATTGCCGCGGAGGGAGTTCTCTTCCGCAAATGACATAAATGGCAGTTTTGCCTGCAATGCAGCGTGGGTCTTGTCTGTGACTGAGTGTTCTGACGAAAGTAAGCCTGCCGGTTCTTCGGCAATCGGCCGGGCCAGAGATGATTGATTCAGAGATGATTGATTCAGCGATGATTGATTCAGCGACGACTGACTTTGGCCGGCGTTGCGATAAATCTCAAACATTTCATGGGCGTCCTCCCTGGAGTAGAAGGAGTGGGAAATCGGGAAATCAAAATCACTTTCGTAGGCAGTAGCTCGATCGGCATCGGAGCCGGAATGGAAAATAGGATATTCTTCGATTTCAATTTGTTCGCGGAGAGATTTTGTCGAAGATGTGGCTGGCGCTACCGCCGATGAAGCATTGCTCGCCTCAGCGGTAGCTCGATCAGCTGAAAAGTCCGGCTCGCGAACGATCACTTCAAAAGTGTTGCGACAGCGCGAGCATTGAAAAGAGACGGTGTCGTGATCGGCCAGAGCTGAGTCGGAGACCGAAAATCTTGTTTCACATGAAGGGCAGGTAATAATCATTGCAGCGGCACGGATTTCAGAAAGAAGTTCAAATTTAAAGAAGTAAAGCTGTGGTCAGGATAGTAGCTTTTGCATTTTGTTTAGCAAGGGGTAAAGAGACCCGTGTTGCCGAGAAATTGCATTAAAGTTTCGGATGAGTAAACGAACGGAGACCGTGGGAGAAGAAAATGCGTCTAGGACTTTATGTCAGCAGGCATGCCGGGGGGAGAGGAGGGATGGCGACTTATAGCTATGCTCTGGCGGAATATCTTGCTGGTTGTGCTGGTTCAGAGACTGAGCTTGAGCTGGTTGTCTACGGCGACCAGGAATTTTTTACTCATTGCCCGGAGCTTGTATCTTCCTGGCATCATTTGGTTATCGACAGCCCGTCATCCGATCGACCAGTGTCTTATCGAATCTTGCCGGACTATTTTGGTCGTCGGGTCGGATATCTGTTTGATCAGTTGGTTCTGCCTTATTGGTTGCGGCGGGACAATGTCGATGTGGTTTATGGCAGCGCGAACTTTACTAGTATTTTTAGTCGTTTGCCAAAAGTGGTGACAATTCATGATCTTTTTCAGGGCTGGCCTCCTGTTGCATCCCGCGGTAGTTCTGCGAGCCACCTGAATTCAATGTGTCATGAGGATTCGCTGAGTGACTCCGCCAGTCGCGCAGGAGTGGCCGGGACTACCTTACTTTCGTTCAGAAAGGCACTGAAAAAAGTATTTCAATATTGTTATCGCCTGGCATTTCGGTGGCAAGCACGGCGAGCCAAAGTAATTGCCGACTCGCCAGATGCGGCTAAGGAAATTGCCGAGAGGCTCGGCTGTCGAGACGTCAGCACAATTCCGTTAGGGCTGGATCGGGTATTCTCCCGTTATTTTGAGAGAGAGGAATCTCGGCAGGCCCTGTTTCAAGGTATGAAAGACTGGAGAGAGCGGCGTGGCGTACCGGTTGGTTCGGTGCTGGTGCTTGCGTCTTCTGATCCCCGGAAGAATCTCTCCGGAATTATCGCCACCCTTAAAGCTAAATTGCCCGATGCTGTGACAGTTGTTGCTCTTGATGAAAAAGCTGCTGAGAAGGTTCGACGGAGCGTGCCGATTTTTGTCGAAGACCAGGAAAACTATCGTCTTATCAAACCATTGCCACGCGAAGAAGTGCCGTTTCTGTTTGCCTCGGCTAGAGTTCTGCTATTGCCGACTCTGGCCGAGGGATTTGGCTTGCCTGTTGTTGAGGCACTTGCCGCAGGGACCAGTGTGGTTGCCGGAGATTTTCCTCACCTGCGCGACGCGGTAACCTTGAAGGGTGACAAATTATCGCAAAGATGGTTTAGCTGTGCCGCACAAAACAGCGATGATATTGGCCGTGCCCTGTCGCTGGCATTGCGGGCGACCGAGCCACTTATGGACGAGACGGATTATGAGTTTTTGAAAAACAAGGGCGCATTTTGTTACCCGGTGCGTTCAATGAATGAGGCTGCAGCGGCGGTTCTAGAAATTTGTCGCACGACAGCTTGTCTTGATGGTGTGCGTAGGGGCGCCTCGAGAGGCGCCCGATAAGAGAGGCGGAATGAGCAGCGATCGTAAAATCAGCAGTAAAAGTGTCGGTGATAATATTGTTGCCATGCGTTCAAACTGGTCTTTTGCTGGAGACACCGCCGACAATTTTGATGCTCATATTCGTCGTTCCGTGCCATTTTACGAGGCTGGCCATGAGCTGGTCTGCCAGCTGAGTGATTTTTTTGTCCGCTCCGGTAGCAATTGTTATGAGCTGGGAACATCCACCGGCGAGTTGCTGGGCAAGCTCGTTAACTATAACTCGCACAAGGCAAAAGTCCGCTGGACTGGTGTTGATTCAGTGGAAGCGATGATTGATAAAGCACGTAAATCACTGGTTCATTTTTCTAACGTTGAACTTCAGGTGGGCGATGTCGCTGACTTCGATTTTCGGCCCTCAGATTTTGTTGTGTCTTATTACTGCATGCAGTTTGTTCCACCGCAGCAGAGGCAAGAGATATTTAACCGTATATATGAGTCGTTAAACTGGGGTGGTGCTTTTGTCATGTTTGAGAAGGTGCGGGCTCCAGATGCCAGATTTCAGGATATTGCTACCGCTCTTTATGATGATTTCAAGCGGACTCAGGGTTATAGCGACGAAGAGATTCTCAGCAAGTCGCGCAGTCTGCGCGGAGTTCTTGAGCCATACACCAGTGACGCCAATCGTCAGTATTTGCGGAGAGCCGGATTTCAGGACATTACGACCGTGATGAAATATGTCTGTTTTGAGGGATTTCTGGCGATCAAATAGATAGAGAGTTTCCGCGACACGCCCTACACACCAAGAAGAAATGGATCTTCGATAATGCGTAAATTCAATAAAGACAGAGCGGCTCAGAGCGATCGGCGGGAGCGAGATGATCGCGGTCCACGTCGTCATGAAAGCAGACAAGAGAGTCGTCACGAAGGCCATTTTAAGGGCCAGGATAAAAGCCGTGAACAAGGCCGTGATAAAAGTCATTGGGAAAGAGATCGTCGGGGGAGAGAGCCTAACAAA
>JAQTWB010000062.1 GCA_028689495.1 bacterium | reverse complement strand
TCACCCCGCACACAAAATTCAAAGCAGAAGCCTACATCCTTAACAAAGAAGAGGGTGGTCGTCACACTCCATTCTTCAACGGCTACCGTCCACAGTTCTACTTCCGTACAACGGACGTTACCGGTGTCGCAGAACTTCCTGCCGGCATTGAAATGGTTATGCCTGGCGACAATGTCGCAATGACGATCAAACTTATAACTCCGATTGCAATGGACGATGGTCTCCGCTTCGCTATCCGTGAGGGTGGCCGTACGGTCGGCGCCGGTGTTGTAGCTTCAATTATTGAATAACCAGAATTAAACGTATGTGGGCATGACGACAGTCAGAGTCTGCTGATATCATACAAAAGGATGCATATTCATGAGAGACATCATTACGCTTGGTTGCACAGAGTGCAAACAGAGAAACTACACGACAACAAAGAATAAAAAGACCACACCGGGTAAACTTGAGTTCAGCAAGTTCTGTCGTTTCTGTCGCAAGCATACTCCCCACAAAGAAACCAAGTAGCCTGATCGATTGTTGCACGGATACAGGCCAGTAGCTCTAACTGGTAGAGCGCCGGTCTCCAAAACCGGATGTTGGGGGTTCGAATCCCTCCTGGCCTGCCACTATCCGTAAGTTCCCTTACAGGACATTTTTTTCAACTATCGAGAACACCCCGAATGTTCGTAGGTACACTGCCAGGAGTCATAACGTGGAAAAAGTCACTGCTTTTTTTGAATCAGTAAAACTTGAGCTTGAGAAAGTCACTTGGCCGACACGTAAAGAGACCATTGCAACAACTGGTGTCGTCATTTTTATTGTTGTGCTGATTTCATTTTATCTTGGTGCTTGTGATCTTGTTTTAGCCAAGCTATTGCGTCTGATACTAGGATAAAGGGTCCAGATATGTCCATGAAATGGTATGGTGTACATACATATTCAAGCTTTGAAAACAAAGTACGTCTGAATTTACTGGAAACAATCAAAAACGAGCGCATGGAGGATTTTTTCGAAGAAATTCTCATTCCATGTGAAACCGTAGTTGAACTGAAAAAAGGTGAGAAGAAAACCTCATCAAGAAAGTTTTTCCCGGGTTACATTCTTGTAAAAATGGAGTTAACCGACGAAACGTGGCATCTGGTGAAAGAAACGGCCAAGGTAACCGGTTTTGTCGGTGGCAATACACCCTTCCCTATTGCTGATGAAGAGGTGAGTAAGATTACCAGACGGATGGAAGAGGGTGCTGAAAAGCCGCGACCTAAGGTACTTTTTGAGGTTGGAGAAACTGTACGCGTTGTTGATGGTCCCTTTCTTAACTTTTCAGGCGTTGTTGAGGATGTTAAGCCTGATAAAGGAAAGTTACGCGTAACGGTGACTATCTTCGGACGGGCGACCCCTGTCGAACTTGAATTCATGCAGGTTGAAAAAAACTAGATCCCAATATATCAGTCATTCATTCATTGAATCGTGTGACACGCATACGCTGTTTATAAAGGAGTACATTTATGGCTAAGAAAATAACAGGTTACATCAAACTACAGGTTCCTGCTGGCAAAGCAAATCCATCGCCTCCAATTGGACCGGCACTTGGTCAGCATGGCGTCAATATCATGGAATTCTGTAAGGCGTTCAATGCTAAAACACAGGCTGATGAGGGCACGATCACTCCGGTCGTCATTACAGTGTACGCAGACAGATCATTCACATTCATTACCAAGACCCCTCCTGCCCCGGTCCTGATAAAGAAAGCTCTTGATCTTAAGAGTGGTTCGCCGGTTCCCAACAAAACGAAAGTCGGCAAACTCACCAGAGCCCAGATAGAGGAAATTGCCAAAAAGAAAATGCCTGACCTCAATGCTGCCTCACTTGAAGCAGCAATGAGAACAATTGAAGGTACTGCCCGCTCAATGGGCGTTGATATTGTCTAATCAGCACACGAGCTATTAATCAAGATTCCTAGAGAGGTTGTACCATGTCAAAAAGCGCTAAGAAACATACTGAAGCAATGTCAAAGATTGACAGAAACAAGGTTTATCAACTTGGGACTGCAGTTGATGTTGTGAAGCAGACCGCTTATGCAAAATTCGATGAAACCGTTGATGTTGCAGTTAAATTAGGTGTTGACCCCCGTCATGCAGACCAGATGGTTCGTGGTGCGGTTGTTCTCCCTAACGGACTCGGCAAAAATGTTCGTGTTCTCGTTTTTGCAAAGGGTGAAAAAGAGAAAGAGGCCCTTGAAGCTGGCGCAGATTATGTTGGTTCAGATGATCTTGTCGCCAAAATCCAGGGTGGCTGGTTCGACTTTGATACTGCCATTGCAACCCCTGACATGATGGGTGTCGTTGGTAAAATTGGTAAATTACTCGGACCTCGCGGCTTGATGCCAAACCCGAAAGTCGGAACGGTAACGTTCGAAGTCGGTAAAGCGGTCAAAGAATCAAAAGCGGGTAAAGTCGAGTTCCGTGTTGAAAAAGCCGGAATCATTCACGCACCGGTGGGCAAAGTTTCTTTCGACGCCGAAATGCTGAAAGGCAATTTGCTGGCGCTTGTAGAAGCACTGGTCAAGGCAAAACCTTCTGCTGCAAAAGGCACCTATATCAAGAAGATATCCCTTTCCTCAACAATGGGAGCAGGAATTAATCTTGATATCAGCGATGTAACTGCACAGTTATAATCTATATATTTAACAGCCAAAGTCATAGACAGCAGGCACGTGTAAAAACGTATAATCCATCTGGACCTGCCGAGACTTGGGTACCGCACATTCCATGCGTTCCTGACTTTGGCCGAGGCATTGCCTCATATACCAAAAGAAAGGAGGAAGTCGCTTGAACAAGAATACCAAACAGGAACTCGTTACCGAGATGCATGAGCGGTTGACACGTGCCAAAGCAGTTTTTCTTGCGGATTTTCGCGGGATGAACGTAGGCCAGGCAACATTGCTCAGAAATGAACTTCGGGCAGCGTCAGTTGAATACAAAGTATTTAAGAATACGTTGTTTGACCTGGCTGCCAAGGGCACTGATATCGAGTGTATCAGCCCGTTTCTTGCTGGTCCCACCTCTGTCGCCATCAGTTATGATGATCCGGCAAGTGCTGCAAAAGTTTTGCACAAATTTGCAAAGGATCCGCAAGGCAAGTTCGTGCTTAAAGCTGCAGTACTCAGTGGCAAACTGCTCGATAACAAGCAGATACAGGCTTTGGCAGATCTGCCTTCGCGCGAAGTTCTTATCGCCAAGATGCTTGGATCCATGCAGGCCCCAGCAACCAACTTTGTCGGTGTACTTGCCGCGCTGCCCGGGTCGCTTGTACGCGTTCTGGATGCAATTCGAGTGCAGAAAGCTGCAAACTAACCAAGAAACATAACTATTCAACCTAAATTATATTCGGAGGATTTACCCAATGGCTATTACTAAAGAAGATGTAATCGGTTTCATCGAAAAAATGACTGTTCTTGACCTTGCTGAACTCGTTAAAGAACTTGAGGAAAAGTTTGGTGTTTCCGCTGCTGCCCCTGTAGCGGTTGCTGCTGTTGCCGGCCCTGTTGCTGAAGCAGCTGAGGAGCAGACCGAGTTTGACGTTATCCTGAAAGCTTGTGGTGCCAACAAAATCAACGTAATCAAGGTTGTTCGTGCTCTTACAAGCCTCGGCCTCAAAGAAGCTAAAGACCTCGTTGACGGCGCTCCTGGAACGGTTAAAACAGGCGTTACTAAGGCAGAAGCTGACGATGCTCTCAAACAGCTTGTAGAAGCTGGCGCAGAAGCAGCTATCAAATAGCACCCTGAATTGTTGTCTTTATGAGAGCCAAGGTCGCCTGGTGCGGCCTTGGCTTGTGCTGTTTCGGCACGCTTAAGCCGCCACATACTTCTGATATTCCAGTAATTTACGTTATACAATCTGGATCCAGTTACGATACCCGCCAAAGGAGAAGCCATGGCTTATTCTATTGCCAATAATCACCTCTTGCGTAAAAACTTTGCCAAGATAAAGAACATAATTGATATTCCCAACCTGATTGATATTCAAAAAGATTCCTATCGTCGATTCTTACAGCAGGAAACTTCTGCTGAAACACGTCTTAACACCGGCCTTGAGGCTGTTTTCAGAAGTGTCTTTCCTATCAAGGATTTCAGCGAAAGCGCATCTCTCGAGTATGTATCATACGCACTTAATAAACCCAAGTATGATGTTGACGAATGTCACCAGCGCGGCATGACATACGCAGCGCCTATGAAGGTTAAAGTACGTCTTGTCATTTGGGATGCCGGTAAAGACTCTGCCGTTAAGGCAATCAAGGATATTAAAGAGCAAGAGGTGTACTTCGGCGAAATTCCGCTCATGACTGATAACGGTACTTTCATTATCAATGGCACAGAGCGCGTAATAGTCAGCCAGTTGCACCGTTCTCCCGGCGTTTTCTTCGACCATGACAAAGGTAAAACGCACTCAAGCGGCAAAGTACTCTACTCAGCACGAGTGATCCCTTATCGTGGATCTTGGCTGGATTTCGAGTTTGACCATAAAGATATACTGTACGTCAGAATTGACCGCCGCAGGAAGATGCCGGCAACTGTTCTGCTTAAAGCGCTTGGATATTCAGTCGAACAACTGCTAAATTACTATTACAAAAGCGAAGAGATTTTTGTTGGATCAGAAACGATTTCTAAAAGCATTGAACCGGAATTGTTGACTCTCCAAAAAACCATTGTTGACGTAACTGACCCGGCAACCGGAGAAGTTCTTGTCAAGGCAAACCGTAAGTATACAAAATCTTCAATCAAGAAAATGCAGGAACGTGGCATGAAAACGGTCCCCGCCGCAGTTGAAGATATTCTCGGTCGATATGCATCATCTGATATCGTTGATCCGACAACCGGCGAGATTATTGTTGAATGCAATGACGAAATAACACTTGATCGCTTTAACGAAATTAAAGCACGTGGTGTTAACAGTTTCAGTGCATTGTATATAGACAATTTACATATTACATCGTCTTTCAGAGATACGTTACTGATAGACAAGATCAGTTCCAGCGACGAGGGCTTGATTGAAATATACCGCCGCCTCCGCCCTGGTGATCCTCCAACTTTAAAAAGTTCACTGGCACTCTTCGATAATCTGTTTTTCAACCCGGAGCGTTACGACCTGTCTGCCGTCGGTCGCCTTAAGCTGAATTATAAACTCGGGCTTAAAGTTTGGCAGGACTGCATGGTATTGAATGCTCCATGCATGTTGGGCAGTGATGATGTTGTCAGTTTTGAGTCACTCATAGCACAACTTACTGATTCAAGTGATCAATTTTCACAGTATGTGATGATGAAACTCCCGTCTGATCTTATAAAATCTCTCAAGAAATTAGAGGCTGGACAGTCCATTTCCGACAAGCTCAGAGACCAGTTATTACTTGAGCTAAATAACATTATTCGTGACAATGACTTTTTCCAGAAAGAGCTGTTTGCCAATTTTGGATTGTCGAAAGCGACCGTAAAGCTTTCAGAAGTAATAGAGATGGGCGGCTTTGATGAGAATCGTCGAGTAATTGAGACGCTTCGTCGAAACAGAATGATTTTTGAAGACCTTTTCAGCTCAAACATTCGGATTGCTGTAAAGAACGACATCCTTGAAATTGTTCGCTACCTGATTGAACTAAAAAATGGCCGTGGTGCCATTGATGACATTGACCATCTAGGTAACCGACGTGTCCGTGCTGTTGGTGAATTACTCGAGAATCAGTACCGCATTGGATTGGTACGTATGGAACGTGCCATCAAAGAACGCATGAGCTTGCAAGAGGTTGAAAACCTCATGCCTCATGATTTGATCAACTCCAAACCTGTTTCGGCTGTAGTTAAGGAATTCTTTGGTTCGTCGCAGCTATCGCAATTTATGGACCAGACGAACCCTCTCTCAGAGGTAACGCACAAGAGACGTCTTTCTGCACTTGGACCAGGCGGTCTTACGCGCGAAAGAGCCGGATTCGAGGTTCGTGACGTCCACCCGACTCATTATGGACGCGTCTGTCCTATTGAAACACCAGAGGGCCCAAACATCGGTCTGATTGCTTCTTTGTCAACCTACGCCCGAATCAATAACCATGGATTTGTTGAAACACCATACCGTATCGTGCAGGAAGGTAAGGTGACAAACGAGGTTCGCTTCTTCTCTGCGCTCGAGGAGGAAGGACATGCTATTGCCCAGGCCAATGCCGAGGTTGATAATGACGGACGGTTCATAAATGATTACAACTCGGCACGTAAAAGCGGCGAATTTATTCTTGTTCACCGTGATGAAATTGCCCTGATGGACGTAGCCCCTATTCAGTTGGTTTCTGTAGCTGCCGCCTTGATTCCGTTCCTTGAAAATGATGATGCCAACCGAGCCCTGATGGGATCAAACATGCAGCGACAGGCCGTCCCGCTTCTTCGTGCCGACTCGCCACTGGTTGGAACAGGTATGGAACGAATCGTTGCCCGTGATTCAGGTGTATCGGTAATTGCCAAACATAACGGTGAAGTGGAATCTGTTGATGCCGCTCGAATTGTTATAAAGATCGATGAAAGTGAGGTTGATGAAAACGGCACTGGTGTTGATATCTACAATCTTATTAAGTTTGCACGCTCCAATCAGAACACCTGCATTAACAATAAGCCGGTTGTTAAGGTTGGCGATAAAGTAAAACGTGGAGCAGTTATCGCCGATGGCCCTTCAACTGACATGGGTGAACTGGCTCTTGGCCAGAACATTGTTGTCGCATTCATGCCGTGGGGCGGATACAACTACGAGGATTCAATCCTCATCTCTGAAAAACTTATCAAGGATGATCGTTATACATCTATCCATATTGAAGAATTTGAGTGTGTTGCTCGTGATACGAAACTGGGTAAGGAAGAAATAACGTCTGACATCCCCAATCTTGGCGAAGAGACCCTTAAAGACCTCGATGAATCAGGTATCATTCGTATAGGGGCTGAAGTCAAACCGGGAGATATTCTGGTTGGCAAGATAACTCCGAAAGGCGAGACACAACTTTCTCCTGAAGAAAAACTATTACGGGCCATCTTCGGAGAGAAAGCTGGCGACGTGCGCGATACTTCACTTACGGTTCCTCCGGGCGTCGAAGGGACGGTTATCGGTGCCAAAATTTTCTCCCGCAAAGGAAATGATAAGGACTCACGTACTGAGTTGATCGAGAAAGCTGAAGAAGACAAGTTGCGCAAGGATGAACAGGATGAAATCAGAATCATTCGTGATTCTGCAATTGGCAAGCTGAAACGTCTTTTGATCGGTAAAACTCTGGCAGTCAAACTTGAAGACAGCAAGGGCAATCTTGTGCTTCCGAAGGGAAAACAGATAACCGAAGAATCGTTGCAATCTCTTGCCAGCTCTGTCTGGAGCACCATTTCAGTCAGTGACGACAATGAGACCGATGACAAAGTCCATCAGATTCTGGAGACACTTAACCGTCAAATAGACCTCATTCATAACGTTTTTGAGGATAAAATACAAAAGCTGAAACGTGGAGATGATTTACCTCCGGGCGTCATCAAAATGGTAAAGATTTACATTTCTATCAAACGTAAATTGCAGGTCGGCGACAAGATGGCTGGCCGCCACGGTAACAAAGGTGTTGTCTCCCGTATTTTACCTGAAGAAGATATGCCGTATATGGAAGATGGGCGTCCGGTTGAGATAGTCCTTAACCCGCTCGGCGTACCGTCACGTATGAACGTCGGCCAGATATTGGAGACACATCTTGGCTGGGCGGCAAAAGGTATCGGTTGGAAAATTGAGGATATGCTTGAAAAGCACACATCTGAAGACAACTTGAAACTGTATTTGAAAGATGTATATGGTGACGAAGAAGTCGGGGCATTTATCGACGGCCTCGATCGTACGGAATTGCTCAAGGTTGCACGCCGGTTACAACGAGGCGTAGCAATGGCCTCTCCAGTTTTTGAAGGTGCAAGTGAGGCACAGATCAAGGCTATGCTCGGAAAAGCCAATTTACACTCTTCCGGTCAGGTCACACTGTTTGACGGACGTACCGGCGAACCGTTTGATAATAAGGTCACCGTCGGTGTCATGTATGTGCTGAAACTGCATCATCTCGTTGATGATAAGATCCATGCCCGTTCAATCGGACCATATAGCCTTGTCACGCAGCAACCACTTGGCGGTAAGGCTCAGTTTGGTGGTCAGCGACTCGGTGAGATGGAGGTATGGGCCATGGAAGCATACGGTGCGGCCCACGCACTTCAGGAGTTCCTGACTGTCAAGTCGGATGATGTATCCGGACGTACCCGCATGTACGAAGCTATTGTCAAGGGCAAGCATACGCTGGAACCGGGCTTACCTGAATCGTTCAACGTTCTCATCAAGGAACTGCAATCCCTCTGCCTTGATGTTGACCTGCTCGAAGGTGAAGAAGAACAATAATGAATTCCTGGCCGGAGTCTGCATTAACAGACATGCGGCTTCAGACTAACGAAGGAGAGCATCGTGGAAGATTATTTCAGCTTTTTTGATAAACCAAAAGATCCGCTCCACTTTTCAGCTATACGCATATCCATATCATCCCCCGATAAAATTCGGGAGCGTTCTCATGGTGAAGTAAAAAAACCAGAGACAATAAATTATCGTACCTTCAAACCGGAGCGAGACGGTCTTTTCTGTGCCAAAATATTTGGCCCGACAAAAGACTATGAATGTAACTGCGGCAAGTACAAACGGATGAAACATCGCGGCATAATCTGTGAAAAGTGCGGCGTTGAAGTTATTCCTTCGAAAGTACGTCGTGAGCGCCTCGGTCACATTGACCTTGCTACGCCGGTCGCACACATTTGGTTTCTGAAATCGCTCCCTTCTCGAATTGGCAACCTGTTGGATATCACTCTTAAGGACCTTGAAAAAGTTCTCTACTTTGAAGGCTTTGTCATCAGCGACCCAAAGAATACTCCGTTGCAGTTTTGCGAAGTAATGTCGGAGGATAAATATATCCAAAAACAGCAGGAATACGGCAGTGACGCATTTTCCGGCGGCATGGGAGCTGAAGCGATCCGTGAATGCCTGCGTGCACTTGACCTGGAAGATCTTGCGGTAACATTACGAGCCGAAATGGTTGAATCAACCAGCGAAGCAAAACGTAAGAAGACGGCTAAACGCCTGAAAGTAGTTGAAGCATTTCGTCACTCCGGCAACAAACCGGAATGGATGATTCTTGAATGTATCCCGGTACTTCCACCTGAATTGCGCCCACTCGTGCCGCTTGATGGAGGGCGTTTTGCTACATCCGACTTAAACGACCTGTACCGACGGGTCATTAACCGTAATAACCGACTAAAACGACTTTGTGAGCTGCAAGCTCCGGAAGTAATTATTCGTAATGAAAAACGCATGCTTCAGGAAGCTGTGGATGCGCTTTTCGACAACGGTCGTCGCGGAAGAGCTATCGCCGGCCCTAACAAACGTCCGCTAAAGTCGCTTTCAGATATGCTGAAAGGTAAATCAGGACGTTTCCGCCAGAACTTGCTTGGTAAACGCGTTGATTACTCTGGCCGTTCCGTTATTGTTGTGGGACCGGAACTCAAACTGCATCAATGCGGACTTCCAAAGAAAATGGCACTGGAGCTATTCAAGCCGTTTATCTACAACAAACTGGAAGAACGCGGTCTTGTCACCACCATTAAAAGCGCCAAGAAAATGGTTGAAAAAGAACGCCCCGAAGTATGGGATGTTCTTGAAGAGGTAATTAAAGAGCACCCCGTCATGCTTAACCGTGCTCCGACTCTTCACCGTCTCGGTATTCAGGCTTTTGAACCGGTTCTGATCGAAGGAAAGGCCATTCAGTTGCATCCGCTTGTCTGCACCGCCTTCAACGCTGACTTTGACGGTGACCAGATGGCTGTCCATCTGCCACTTTCTATCGAGAGTCAGGTTGAGGCTCGCGTTCTGATGATGTCAACAAACAACATTCTCTCTCCGGCCAACGGAAAGCCAATTATCGTTCCTTCACAGGATATGGTTCTGGGCGCATACTATATGACCAGAGACAGGATCAACGCAAAGGGTGAATACTACCGTCCTACGGAAAAGGAACTATCCGAAGGAATGAGTGTGTCTGGCTGTTTTTCATCCCCAGAAGAAGTCCGAATTGCCTTCGATGCCGGTGAAATCAACATGCAGGCACTCATTAAGGTTCGCATGAAGAATCTTGTTACCGATGAGAAAGCTCAGATGATTGATACCACTGCTGGACGTATTCTTCTGCGCGATGTCCTTCCGGCTGCTGTGCCTTTTTCAACAATCAATAAAGTAATGACCAAGAAGGAGCTGTCAAACCTGGTGGATACGTGTTACCGCCTTTCCGACAGTAAAGAGACCGTTCTTTTGGCCGACCGTCTCAAAGAAATCGGTTTCAAGTATGCTAATCTGGCAGGCATTTCCATATGTCTCGATGATATGGTTATCCCTGAAGGGAAACCGGCAATTATTGAAAAAGCCCATGAAGAGGTTACCGAGATTCAGAACCAGTACACCGAAGGTCTTATTACAGACGGTGAGCGCTACAATAAAGTTATCGATATCTGGGCAAAAGCAACTGAAGAGATTGCAACCGAGATGCTTGACAACCTTTCAAAAGAAATTGTCACCGCGCGTGACGGCAGCAAAGTTGAAACGTCTTCATTCAATGCCATCCACATGATGGCTGACTCAGGAGCCCGAGGTTCTGCACAGCAGATTCGCCAGCTTGCCGGTATGCGTGGATTGATGGCCAAGCCTTCCGGGGAAATTATTGAAACGCCTATTACTGCAAACTTCCGGGAAGGTTTGACCGTTCTACAGTACTTCATATCGACCCACGGTGCGCGTAAAGGTCTTGCTGATACGGCTCTTAAGACAGCTAACTCCGGTTACCTGACACGCCGACTGGTCGACGTTGCCCAGGATGCTATCATTACAGAAGTTGACTGCGGAACTCTTGATGGCCTGATTGTCTCCTCTCTGACAGAGGGCGGAGAAATTATTGAGCCGATCGGCGACCGTATCCTCGGGCGAGTTGCACTTGATGACATCCATGATCCATTGACTGATGAAATACTGGTTGAGATGAATCAGGAGATTGATGAATATCTGGTTAAACGTGTTGAAGATGCCGGAATTGAAAAAGTTAAAATCAGGTCTGTGTTGACATGCCAGAGTAAACGGGGAATTTGCGCCAAGTGTTATGGACGTGACCTTGCTCGCGGACACAGTGTCAACATGGGTGAGGCTGTCGGCGTAATTGCAGCCCAATCAATCGGTGAACCAGGTACACAGCTGACGATGCGTACTTTCCACATCGGTGGTACCGCATCTCGTCACGCCGAACAGACATCACTTGAAGCCCGTGCAGACGGTGTTATCAATTATATTAACGTCAACACTGTAATCAACAATGAAGGGCACCATATCGTTATGAACCGCAACGGCGAAATTGCCGTTATTGACGAAACCGGCCGCGAACGGGAAAAATACACCGTTGTGTATGGTGCTAAAATCAAAATCGCTCCTGGAGGAGCTGTCAAACAGGGTGCCACACTCGCAGAATGGGATCCCTACACCATGCCGATCCTTACTGAAGTCGCCGGTCGGGTCAAATTCGCCGACATTCTTGAAGGCGTTACAATGGAAGAGCAGTTGGATGATGTAACCGGTCTCTCACGTAAGGTTATCATTGAGACAAAGGACACCGACAAACGTCCTCGAATTGCAATCAAGGATGCAACAGGAGAAGGTGGCGGTACAATCGGCCGATATTTCCTTCCTGCTGGAGCAAATATTTCTGTTGTTGATGACACTGTCATCAGCGCTGGTGATATTATTGCGAAGATACCTCGTGAAACTACAAAAACAAAGGATATTACCGGAGGTTTGCCGCGCGTTGCCGAACTGTTTGAAGCGCGCAAACCGAAAGACTTTGCGGTTATTACAGAAATTGATGGACGTGTTTCATACGGTAAGGATGCAAAAGGCAAGCGAAAAGTAATAATCACACCTGAACTGGGCGAACCGAAGGAATACTTGATTCCGAAAGGTAAGCATATCAGCGTTCACGAAGGTGATCACGTTCGAGCCGGTGAGCCGCTTATGGACGGTTCCTCAAATCCTCATGATATTCTCCGGGTGCTTGGTGTTAAGGAACTTGCCAAGTATTTGGTAGATGAAGTTCAGGAGGTATACCGACTTCAGGGTGTTAAAATCAACGATAAGCACATTGAAGTAATCGTGCGTCAGATGCTGCGGCGGGTCCGCATCAAGGATACCGGTGATACCAGCCTTCTCGTTGATGACCAGATTGAACGCTGGGTATTTGAACAGGAGAACGACAAGGCGTTCCGGGATGGGAAACGTCCGGCTGTTGCCGAACCTCTGTTGCTTGGTATTACGAAAGCATCACTTTCGACTGAATCATTTATTTCAGCAGCATCTTTCCAGGAGACAACGAAAGTGTTGACTCAGGCAGCCATTGAAGGAAAGATTGACCATCTGCGTGGACTCAAGGAAAATGTTATCATGGGACGTCTGATACCAGCAGGAACCGGTATTGCACGCTACCGTAATTTACGTTTGATTGCAGACCCTCAAGCGCCGAAGGAAAGTCCTTCAAAAGAAGCCGGCGCTGCTGAAAACGGCAGTGAGGCAGACTTGGAAGCAGCATAAGCACTATTGAATGTAACCCAACAAGCAACGGCCGGAATAATTATTCCGGCCGTTGCTTGTTAATAATGTGAAGGTTATTAAAAACCACATCCACCACCATTTTTCAAATGGTATTTCTGGTGATAAGACTCCGCTTCCCAGAAAACAGCAGCAGGTACAATTTGAGTTACTATTGTTCTGCGAAAAACATTTTTTCTTTCGAGCTCATTCTTCGAATCGCATGCTATCTGGTACTGAGACTCGGAATGATAGAATATCGCTGATCGATATTGCTCTCCATAATCGGGTCCCTGCCGGTTAACTTGTGTTGGGTCATGACAGTCCCAAAAGACGGTGAGAAGTTCCGCGTACGTGATCTGATGCGGATCAAAGGTTACTTCAACGGCTTCAGCATGGCCAGTATCGCCGTTACAGACATCACGGTACGTTGGCTTGTCTAACCGCCCGCCGGTGTATCCCACCCGAGTGTTTGTCACACCGGAAACAGCCAGGAAGACATCTTCAACACCCCAGAAACAGCCAGCAGCAAATGTTGCAATTTCATTCATTTATCTGTCCCCATCATGATATATATACATTCATATGACGACCAACATACTATATTTCAGATTTTGAGACGCACAAAAAAGGCCCCGAAGGGCCAGTTTTCTACATCAGTTTTTCCATCTCTTCTTCAGAGATATCGAAGTTGGCATATACGTTCTGTACGTCATCATTATCTTCAAGTTTATCCATAAGTTTAAGCATGCTTTCAGCCTGCTTCCCTTCAAGCTTAACCTGTGTTTGAGGAATCATAGTTATCTCGGCGTTAAGATGCTTAAAGCCTTTTGCGGCCAGAGCCTCGCGAACCTCAATAAAAGAGGTTGTTTCCGAAGTGACTTCAAAGCAATCATCCAACTCTGCAACATCCTCAGCGCCCGCTTCAAGAGCTGCTTCAAAAAGCTGATCGAAATCTACTGACTTGTCATAACCGATTAAACCTTTTTTACTGAAAATCCAGGAGACGCATCCCGCTTCGCCCATATTGCCATTACTTTTTGAAAAGATACTGCGAATATCTGAAACGGAGCGATTACGGTTATCGGTCAAAACTTCAACGAGAACGGCAGCACCACCTGGACCATAACCTTCGTATATAATTTCTTCGTAGGTAACACCCTCCATACCGCCGGTGCCCTTCTTGATGGCACGTTCGATATTGTCCTTTGGCATATTTTCAGCTTTTGCCTTATCTACGGCAGTACGCAAACGCGGGTTGGCAGCAAGGTCAGCACCACCCAGCTTTGCCGCAACAGATATTTCCTTGATAAACTTTGTAAAAAGCTTGCCGCGCTTGGCATCCGCAGCCCCCTTTTTATGCTTGATAGTACTCCACTTATTATGACCCGACATAGCTCCGGCTCCTTTTCAAAAGTAAGTTTTACGAGTTTTTTATTGCCTAAAAAAGCTAGAAACATTACCATGCGATGGCCGGTCTGTCCAGTGAGAATTTATTTGAGACAAGGAACTGCCTGATATGAATACCGTTACCAACCGTCCTATATTGCTGTTGTTTTATGTGCTGATGTCCTTTTTATTATCCAGCTGCAGCGCAATACGACCCTCTTCCAACGATGATGGCTTGCCAATTCTGTCACAGGATGAGTTGATCCGACCCTATATAAAACTAGGCAGGATCCAGGTCACTCGCGAAACATATGGATCTGATTATTCATTGTCACCCGGTATTAAAGCGTGGGGGCTTGCAGCAGTGCGACAGGAAGCTGAAAAGATGGGGGCCGATGCAATTATGTTCCCGGAAGTTACCGGTCGGGTTACTACCTACGGAATCATTCCGTCAACCGAATATTGTGCTTCCGGATTTGCAATTAAATTTAAATAAAAATAGAGGTTGACAGTAAGACGAAATATTAGTTATAAGAGTAATTCATTGTTCAACGGCGCGTTATCCAAGAGGCTAGGAGCCGGTCTGCAAAACCGTTAACGTCGGTTCGAATCCGACACGCGCCTCCAGCACAAAGTACAAGGAACAACAAATATAAAAGGCCATGCTCTTCGCGTGGCCTTTTTATTTTTCAATGTGAGGTATCCTACACAGATTAGTACCGTACGGATTATTTTGTATTCTCATCCAAAAGAAAATTAAGGAGGACAACAATATCCCGGATTTCTTTCTTATTCATATCAGAATTCGGCTTGCGTAGCATTTTAATTCCATATGCTTTTACCGCCTGCTTGTTAAATGGTTGGCCGGTTATGGGAGCCCTGCCGGTTTGGACGGCAATAACTGTCCGTTCCATCGTATGGCACTTTATGCATTTTTGCTGCATAAGATCAAAGGCCGGCTTATACATACCAGGAACACTGTCAGCACTAAAATTCATTTTGGCGCCACGGCCCGATACTTTGACACGTGCTTCAGCAATTGAATAAACCGAAAGTGCGACGAGTACTGCCAAAGTTACATATTTTTTCATAAATGCTCCTTAAACATTCTTGGTAGCTTTGATCATTATCGCGTTAATTATGTTCTGTATCGTTACCGCTATTTATAACAATTAGAAACAAAATGTCACGCCAAGAGTTGCAACCTTGTTGGCAATCTCACTGTTTCCTGTCGACTTGTAGGAAATCCCGGTTTCATGTTTATATTCGGCAACTACTTTGAAGTTTTCCATAGCGGTGTATGCGATGGTAGGAATATAGCGACGGATGATATTTACTCCGTCATCCTGATACTCGAAGCGAAGTGAAGCAATCAGGTTCTGCTGAAGGAGATCGGAAGAGCGTCGTGTAGGG
>JAQTWB010000186.1 GCA_028689495.1 bacterium | reverse complement strand
AAACATCTGAAGTGAACTTCGAATTTTCTGAAGTGATGGAAAGGGTCCAGAGAGTTATCAAACAGGTGGAACCCCATGATTCAGTTGAGCGATATTCAGAGCTTGGTGTTGAATGTATTAGCGGAGCGGCGAAGATCAAATCACCTTTTTCCGTTGAGGTAAACGGCAGCACATTTACTACGCGAAGCATAGTCATCGCGACAGGAGCACGACCGCTGGTGCCGAATATGCCAGGGCTCGATAAGGTAGAATATTTCACCTCGGACACCATCTGGAGCTTGCGGCAGAAGCCGGAGAAGATGGTGGTTCTTGGCGGTGGACCTATTGGTAGCGAGCTTTCCCAGGCCTTTGCACGACTAGGGGTCAATGTTACGCAAGTGGAAGCCTATGATTGCATTCTCAGCCGTGAGGATGATGACGTCAGCGAGTATATTTGCAGACGGTTGATGAAGAAAGGAGTCCGTATCCTGACAAATCATCGTGCTGTAGGTGTTACAGTTCATGATAATCGCAAATACCTTATCTGTCGCAGTGGTGCGGAGGAGACAGGGGAAATCGAGGTTGAATTTGATTGTCTGCTTTTTGCGTTGGGACGTAAGGCTAATGTCATCGGGTTCGGTTTGGAGGAACTTGGAGTGCAGGTAAACTCACGTGGAACTATTGAGGCAGATGAATTTCTCCGAACTAACTATCCCAATATCTATGTGGCAGGCGACGTTACAGGACCTTATCAGTTTACGCATTTCGCCGCTCACCAGGCATGGTATGCGGCAGTTAATGCTTTGTTTTCTCCCTTTCGAAAATTTCGTGCTGACTACCGTGTAGTGCCTTGGTGTACTTTTACGGACCCTGAAGTTGCCCATGTGGGTTTAAATGAAAAAGATGCCAAGGGAAAGGGGATAGAATATGAGGTTACACGTTATGGCATTGATGATCTTGATCGGGCCATCGCCGATGGAACTGATGAAGGGTTTGTGAAGGTAATAACAGCAACAGGTCGTGACAAGATTCTGGGTGTTACGATAGTTGGGCACGGAGCTGGAGAGTTGCTGGCCGAGTATGTGCTGGCCATGAAACACGGACTGGGACTCAATAAAATACTTGGCACAATTCATACCTATCCGACAATGGCAGAAGCTAACAAATATGTGGCGGGGGTCTGGAAAAAGAATCATGCACCACAGCAAGTTTTGCGTTGGGTGGAGCGATTTCATAGTTGGCGACGAGGAAGTTAACGCTCAGATTATTGTGATTGCTCATAGATATGAATAGGGAGAGTATGACTGAAATTAGTGTGCCGACATTCAGGGAGCGCCTGAGGCTTCATGATGTTGAATTGAAGCGTGAGGGAATATCCACGTTGCAGGTTAACCTGGGGCGACTTTGTAATTTGGCCTGTCTTCACTGTCATGTGGAAGCGGGTCCGAAGCAGACAGAGATTATGACTGAAACGACTCAAGCGAGGCTTCTTGAGCTTGTCGATGCCAGTCCGGGAATCAGGACAGTTGATCTTACTGGTGGTGCTCCGGAAATGAATCCGGGTTTTCGTGATTTTGTTGTTGCTCTTAGAGCGAGAAACATTGCTGTTATTGACCGTTGTAATTTGACGATTCTTGAAGCTGAAGGTTATCAGTGGGCGGGAGAGTTTTTTGCTGAAAATCAGGTTCATGTCGTCGCATCTCTTCCTTGTTATTCAAAAGAAAACGTTGAGAAACAGAGAGGTCGTGGCGTATTTGATGACAGTATTCTGGCTCTTCGGCGTTTGAATAATCTCGGGTACGCCAAGGATCCGCGATTACGCCTTGATCTTGTTTATAACCCTTTGGGCGCAAGCCTGCCGCCAGATCAATTGAAACTCGAAGCTGCCTATAAAAATGAACTTCGTGAAATCTTTGAGGTTGAATTTAATCAACTCTACACAATTACCAACATGCCGATTAAGCGTTTTTTGCATCAACTCGAACGAGATGGAAAATTATCGGAATATATGGGCCTTCTGGTAAGCAGTTTTAATCTGCGGGCATTGGAGAACGTAATGTGTCGCAACCTTGTTTCTATAAGCTGGGATGGACTTATTTATGATTGCGATTTTAACCAGATGCTTGAACTGCAAGATGGAGCTGCTTCGAAGTCGATATGGGAGATTGATTCGTTGGACCAGTGCGTGAACCGGCGGATTGCTGTAGCAGATCATTGTTATGGATGCACAGCGGGTGCCGGCAGTTCTTGTAACGGTGCGGTGGCTTAGCCCGGAAATTGCACGTAAGTCAGTTCGATTTGTTTAAAGCTGTGAAGTTTGGCATTGTTGGGCGTTTCTCGAAGCGCCCCTACGAAAATCCTTCACGGTATTCTATATGTTTCGGCGCTTCGCTTCAGACACTACAATGGGATTAGGTGCAACATTCGGGTTAGCATTATTTGTTGAGAGAGAGTTAGCGCTTCATTATTCTTCATTTGCAATAGTGTAAAATTTAAATCCTCTCCCGTATCAACATCGCTCAAAGTCGGCAGGGTATGTATCTCACCATGTTTTGTCAGCTGAGCAGTTAATTCCGCAGCGGTGGAGTCGCAGCTGTAGGTAACCGATGTCCAAATAGATTCGGCGATGGTTTTATTTCCACCGAATAGATAGAACCCGCCATCATTTGCTGGGCCGAGAACGAAAGCTTTTTTGTCGGAGTGATGACAAAGTTGATTGGCGGCATCAAGCAGAACGTTCGCGGAAATTGTCGGGCAGTCTGCACCTATCAGGATTACTGTCCGAAATTTGGTTATCAGTCCGGAGTAGATGCGCGATAGTCTCTCTCCGAGTGAGCCGCTGCCCTGGTAAATTCTGGCAAACGATTGCCAGGTGTCAAGATGCAGAGCTTGTTCTTCGGCTACGGCCCAGAATGGCTGGAAGTTGAAGTCCGAGTTTTGTTCAGCGATGACAATCGCCTCTTCGGCGATTTGTAGAGAATGCTCGTAAAAGGAGATGGCGTTATTTTCGCCGATGTCAGCAGCTAATCTGGTTTTTAGCGGCGAGAGACCAGGGGTTTTGACAAATATGGCGATAGCGACACGATTCATCAGAGTTCCTCAGGCAGCAGGTTTTGATCTTTGTGAGGCAAGAACCATTCTCTGAGCGTCAGGGATAAAGTGACAAGGAGGTGATGAGTTGTTGTTTTAAACCAGCCATAGCGTCTGTATTTACGGGCGCTGGTAATGATTGTTTCCGGTAGGGAGCGCAGTTCGATCCCGGCTTTACGGGCAGCAATAACAAATAGCAGGTCCTCGGCGCAGGCTGCAGTTTCATTAAAACCACCAAGGTTCAGAAAGGTCTGAAGCTTCAGGCAAAGCCCTTGATCGCCGAAGGGTAGTTTAAAAAAGCTTGAACGAAATCTGACTCCCCATTCATTAAGTTTCATCAAAGGCGGCCCGTCATTGGCAAACTTAAGACAGTAATAAAGCAGTCTGTTTTCTGGGAAACGTTTGGCTAGCAGTGCTGCAGCCAAAGAGTTCAGGGCCGTTTTGCTCAGGCGGCTGTCTCCATGAAGAAACAGGACAAACTCTCCTCTGGCTTCAATTGCCCCAGCGTTCATTTGTTTTGCCCGTCCCTGTTTAGATTCGACGAGTCTGACAACAGTCGGCAAGGTGTGTGGCTCTGCATCCGATACCCGGAGATTAGCGTCCGTTTTGACAGTAGCGGCATTCTCTTGCAGGACC
>JAQTWB010000061.1 GCA_028689495.1 bacterium | reverse complement strand
CCGACCAGTGGCCGTTGGCAGAAAGAACTGGCTCTTCTTCTGGACTGAGGTTGGGGCTAAATACGCCGCTATCGCCTATACGCTGATTGAAAGCTGCAAAATGCAGGCGGTCAACCCTTGGGACTACTTAGTTGATGTTCTGCAACGCATCGACACACATCCGGCGCAAGACGTACATCTACTTGCGCCAAAGCACTGGAAAGCTCACTTTGCAAATGAGCGCAAGACCGCCTAATAGGAATCGCTTACGAGCTGCGGTCATTGGCAGTCCATTTTCGGTGCGAAAGCACAGTTCATAGACCGCATCATGGATAAACATTTTCGGATTTCTTGCCACCAGGTCACTCCTGTAAGTGAAACTTAATTACAGGAGATTAATCGAACGGCGAACGAGGATTGTTTCAGAATAGGAACCCGGTACCAGAAACAATCAAAATTAGGACGACGAGTTGTTTTAATTTAGAAAGACCAAGCTCTTGTTGGCTTTTACGCGAGCTTTTTTGATAATGACAGTGCTTTGATTAGCAAAGTCTTTAATCACGTGCCTAAAAAATAACACGGTGCCCGCCGGATAGGACGAGTAGTCGAATGTTACACGGTAATAGCCACCAAATGTACCACCGATATTGTTAATCAGGTTATTTGTCGATTCGACATTTGTCCATGTTGTTTCTCCTTGTACTTTTTGAAACAGAGTAACTCTTTTAATACTTGAAGCATCGTGGGCGAAAATCTTCGCAAAATAAGAGCCGATATATTTGGTTTTGTTGTTTTGAATATATGAGATGCTTTCGGGGTATAGTGTAACCAGTGGCTTGTAGGTATCGATTTCTGTGCCCTGATTCATGTTTCCAACAACGACCAGATTTAAAGTGTCAACGCCTCTAACATAGATTTCAGTTATGGGTGTTGTTATGTTGTGGTTTTCCAGATCAATTGAGCTGCGGAATATTTGGAAGTACCAATTCCAGGAATCACGCGCATTGTACCAATAAGATGAGCTCATCGTGAAGTCGCTGTGCCCCAAGTAATACCAAGTATTGCCATCAAAACTATACTCAAGGGCATGACGATCTCCTGATGGTGGAGAGTACTCCAGCATACGGCCTTGCCCAAAATAAATATCATCCCCTGGTTGGTCCTCTATTGGGGCTTGAAAAGTTAACTTTACAGGGGTTTGGCTGGTCATGTTATGTAACCAGCCACTCAGGTCGGCACCTTCGAGATATGTGTAAGAATCAGCAATTGATACTTCAGTGACCGGAATATTGAGCTGTTCAGCTTTTACCGGGAAAGCGTGATTACCTAACTCGAATATCTCACCATTAATATCTATCGGTTGTGCGCACACAGTGGTGGCGGCTAGGCACGACATAACTACAGTGAATACTGTTAGTATTTTGTTCATTGTTCTTCCTTATATGGCTGCCGGTAATTTGGCTGCGTAGTTGTTGTTGAGAGCTCGCAGGAGTCAAGATTTCTGCTTCGTTCAGACTCTTCCGAGATTAATTTTGGTTGGTGCAACTAAAGGTTGTGATATTTCATGTATTTGATGGACATTTCCGATTGACATTTGTTCGTAAAACCAATTGGTCAATCGTTGCGAGGCGGGGAATATTTCCCACTACGCGCAATGTGCACTATTTTATTGCGGAACGTCAAGCGTAGCTTGCCAAAAGGCCCAACTTTTATAGCGCCTATGACCATTGACCGGCCATAGTCGGCGAACCATGTGGGCGTTTACGTCATTTCTACTCAACTATAAACTCGCGGTCTGAAATGTCATTGAGCTGAAGATACCCCAATGGGGATATCTCCTGGTAACCCCCACTGGGTGCCATGATAACCGGAGTTTTCATTGTAAATGTAAAATCGATTATCAGATGGACGCCATATAACAGGATCATTTACACCGTCAGCATTATAATCACCTGTTAACGGTCGGTCTCCTGGCAACCCCCATTGAATGGCGATCCCTTGGCTGCAGTCAAAATTAACTTCGGAACTACAGATATACCAGGTTCCGTTTCCAGGTCGCCAAACCACCAGATCTGACTTCCCGTCTCCGGTATAATCTCCCTGCATTGGGTAATCCCCAGGAAGGCCCCACTGTTGCCAAATATACGGAGATACATGTGTACCTAATACTGAATGATAAGAGGAATTAACAACCGCCCAATATCCTGAATCCGGGCGCCAAATCGCACGGTCGCCCACGCCATCACCATCATAATCATTTCTACTCAAAGCTGAGCATCCACTATCTGTGCCATCCTGGGAGACAAACATCTCGTTATGCCCGGCGGCATTTAACGAAATCTCATTTAGCGAGACAGTTATCGGCTCAAGGTCAGAACTGGTCCAAGGGATGGTAAGCTGAACAGATTTTGCTGTAGAAAGATGTCCACTCTGAAAGGTGACATTAGCGATATGAGCTGTTTGGACGGGAATACCCGGTGCTCCCCCAACATCCCCTCCATCTACATAGATGTATAACGACCACTCCGATGCACCATCGGTAAACCAATAAAAGGACAGTTGACGCTGAGAATTGTTCTTCAATCGAACATCAACGGTATGTTCGTAAGTGGCAGCACTCGACAAGTTGGCGAATGTCAATTGAGAAGGCAGGTTGGTAGATGCCGCATTAAGATCAAGAGTGCCCTGTAGTGAAATGCTCCTCGTCGGGCAAGCAATCACATTGCCAGCAAACAATAGAGTCGTGATGACGGATAAGAATATACTTCTCATTAACACCTCGTTTTCATGGAGCGAATATCAAGTGAAGGTAAGCAATTAACACGGCGCCAGCCTGACGACTGATGCACAGTTAATATGATTACTAATGGGCGGATTTGTACTCTTCTTGGAGTCAGCTAAAGACTTGGCCCGTAGATTGCATCTACCTTTTAGAGAGTGGAGATTTTGACAAAGAATATCACACCCGGGAACCGGGGGTTTGTTCTGATAAGAAAATCCGACCGGCTTGAAAAATCAAGTAACACTCTGAAATTCTGTAACCTATTTGAAATTGATTGTTCCAGTGTAGATTACATGCGGAGCGAAATATCAACGAGGTTCAGAAAGTGTTTCAGTCACAAGCTGTCAAGCGATTGACAGTCAGCATGCGGTGGAGAAAGCAGGGAGCTGCGAGAATTAGGGGAGTAATAGAAGTTCATGACAATTGAAATACCAGTTCCTAACATGGCGATGAGTGACATGCTCGACATTCTTCTTGTCATGAGTCTGACCTTGTTCGCCCTGTTTAATCTGCGTTCCCGTCGTGAGATTGCGCCAACGTCAGGGAATTGTGACCTGCGTGAGTTGGAGGGTGTTTTAAGCGGCTTGGTTCAGGAAGCCAGTGAACAAAGTGCAGTGCTCGACCAAAGTCTGCGTATGCGCAGGGATGAACTTCAGAGTTTACTGCAAGCTCTGGACGAACAGAGCGTTCGCCCGGAAAATCATGAACCGAGTTTCGAAAGCCGAAGATATTCCGAGCGATATGCCCAAGGAGTCGCTTCGTCGCAGAAGGCAGTTTCACTTGATGATGTGCCAAATGAGTCCTGGCTCAAGCCGATACAGGTGCCGAATAGCACAGTGTTGCAGCGGTCTGTGGCGAAAACCACTTACGAGCAAAATCTTTTAAAAGGAGCAGAATCAGTTTCTGATTATACTACGACTCGAACCGAAACTCGCATGAGCGGAACTGGCATATCTGCCGAGCAACTAAAAGCGAGATCAACTTCAAGGGGCTCAGCGGCAACTGTGGGCAAGCAGGGGCGCATAGGGCAGAAACAACAGGTAACGGACAGTTCCGTACGCATGGCCTCCAGATCTCTTCCGACGCAGGTCGAAAGAATCTCCTTCGATGAACATTCGAATCGATCATATGAAATGGTAGCCGACGCTTCCACGACCCGGATTGCTAAACGTCTTCTCGGTCGTGGGGAGCCGATTCATGCGGTAGCGCGAAAGCTTGAGCTGACAACGACTCAGGTCAGGGAGCTATACCGCCTTATGCGTTTGAGCGGGGAAATTGCCGATCCCGCGAGTCCTCAACAGCAGGGAAGTTCTATGCATATCGTCCGCAGCGAAGATTTTGAGGATGAATTGTTTGGCAGTCAATTTGAAGAAGCGGATTATTTGCCGCAAGCAAGAAGAGCATCGTAGCTCATCGACAATTTTGTCGTAAGAGGAGAATAGGTTATGGATCGAGGAATATACGCGGCTAGTTCTGGTGGCCTGATGCGGAACAGGCAGCTTGATGTTGTGGCCAACAATCTAGCTAACGTTTCGACTGTTGGTTTTAAGGCCGAGCGACTTGTTTCGCGACAAGAGAACTTTGAAGACACTCTTGCCAGTCGGCTGGCTAGTGATAACGAACGAGCGCAATATGATCAGCAGCGCACCCCTGGCATCATTGATATTCGGACTCAGACCGATTTTTCAGCAGGGCCAATTGAGTACACGGGTAATCCTTTGAACGTTGCGATTAATGAAGAGAATACTTTTTTTGTCGTTCAAACACCGGAGGAGGAGCAGTATACGCGGGCCGGCAACTTTTCACTGAATAATCTGTCTCAAATTGTCAGTGCTGATGGCTATCCTGTTTTAGGTGATGGAGGGCCAATTCAAGTTCCGCAGGGCAAAGTATCAATTGATAGTGGGGGTAATGTATCCGTGGATGGCCAATCCGTGGCCAAGCTGCGTACTGTTCGGATTGATAACACCGAGGCGCTGAAACGAGTGGAGGGCGTTCGGTTTCGTGCTGACGATCCACTGACACAGGAAGCAGTTGAGCCAATGCTGGTACCACAGTCGGTTGAGACAGCCAATCTTAATGTGGTTGAAGCGATGGTTGAAATGATTGATGCTCAGCGCGGATTTGAAGCCTATACAAAGACTGTTCAGACAATTGACGACATGAATGATCGAGCGATTCGCAGTGCTAGGGCGGCAGGCTGATAGCCAATAATAACCTCCTATCGGAGACGGAACATGATTAGAGCACTATTTACCGGCGCCACTGGAATGATTGCCCAGCAACTCAATCTTGATGTGATTGCCAACAACCTGGCAAACGTCAATACATCAGGGTTCAAAAAGAGCCGGGCCGATTTTCAGGACCTTATGTATCAGATTATTGAGGAGCCCGGTACGGCAGAGCAGCAGGGGACAAGCCCAACAGGAGTTCAGGTGGGGCTCGGTGTTCGTCCAGAAGCAGTTTCGAAAATTCATTCACAAGGAGATTTTGAATCGACCTCCAATCCCTTTGATGTTGCAATTGAGGGCGATGGTTTTTTTCAGGTTACTCTACCGAATGGAGAAACTGCCTATACTCGTTCAGGGGCGTTTAAACTTGATTCAAACTCGAACCTGGTGAATTCCGATGGTTATCTGATTAGTCCTAACATAACCCTGCCTACTGACAGCATCGGTGTAACGATCTCGGCTGATGGTAATGTCTTTGTTAATCAACCAGGGGCAGCGACACCAACTAATGTTGGACAACTTGAGTTGGTCAGATTCCAGAATCCTGCGGGTCTTCGCGCCAAAGGAAGAAATCTTCTTGAAGAGACTGAGTCTTCAGGCACTCCAGTTGCAGGCGTGCCAGGTTCTGACGGGTTGGGGACCATTGCGCAAGGTTTTCTTGAAAGCTCAAACGTCAGTGTGGTTGAGGAGATTGTGCAGATGGTTACAGGGCAGCGCGCATATGAGGCGAACTCGAAGATTATCCAGACTGCCGATGCAATGCTTAACAACGCCATCAATATTAAACGTTAAGGAACTACTGCCATGAAGGGCCGAGTATTGCAGTTGATGTTGTTTTTGCTGCTGCTGCCGATGGAGGTTGTCGCGGGGGACACCAGACCGCTGATGATTATTCCATCAACTGTCAAAGTCAGCGCTGAACAGATCATCCTTGGAGATGTTGCGCAAATAACTTTGCGCGGTGCTGAGGGAGAGGCTGTTGCCGAGAAACTTAAGGCAGTTTCTTTAGGTGCGTCACCGGCTCCTGGGCAGAAAGTGTATCTTCCTGCGCAAGCAGTTCTGAAGAAAATTGAAAATTCAGGAGTAGCAACGGACAGTATTGGTTACTCTATTCCCCAGAGTATTACGGTAATTGCCGATCGCATCGAAATTACCAAAGAACAGGTTAGTGAGGTGGTTCGACAGTGGTTATACAGCAAATACCAAGATAACCGAGCGGTTCGTTCATTCCGGATAGACGGCAATGGCATTTATGCCAGTCGAGGCTATCAGTTGAAAGTGGATTTTTCCGAGCATGGGCCAGCTGGTCGTCTTAAGGGTCAACTGAGCGTGATTGAACCCTCGGGCAATATCCAGACCAGAGAGTTGACTATCACGATCGATGATTGGCAGTTGGTCCCAGTGGCAAAACATAATATCGAGCGCGGTCAAAGTGTCTCCGCTGATGACTTGGAATTACTTCGGTTCAATCTGCGTGAACACGCACCATCAGTTTTGACATCAGAAACAGAGATTATTGGCCAGACAACGATTACCAATTTACGTGCCGGGCAACCAATTCTTGCCAAGAATGTTGCCGCACCGCTTGCGGTGGCAAAGGGTAAGAAAGTCATTCTTGTTTATGAAAATGGATTTTTGCGGGCTACGGCGGCAGGGATTGCTCAGGAGGATGGTCGGTTCGGGGACAGGATTTCTGTGCAGAATTCCAGTTCGCGAAAGGTTCTTGCAGGTGTTGTCAGTGCTCAAGGGCAGGTCAGGATAGAGGCGAATCAATATGAATAATAAAATCTGTCTGCCGGTGTTGTTGCTACTGAGTTCGGGGTTGTTCTCCTGTGCAGGCGCGGACCGGGCGATGATACCAGAAAGTTTTGTGCCGGCCGAAGAGTTTGCCCGCTCCTATAGGAACGGCACGGGAAACGATTACTCAATTTATCGGGTTCAAGGTAATCCTCTTGATGTCGTCAGTGATGCCAGCACAGCTGACTCACTTCCGTCTTCCGGAATAAAGACAGTTGGTAATGTGGAATACATACCGCGGGCAAGAATGGTTGATGGTGAGCCTTCCGATAACAGTTATGTGCAATTGCAGCCAGCGATTGAATCATCAAAGAACTTGTCGTTTGCACCAGGAGTGCCACCGCGTCGAAGCATTGTTGCACCTCCGTCAGTTAATGAAATGTCAGTTTCAATGCCGCCCGGGCCACCTCCGGGGAGTCAGGCACCATATTTGAATGGCCAGATGACAGGCAATCCATCCCTTTGGCCTGACGAAGGTCGGGGGGCAATGGTTTTCCGGGATTTTCGCGCATATCAACCAATGGATGTGATAACAATCCGCGTTAATGAAAATTCCGAGGGTAAGAAGAAGGCGAATACCGACGCAAAAAGTTCATTTGATTTACTGGCATCAATAAGTCAGTTCTTTGGTGTTGAGACAAAACAGTGGTCGCTGAACAATGCCAACCTTGATCCGGAGGCTCTAGTGGGTGCCAATACGGAGATGACTTATGGTGGCAAAGGAGAAACAACGAGAGCAGGTTCAATGAAAGCCATGATCTCGGCGGTGATTATGGAAGTTTTACCAAATGGTTTGTTGAGAATAGAAGGCACGAAGATTTTGTCTGTTAATAAAGAGGAAGAGGTCATGGTGGTATCGGGACTGGTGCGGGAACGCGATGTCGATGCACAGAATACGATTGATTCTGCGAAGATTGCCAACATGAGGATTGATTTTTACGGACGAGGAATAGTTAACGACCAGCAGAGTCCGGGATGGGGTTATAGTGTTTTTAAATCGCTGTGGCCATTTTAGTGCGATATTTGGGCAGCTTTTTAACAGTGCCTTTAAGCCTGGTAGGTGGAATGCGGTTTTGTTGTGGAAAACAGAATAGGGACCGGAGAAGTAAGATGCGAAAGAGTTTAATTCTGGCACTAAGCATGTTTATAGCTATTCTCTGCTGTTCTGGGGAAGTGTTGGCAGATCGACTGAAAGATATTGCTGATATCGAAGGGGTCCGGGGCAATGAGCTGGTTGGTTATGGTGTTGTTGTTGGTCTTAATGGCAGTGGGGATAAAAAAGGCACAGCCTTTACAAGTCAAAGTATGTCGAATCTGCTTGAGCGTCTGGGGGTTAGAGTCGATGCGAAGGATCTGGCATTGGCCAATACCGCAGGTGTAGTTGTGACGGCAACTCTTCCTCCATTTGCACGTCCGGGAATGAAGGTCGATGTAACGCTTTCATCAATAGGTGATGCGGCAACTATTCAGGGGGGGGTGCTGCTGATGACGCCACTGCGGGGCGCTGATGGTAAGGTTTATGCAGTTGCGCAGGGGCCGGTTTCAATTGGTGGATTTGTTGTTGCAGGGGGCGGTGATAGTGCACAGAAGAATCATCCGACAGTGGGACGGGTCGCTAATGGTGCGTCGATTGAAAAAGCCGTTCCTTTTGATCTGTTCGCAAGTGGTCGTCTCAGAGTTGTTCTGAAGGAGCCTGATTTTACAACGGCTACAAGAGTAGAAGAGGCGATTAATACCGTACTTGGCGCTGGTGTTGCCCGTGCGGTCGATAGCACGAGCGTCCTTATGCCAATCAGCGAACAGGATGCCGGAAGTCCGATTCATTTGATTTCTCAGCTGGAGGAACTTGATGTGCGACCGGACGCTCCGGCTCGTGTGGTCGTCAACGAGAGGACCGGTACAATTGTAATGGGTGAAAATGTCAGAGTATCTACTGTTGCTCTGGCCCATGGTGGTCTGAACATTACAATACGCAAAGATGACCAGGTTTCCCAACCTAACGCTCTCGCTCAGGGTCAGACCGTTGTTGCTCGTCAAACTGATATTAAAGTTGGTGAGGAAGGTGGTCTGCTGAATATGGTGGAAGAACAGGTGAGCCTTGGGGAGGTGGTGCGAGCGCTCAACAGCCTGGGAGCGAGTCCTCGGGACTTGATTGCCATATTTCAGGCGCTCAAGCGTGCTGGCGCCTTACGGGCAGATTTGGTGATTATGTAGGTTGCTCATCCTTGGAGTGGATATGAAAGAATTGCCGGGTTTAGGTGCGACGGAGCTTTTAGGGACAAGTCTTGCGACCAAAGGTATTGCTGAAGCCAAGTCTCTTGAAAAACGAAACATTTCCAGTGAAAAGGACATCGAAAAAGCTGGGAGTGGGTTTGAGGCATTACTTTTGCAGCAGATGCTCAAGTCGATGTGGGCGACAGTTGAGACCACCGGTCTGATGGGTGAGGATTCTCATGCCGGCCAGATGTATCGAGATATGTTTCATCAGGCGGTTGCTGATTCCATTGCTGAAGGTAAAGGTATAGGTATTAAGGATTTTGTTGAAAAAGAGTTGCACGAGATTGAGGGGGACAGGCAGGAAGTGGAAACACCGGGAGTGGTAGGAGCAGATAGGTTCTTGGCAATTCCCGAAAAGAACAGTAGAAAAAGTTCCGAGGGCAATGACCCTGAGGTCTTAAAGAAACTGTCCTGATGTTGTGCGGTTCAATGTTCGAGTTTGACAGGTCATACCCGAAATTTCGGGGAAGCAAGGAGGATAGAAGATGAAGATCGGAGATTTATTTGGCAGACTGTCAGGTAACGTTAATAGTGCCGGTAATACCCGTTCGCTGGGCAATGTAGGGAAACAGGAAGAGTCGAAGAGTGATACGGTCTCGGATAGTGGCGACAAGGTTACGATTTCTGCTACTGCTCGTCGTCAGGCTGCGGTTGCAGGCATTCTTGATGCTGATGAAGCGGCGACACAAAGTCGGGTTGCTGAGTTGCGGGGAAAAGTTGCCGCAGGTGATTATCAGGTTTCATCTCACGATATAGCGCGGGCGATATTGGCTGATCTTGAAGACAAATAGGAGGTTTTATGCGTGAGTTGAAGCAGCTTGTTGTTGTTCTGGAGCGAGAGCTTCGTTTCCAGGAAGAGTTGCTCTCGATTCTTGCTTCGGAGCGTGCTGCCATTGTGCACTTGAATGACGAAGACTTGAAGCAGATCGCCCAGGCGAAGACTCAGTTGTTTGAGCGGGCGGCTACCGTAGGTTTGGATCGTTCACGATTAATACAAGATATCGCTGGGGAACAAGGGAGGCTGCCGGAGTGTATAGCTGTTTGTTCCGACGAATCGGTCCGCAGTCAGTTGCACCAGATGAGGGATAAGCTCAAGCAGGTTACCTTACGAGTGCTTGAGATGAACAAGTATAACGGAGAGTTGTTGAAACAGTCTCTTGGAATGGTTGCTTCGACGATATCCATTCTAAAAGGCGGTGCTACCGCTAAACCGGTTACCTATAGTGCCAAAGGCACTCAGGAAAATGCAGGTGCATTAGGTCTCACAACTTCAAAAACTGGCAGTGTTCGACGAGAGGCCTGATGAGAATTTTGTTCCCATGGAAGGGGCTTTGTGGGAGAGTTTGTTCCTATGGGTTGGCCGTCTAATTTTTTGTTGTTTTGTATCACCCTTAAGTTATACCGTATCAGCCAATCACGTTGAACAATTACGTTGAATGGTGAAAATTGACATAGTGTGGAGGACCTCTGTGGGAGGTTGGCAATTGACGCTCTGCTCTACCGTGCAAATTTTATATCATCTCTGGCCTTTTACTGTTCAAGGGCGGGTAAAGATAGGTGCAGAGACAACCAATATCGTTTCAATTTTTAAAAGAGTGGAAAGTCTTTGATTTTTTCAACTTGAATCTAAGACATTTTTTGAGGCGGTATACGAACGACATCAGGGAGAACGAGTGCTAAGGATCGCCTTTTTGTCCATTTTGCTGATTTTTTCGGCTTGCCAGGAGTCGGAGTTAGCCCCGTATGAGCCCCAGTATAGTAACAGTGCACCGAATAATCGACAGACACTGACTTTTGGCGTTCATCCACTGCATAATCCTTTGCGTCTTCATGAAATATACGGACCATTAGTTGATCGCATCAATTCGCGACTACCTAGGCAATATCAGTTACAGCTTGAGGCTTCCGCCAGCTATGCTTCATTTGAGGCAAAGTTAAAAGAACATCACCTTGATTTTGCCTTACCCAATCCATTGCAAACTTTAATGGCGATAGACTGTGGTTATTCTGTTTTTGCCAAGATGGGAGATGATGAAGAGTTTCGCGGAATCATCCTTACTCGACGAGATAGCGGAATTAATAGTGTCGCAGAACTTAAGGGTAAAAAGGTGAGTTTTCCGGCGCCGACAGCTTTGGCGGCGACAATTATGCCACAATTATTCCTCGAATCGAACGGGCTACACGTAGTCGATGATATTGAAAGTTTGTATGTGGGTTCTCAAGAGTCGTCGATGATGAGTGTATACATGAAAGAGAGTGTCGCCGGGGCGACCTGGCCACCGCCCTGGAAGAATTTTGTTGAGCAGCGACCAGGCATTGCGGCAGAGTTGCAGGTTAGCTGGTCGACTGAGCCTTTGATTAATAACGGGCTTGTTGTTTTGCCAGAAGTTCCTGACCTGGTTCAAAAGATAGTCAGAGAAGAAATTCTGGCGCTACAGCAGGATGAGCAGGGTAAGGACATACTTAGCCGACTGCCACTAAGCAAATTTGAAGAAGCAACGAATGATACTTATGAGCGGGTCAGAGAGTATATTGCTCAGTTTGAAGTCATGGTTCGACCAATTGACTCTGCGGGGCTCAAATGAAAGTGATGAATTTCTTCTATAATCTCTGGGCAAAGTCAATTGCCAGACAGCTTCTTATTGGTGTCAGTCTTGTTCATGCCTTGCTCATGACATTTTTCGTTTACGAAATCGTGTCCAGTCAACGGGAAGAACTACATCGCAATAGCGTCAGTATGTCAGAAAACCTGGCGATTATGGCTGCGCAAACCAGTATTCCCTGGATTTTGGCTTCTGATTTTGCCGGAATGGAAGAGGTTGTCAGGAGTGTCAGTCGTTATCCGGAAATCGCTTATGTGATGATCCTTGGGCCTGATGGGAAAGTTCTGGCTCACAGTGATCGGAAGAAGGTGGGGCTTTATGTGAACGACGAGCTTAGTATGGTCGGTCTTTCGTACCCCTATGAACATCGCATTTTGTTGAATGATTATTCAAATATTGATGTGTCTGCCCCTATCAACGTTAATAGTCGGTTAGTGGGCTGGGTTAGAATTGGCTTACATCAGAATAATATCGCTCGGGTGTCACAGCTGATTTTGCAGCGGGGAGTGATTTTTACTGTCGTTGCGATTTGCGTGGGTGTTGTCTTCGCCTGGCTTTTGGCGGCTGGTTTAACCCAGGCATTGCGGAAGTTCATTGCAATTGCTGGCGAGATTACAGATGGTGCACGTGGTAAACGGGTGGATGAAAGCAGGGTTGATGAAGTGGGGCAACTGGCTCATCACTTTAATACCATGCTTTGTAAGCTTGAGTCTTCCGAGAGCCAATTGCGGGACAGCGAGGAAAGATTTGAGCTGGCGCTTCGCGGGGCCAATGATGCTTTGTGGGATTATGATATTATTACGGGCAAGGTTTTTTATTCTCCGAGATGGAAGGAGATGCTGGGTTATTCCGATGATGAGGTTGCTCCTGATATAGATGCTTGGAAGATGCGGGTTCTTATCGAAGATCGTGGCAAGTTGTTTGAGATCATTGAAGAAGCGCTTGCGGATCGAGATGTTACACAGTTTTCTCATATTTACCGGATGGCTTGTCGTAATGGCGCGGTGTTGTGGATCTTGGGTCGAGGTCTTATCGTCCGCAACGAGGATGGGGTGGCGTTGCGAATGGTTGGGACCAGTGCAGATATTTCTCGTCGGATTCAGGCAGAGCAGGAGTTGATACAGGCTCGGGATAGGGCAGAGCAGGCAACGAGAGCGAAAACGGATTTTCTTGCCAATATGAGTCACGAGATACGAACACCTCTCAATGGTATCATTGGCACCACGGATCTGCTGCGGGAGACTGAATTGGATCAGGAACAGAGTGAGTTGTTGGAAACTGTGCAGCAGTGTAGTTCGGTTCTTCTTTTATTACTCAATAATATTTTAGATATTTCAAAGATTGAGGCGGGCAAGTTCAATCTTGATTGTCACGCTTTTGAGCCACTTTCGTTGATTAAGGAAGTTGTTCGCATGATGAATCCCCAGGCTGTTGATAAAGAGCTTGGAATTTCTCTTGATGTGCACTGGCCAGAAGGTAATTCCAGTTGGGTGATGGGCGACAGCACCAGATTGAAGCAGGTTATGATTAATCTGATAGGCAATGCGATCAAGTTTACCTCTTCTGGAGGTGTATCAGTTGGTGTGTCCCTGCTCAAGGCGAACGATAAGGTCGCCAGCATTCGTTTTTCTGTTACCGATACTGGTATTGGTATCGATGAAGCGAAACGGGAGGAGATATTCGATAAGTTTACTCAGGCCGATGTGTCGATGACCAGGAGTTATGGCGGCTCAGGTTTGGGACTTGCTATATGTCGTCATATTGTTGAAGAGATGGGGTCACGGCTACAGCTGGAAACAATGTTGAATGTGGGGTCAACCTTCTGGTTTACGCTTTCGCTGCCAATGGCTTTGCAGAGGGCGGCAGTTCAAGAGTCGAAGCCGTTTGAGACTATTCATAAGCCAGAGCCAGCAGTCTTGGCTTATGACATAAAGATTCTTCTGGTTGAGGATGTTCAGGTGAACCGACTTGTTCTGGGAAAGACTTTGACCCGTTTGGGTTGTAGAGTTGATATGGCTGTTAATGGTGCTGAAGCTGTTGAGATGCGGATGTCTTGTGACTACGATGTTATTTTGATGGATGTACAAATGCCGGTTCTCAATGGTATGGATGCGACCGTGAAAATTCGTGAATGGGAAGCCGCAAACAACAAAAGTTCAGTTTATATTATTGCCTTCACCGCCAGCGCAATGTCTGAAACAAGAAATATGTGTATGGCGTCAGGGATGAATGATTTTATTGTAAAGCCTGTTCGTAGTGCAGATTTGATTGCAGCTTTGGAAAGTTGGCGATCCGTATCAGAGAGTTAGGCCGGATTCACGCCTTTTTCAGGGCAGATTAGGGCGCAGTAGGGTTATCAAAGAGTGTAAACTTTAACTGCTAAATTTTTAATAGAATCGGCCATTTGCACTCGTAAGTTCACGGGTTAGGCCTGTCAGATTAAGCCTGAGACGCTACAGATAAATGTGTTAGTTGAGACGAAACGTATGTATTGGCGATTTGTGTGTGTAATTTTTCTTTTTTGTGGTCTTTCTGCCTGTGGTGGTTCCGGTGGTGGCGGTGGGAACTCTACCTCTTTGAATCAGCCTTCAGTGCCGGGGCTTGCGGATCTTTGGGAGGGGAAGGCGGAGTTTGTTGAGGATGGTGTGCAGTTTGGTTCTTCCTTTGGCATGCATTTCACATCTTCGGTTTGGAGTGAAGGAGTGCTTTATTCTTATTTTATCAATACGAGTAAAACTGGTTCTTTGTTTCTCTCTTCGACATATTTGGCGCAGAGCACCGACGGAATCAATTTCAGCAACTATGGTTCGGTACTTGAAGCTCGACCGCCGATCGAGCGTATTGCCTCTTTCCCCAGTGTTTGGATTGAAGATGGCACATGGTACATGGTGGTCGAGGGGTCGCCGGCAAGTTTCGCTCCGGGACTTGGGGGGATCTATCTTGCTACATCCAGTGATGGGCTTACCTGGGGGCCACATGCTACTCCGATTCTGGTGCCATCGGCTGACTGGGAGCGGGTGAATATTGGTACCCCGACAATATTTCGCGACAACGGGAAGTGGTATGTTTTTTATCACGGGTATGACGGTAGTCGTCTTAATGTCGGCTTTGCATCAGGTGACGATCTTTTTGCTCTGCAATATGGGAATGAGCACAGGCCCGTGCTGGAGATAGGAACGGACTGGGATTCTGGTACGATTGGCAAGCGCTCGATTATCAAGCAGGACGATTGGTATTATATGGTCTATGAGGGCTCAACCCCGGCGCCTGCAGGGAAGGATTTTGGTTTCGCTCATTGGAGCAGCGGACTGGCGCGCTCTCGTGACCTGGTAACTTGGGAAAAATATTCCGGCAATCCCATTTTCCCTCAAACAGTGAGGGGATTTGGTTATGACGGACCGGAATTTATTCGGACACCGGACAACATTCTCAATATTTATTTTCGCAACACATCAGGCACCACCAGTCGGGCAAGGTTACAGGCAAAGTAGGAAATGGTTCCAGGTTACTTCCTCTCGTATCTTTCCACCAAACACATTTTTACTTAAGTTGTTGGATTTATAGAGGGACGTTGTTGCTGTGGCGGCGAATGACTGGGGGAATAAGAAGGTTCCAGGTTACATCCCTTCCCCACATCCCTTCCCCTTGCTTCTCCTGTTTTTTTACTTGGCCTTCACTTCCGTTTCTTTACTATCTGCCTCCCAAGTGCTACCAAATGGCATCTTTTTACTCTGGATTTATCCGGACTGGTCTCTGAAATCTCCAATCTCTGTGTAGAAGTTTTGAACGTAAGCGATTCCTAACAGGCGTTCTTACCAACCGCGAACAATGATGCCATCCTCCGATAAAACACGAACGGAGGTAATCATGTCAAAAAAGTTCAAGACCCCATCAAACTGGGCATCGGTTGTC
>JAQTWB010000006.1 GCA_028689495.1 bacterium | reverse complement strand
AAGCCGCCAGAACCGCCACGCGCTGCGCCGGCCAACGCAGGCAGGCGCCTGGCCAACGGCGCCACAAGCCGCCGGCCAGCCCCCCCAGCAAGCCGGCCACCATGGTGACGTGCAGGCCGGAAATACTGATTATGTATGCACTAAAACATAGTTTTAATAGACACATAATCGAGATTAAATATCTATTAAAACGTGATTTATTATCAGCAGTAATTTCAGCGCTCCGCAGCGGCCAGCCCTCCATGGCGGATCTCGTCTGCCAAATTCCGCTCAGCCGCATGAAGAAAAACAGAGGTACAGGAGTGCTACTCTTACTAATTGTTGCGTGAATCAACTCAAAAAACATTCACACAGCATGGCATCCAGCGATGTAGTTCAAAATTAGTGGCCTAAAAAACAGGCAGACATATTCTGATCTCGGGAGATATTTTTTTTCTATGAGCACACGCAAAACCCATCTGGTACTGCTACCGAAAGGTGATGGCAGCCTAGAAATGCATGCGATGAAGGAATGGCTGCGTCAGCATCCTGGACATCTACCAGAGGACATGAATCCTACGGGAAGCACATCACAACAGTTGCGTGGCGCACTCAAGCGGCGTGGTTGGACCATTCAGGAAACGGATACCGAATTTCGGTTGCTTCCACCGGATACGATAGTTCAAGCGGGTACGGTCCTGAACGACATACTCGAGGAACCCGACAACGGAGACGAGTCAGAAGACCAAGCACCGAGCTTTGAACTTGAGTACCAGCTAAGAGACTTCCTTTGCTCCAACCTCAGTGCCATTCCGGTCAATGGTCGTCGGTTGCGCGTTTATGTGGACCCAACCGGTAGGGATGGCGTTGAGTATCGGACTTCCGTGGGCCCGATCGACCTCCTGGCTATCGATGACAACGGTGAATTCCATGTGTTTGAACTAAAGCGCGGGCGCACGCCCGACCACGTAATGGGTCAGCTGACGCGCTACATGGGCTGGGTAAGTCAGACGATAGGTGCCGGTAAGGCGACCCATGGGATCATCGTAGCAAAACAGGTCAGCGACACTTTGCGCTATGCCGCGTGCGTCGTCCCAAACGTAAGCCTATTTGAATACGAGGTTTCGTTCCAACTGCACCCAGCATCCGCACTGCCATGATTCACAGCTTTTAGCATTGAACAAACACCTGATCGGTTGAGTGCAAGCTCGGATGATCTAGCTCCGCCTAAGGCAGCAAAATTCAGTATCAGCTATGATGCATGAAAATTTAAAGATAACAAATCTTCCTGACAACCAATGAAAATCGTGCCCGCCAAGAAGCTTCAAGGGTTCAGCCTAGTCGAATTAGCAGTGGTGCTGGTTTTGATCGGTATTGTTATGACAATGGGCCTCAAGATGGTTACGACCACCCTTGAGAACGCCTTCTATAGCGAAACAAAAGCTAAACAAGAACTGATAAAGACAGCTTTAGTTGGATTTCTTCGCACCAACGGCAGATTGCCATGCCCAGATAACTCAGGCTCTGCAGCAGTTGCATCGGGTGTTGAAGTTTCTCCCTGTCACGCTACCGCTGCTGATGGCTATGGTGTTGTTCCCTGGATCACGCTTGGTATCCCACGCGATAGCGTTGTCGATGGGTGGGGGAACTATTTCACGTATCGGGTTGCAAATGGAACTGGCGGCTCAAAAAATTGGACCTCTAGAACAGCCGGAATCCCATTTGACATCAACGAGCTTCGAACACCAACGGCCGCCCTCACCATTCAAGAACTGGACGCAGCCGGTACGGCTCTGGTCACTACAAACCCAAGAGCCGTAATCGTTCTACTTTCTCATGGCAAAAATGGTTTCGGAGCAAAGACAACAAAGGTAGGTGCTAGGCTACCTACCTCCGACGCGGGGGCGGGCGAGGCGACGAATGGTACAGACACCACGACTGCTTTCATCTCGCGCCCAGTCAACGAATCAGCTGGAGCATTCAACGGGCCGTATGATGACCTTTTAACTTATTTGACTCCACAAGACCTGCTGCAACCATTGCTGAATGAGGGGTCGTTGAAATCTTGCTACGCCTATTGCCTGACAGCTCCTACGTGTACAGGTGGAGGTACTTTTAGTTGCGCTCCTGCTGGTGGTGGGTTTTGCAATGGGACGGTGGTTAGTTGTACTGCATCAGGGACCCCGGCGTGCTCTTCTGGAGTACCTCAATGTGTCCTACCAGGGCCAGCATGTTCGGCAATAGCAATTCCAGTTGGGCTTGCCAACGCCACTTGCTTGTGAGGAATCAATGAAGACCCGAATCAGACACACGATATATCTATCACCAGCTGTTTTCTTGCTGCTCATTTGGATCGTTGTTGCCCCGAGTTTGATTTCACAGCACAGTCCGTTCGTCGTGGTTGGATTAGCAGCAGCAAGTGCACTGGTGGCAACTTGGTGTATTACGCTATTTGCCCACGCGATCCAACGCGATAAACAATGAAACAACGCGGATTTACTCTCGCCGAGTTGGCGATAGTAGTCACCATTATTGCCCTTCTCATAGTGGCCGTAATTCGAGGGCAATCACTGATTGGCGGTGCTAACGCCAAGAATGTAATGGCGATTGTTAGCGATATTCGTACGGCAACCATATCCTTCAAACAACGCTATAAGTACCTTCCAGGCGACTGGCCTTATTCGGCAAACGAAATACAGGGCATTGCGTCAGGTACAACTGTCGGAACAAATGGGGATGGCATTATTGATGGCACTATCGATGCCACCGGCGCTGCCCAGGCGGGCTCGGAAGTGGCAGAACTGCCTTTGCAACTTTTTCAAGCTGGATTTATAGGCAAGATCAACAGTAGTGAAGCTCAGCGCCGCATAACGACAAGCTTCGGGCCGGTTCAGGTAGTTTCAAGAGCCACAGCAGTTGGGCTTGTAGCTGGCTTCGTAAATGCCCCAAACTCCCAGAATGCTATTGTATTTTTCAACCTTCCCTGCGATTTAGTCGTGGAGGTTGATGGCGGGATGGATGATGGAAGCCTGACGACCGGGCGAGCTATTGGTAATGCGTGTGCGATTGGAAGAGTCGATTGGTATGCGATTACGCTTTAGGAAGCGTCTGCTTCACGTACCTTAGGTCTGCTTCAGAAAACTTTCCACAGCTCCGCATTTTATTTCCACCTGCTATATCAGCAATGATTTCTACGGCCCCTCAGCAACGAGGTTGTCTGGGGGGAACTGCCTGAGGAAATCACGACTTCCCGTTGCCGATGCTTGAAGCCAGGCATCGTAAGCATCCTCGTCGAGGATGACTATCATCCGCTTTTCATCATCAGGCTTGTGATACCGGCGCATGAACGGATGGTCATCTGCATTGATCGTCAGCATCGTGTAGCTATGGGTCAGCTCGCCCGAGGGGTTCTTCCAGGCTGCCCAGAGCCCGGCAATGCCCATAGGTTTTCCATCGGCACGGGAGATGCGTGTTGGCACCGCTTTTCCTGTCCGCCAATCAGGTTCGTAGATTGCTTCAGCCGGGATGATGCAATGACGCCCGAGCCTCCAAGCATCACGGTAGCTCGGCTTCTCGTGAACTGTTTCAGAACGCGCGTTGTAAGTACGTCTGGCAATGGTGGCGTCCTTTGACCAATGGGGAATCAAGCCAAATGACCCCACGAGTAATTCCCGGAATGGCACTGCATCATCGCCAACATCTGCGAATTCATGTTTCCGAACAAATGGCCCGTGGTAGCCAGGCCAAAGGCTGGGTTTGAGTCCCAGTGGCAAGTCACCAACGCCAAAATTGGCGTGGAGTCGAGCCGGGTCTGTTTGAGGGTCATAGTGAGAGCACATGCCCAAAGGTTATCAAACAAAAACGCATGGTGGTTCTCACCCCGACAAATGGGCTCAGCCCTTCAATACGAGATAGTTGTCATCGGCATACAGTATTGCACTCCACGAACAACTGTATAAACTTACAGTATAAAAGGAGAGCAAGATGATAAGAATCGTATGCCCACACTGCCATACCCCGTTATCAAGCGCAGAGCTTGAGCAAGTCACCATCAACGGGCAATTGAACCTCGTGTGTCCCGAATGCTCAGCCGTGCTGGTTTCTGAGCAACAGGAGGGTCCAGAAGGCCATTCAATCGAAGAGCACTACGCGGATGACCTTGCAGCCCATGCCTGAAGTTGCGTTAGCTCCGGGGGTCTTCATCCCTTTACCGGGAGCACCAAGGCTTGCCCTACCCTTCGACGAAGTACGGGTTTCGGCAGGCTTTCCCAGTCCGGCGGCAGACTACGAAGACAAGCGGCTGGATATCAACGAATACCTCGTTCGCAATCCCGTCTCAACTTTCTTTTTCTCCGTTCAAGGAGATTCAATGGAAGGCGCCGAAATATTCGATGGCGACATCCTTGTTGTCGATAAAAGTGTTCGACCTAAGCACGGCCATATTGTGATCGCCTTCGTGGATGGTCAGCGACTGGTGAAGCGCTTGTATCGACGTTCAGGCCGTGTCGCCCTTGTCGCAGAAAACCCGAAATATCCTGCACTGGACATCGGCGAGGAGCAGGAACTCGTCGTATGGGGTGTCGTTGTTGGCAAATTTAAGCGGTTCGGGGCATGACGTGCCTGTATTCGCGCTAGTCGACTGCAACAATTTCTACGCCTCGTGCGAGAAGCTTTTTGACCCCAAACTGAAAGACCGGCCTGTTGTTGTCCTTTCAAACAACGACGGCTGTGTCGTAGCCCGATCAGCCGAGGTAAAAAAGCTTGGCATCCCCATGGGGGTGCCGTGGTTCAAGCTGCGGGAGGAAGCAAAACGCTACGGGATTGTCGCCTTCAGTTCCAATTACGCGCTATACGCAGACCTGAGCAATCGCGTGGTGCAAGTACTGAGCGATTTTTCCCCCAGCATAGAGGTCTATAGCATCGACGAGAGCTTTCTGGATTTTTCAGGATTCGAGCGAGTCGGTTATCAAGCCTACGGTGCTGAAATTCGACAGCGCGTGGCAGACTGGCTGGGGCTGGCGGTATGCGTTGGCGTTGGCACCACGAAGACGCTCGCTAAGCTCGCGAATCACGCCGCCAAGAAAAGCTTGGCGGGCGCTGATGGTGTTTGCGACTTCACCACGATGGACGAACACGAGCTAACCAAACTGTTCGCCAGCATTGGCGTGGGCGAAGTCTGGGGGGTCGGTCGCAAAATCTCGGCAAGGCTTGAAGCAATGGGCATCCACACCGTGCAACAACTGCGCGATTCAGATGCCGAGACAATTCGCTCCCAGTTCTCCGTGGTGCTTGAGCGAACGGTTCGCGAGCTACGCGGTGTGTCGTGCCTTGACCTGCAAGAGGTTGTGCCTGAAAAACAGCAAATCATGTCCAGTCGCTCGTTTGGCCAACTGATCTACGACTTGGCTGATCTGGAGGAAGCAGTAGCCAACTACGTCGGCAAAGCGGCAGAAAAACTGCGGGCTCAGGAATCACTGGCTGGAGCCGTGCAGGTCTACATTCGGACGAACATTTTCAAGCCTGAAGTACCGCAGTATCAGCGTTCATTCACAGTGCCATTGCCAGAAGCCTCCTCCGATACCCGCGTGCTGACCAAGTGGGCATTGAAAGTTCTGCGGCGCATTTACCAGCCGGGTTACGGCTATCACAAGGCAGGAATTACGCTTATGAATATCGCACCAGCGGCCAATCAACAGTTCTCGCTCTTTGCTTCAGGGGACGCAGGCGATGCTCGCTCCCAGGCGCTCATGGGCGTGCTTGATGGGATCAACGGGAAGTATGGTCGAGGGACGGTGCGCCTCGCCGCCGAAGGCGTTGTAAAAGCATGGCAGATGCGTAGAGGCAACCTCTCTCCCGGCTACACAACAGACTGGGAAGGCTTGCCCGTAGTATTGGCTCGAGAGTAAGGAAATAAGCGTTTGAAAGTAAAAAAGCCCGCCTGATTTCGGGGGCGGGCTTTTTATCAAGCGACTATGCAGCAAGTGTCAGCACTCCCTCAAAGGGCTTTTCCTTGTGCATCTCACGATCAAACTTTCGGCAATAATCGATGTACTGTGCCTTCGTGAGCGTATTAATTTCAATTTTGTCACTGTCAGTGTCTGCCACCATCATCCAGAATGGAGTGCCACGCAGTTTAGAAACAGCATAGGCATCTCCCCGCGACCAACCTGATAGTTTTTCAAGGTCAGCCTCAGGCTGGTAGCGCTCCATGAATTTGATAATAAGCTGGAGTGCATAAGCCTGAATCAAACCGTCTTTCGTAATCGGCTTCCCGGGGTTTTGGGCTTGGCTACACCGCATGACCATGTCAGCATCCAGATACTTAACGGCTTTCCCGCCAACGCAAGCCATGCCCCCAAACTTGCCCCCATGTACAACCCGAATAACAGCACCAAAATTGTGTACTTTTAAATTGTTGCTCATGATTTATTCCTCTACAAATTTTGATAACTGGAGTTAAGCAGCAAGAGGGATTGCATCGTTTGCCGCTCTCTCATCAGGTTTCACGGCAGGCAGATCAACGGGGCGTACAGAACGCTTAGTGGAAATTTCCTCACCGGCAGGGGTCACCTTTACACGCCAGTAGTCCTTGCCATTCGAGCGAGTCTTCTCGAAACCAAGCTGACGCAAGCGCTTACCGAGGACAATGTTGTTTTCGATCAGGATGCCATAAGCACTCGCCCAGCTCGAATACAGCTTGTACAAAGCAGCGGGGCGCATGCCCTTTTCATTGCATCGCTCGACCGCCTCGTCGGCAAACATCTTGATGTAATCCGAATCCTCACGGTATTGCTCAGCGGCTGCAAGAGACGATGCGGGAACATCAAAACGCTGACGCTCACGCAGCGAGCGCAAACCACGAACAGCCACCGCAAAGATTCCAGACAGCTCGGAAGACAATTTTGCCGGGAGATGCATATCCATCTCGTCGGCAGTGAAATTGCGGTTGAAACGGATCATCACCAAGCGACGGAAAAAAGCGTGGGTGACATCGCGCAATTTCGGCAAATGGTTAGTCGCCAGCATGATGCGTGCAGAAGGCGTGAAGGAAAAAGGATGCTCGTACTTGCGCTCCGCCTCCACCATGTCACCGCTGACAATCTGCTTGAGAATGCCGTCATCCATCACAGTATTCTCGTTAATCTCAGAACTCAGTAGCAGCAACTTTCCATCAAGCTCAGCCAAGGCGCGGCGATTTCCGAGGCGTTGAACAGGTGCGCTATAGACGTTTTCATGACCGACTAACTCGGACATAAGCTTTAGCAGGACGGACTTCCCGTTGCCACCATCCCCAACGCAAACCACAAATTTCTCGAAGCTGGTATCAGGGATCAGGCAAAGCCCCATCCACTCACGCACGAATTGGATTTTCTGGTCGCGATCATGGTCGTCACGAAACACGTCAGCCAAAAACTTCTCGAACGTCGGTGCCTTGGCGCTCTCATCCCAATCCACGTTCCGGCCAGAGCGCAGGCACATCGTCGGATCGTGCGGCACAAGGCTATAGGTCGTCATATCGAGCGCACCGTTCTTGAAACAAATGAAGTTGTGGTTCGGCTTGAAAATGCTGTCCTTGACCACACAGGACAACTTCAACATGACGAACAACTCGCGAACCTTGGCAGCCGTAGCGTTACTACCAAAAAATTTCGCGATGGAGCGCTGAACATCGGAGCGATCATCTTGAGCCCTCCAGTATCCATCTGCGTAGGCAAGAAACGAGTTGTGCAGATATACGAGACCCTGCGGATAAAACTGCTTGATGAATTCCTTAACGTCATCCGTAGCTGCTTCAGCGATAGGCCAGTTAGCCACCGAGGTGGTGGTGTTTTGATTTTGTTCCATGATTTACTCCTTTAGTTGGTTGAAATAAATTTTTCGATCTCGATGCTCGGGAACCCTTCCACAAGCACCGTTTTCAGTTCTTCTATACGTGGCGTCGATGGCACTGCGTGCTCAATGAACTCAGCCCGTACAGCGTTTTTCACGTCATTGACCTTGGTCGGATAGCCACGCTCGGTGAGCCAGTCAGCCAACTCGGGATAGGTCATCGTTTTGGTCAATCCGCAGAGGCCTTGCGTGTAGGCACGCAAGAACATGCGGCGGAACACATCCGTGATACCGCCGCTTGTTGGACGTATCCCGAAACTGCGGCCATTACCTTTGCCGATGCGGTCCCGTACCAAGGCAAACTGGTAGTGGTCCTCCCAGTCATGTAAATCCCCAAAGGTCTTCAGGCAGTGCTTGTCACGCCAGCCGTCGAAAATGGCCCTTGCACGCTCGCATTCCGCGAGGTCATACCAAGGCACACTGCTCATCGAGAGGTGCTCGCCATCAGCGACAGCAACCTGCTGCGGCTCAACCAAGCGGCGCTTGAAGTCGAACTCAAGGTTCAGCCTCGATTCCCGAGTCAGGCGAACCACGTCAGCGTCTTTGACCCACTGCTCCCGAAACGGCGTGAATGGGCGAGTGACCGTCATGTCGCCGGGGCTACGACTCATGAACAAATCGACCATGAATTCGTTGTGCAGCGCATGTTCGACCTGCGGTGACACCCCCGCTTTTGCGAGAATGAATGGCTCGCTCTCGAACGGAATGGCCGTGACCTGACCACGAGTTTTCATCGCGATCAGCTGCCGCACACGATGCTTGCGTTCCAGCATCTTGCTACCGGGAGAAACCCGTTCGCAGAGGGCCTGAAAGCGTTTTGCCATCGGCCCATCCAACACCAACTCGGACTCGTCGGCATCCGTGATGAAGCCATCCGTCGTGGCGCTGATCACATTTCGATGCGGAGGGATTCCAGCAATTTGCTCGCTGAGAACAGCGCGAACGAAGCCCGTCGTGTGTGCTGCGATGGCGGCATTCGTCAAAATGGAATGAGGTAGTTCAACACTCTTCATCCCCTGAGAGTCGAAGACCGTCTTTGCCTTCAGGCCTTGCGCTGTCTTCCCGTACAAGCTGTTCCCGAGGAGCTTGGCGTACAACTCATCGAGGCTGCCTTTCTCGAATGACTTCCGCAGCGAACGGATATGCATCACGAAAGGCTCGAACAGCCGGCCATCGCCTTCACACCACGGGAAAATCACGCCATGCAAGATGTCGATCTGACAACCGAGGTTCAGCGCTACCTCGATCTCTGGGGCTGTGCAGTACGAAAATCCTGTCAGCGGATAAACCAGTCCGCCTTGGGAATTCCGCACCGGCATCGACGGAAAGCGAGTGCCATCCGGGAAAGCAAAGCGCACATAGGCAAACCCGAGTACATGCCCGACAAAATCGGTTGTGTCCTTCGAATACCAGAAGTTGTCATAGTCGATATGGCGCAGATCGACCATCCCAGTCGTGTATGCGCCTGCCAGATCGAAATCGTTGTAGATACCGATGGTCGTCGGGCCAAAGGCGTAGCACTCGTTACGACCGCCGCTGTAGCAATCAGCAACAAACGACTCGTTGGCCTTTCGCATCGGCGTAAGCGCCTTTTCTTTTTTGCTTACTACCTGCTCCCTTGCTGAGTTCCAGTAGGTGCTGGCGCATTGCGTCACACCAAATGCCGCATTGAAATCGACTTGGCTCTCTTCGAGCTTCGAGGTGAAGATGCGGACGGCAAGGCTGCTGGCGGTCGCAGGTAGCGACGCCTTTCCGGTGTGCTCTTTTGCAAAGCTGAGCAGGCGAAGATAAAACCGGACAGCAATTTCCGAGTCCCTGAGGCCGTATCTCTCGAAGGCCTGCTTATCGCCCTCCAGCAGCAAATCCATCCGTTCCTTGAGATAGCCTTCCGGCAGGTCAAGCTTCGGCAGGCCAAGCAAGTCACCGATTTGAGCTAGCGAAGTACCCATCGCCACATGGCCGCCAGCATCGACAAAGCGAACCTTCAGGATGCGGAACACCCCGTCACGATCCGTCGCCATGTAGGTTTTGTTATTCAGCAAGCATTCAAGGTCATCTTCCTCAGGCGTCAAGATGAGTGAGGTTTTTACCGAGGCCACGCGGCCACCAACGTTTTCCAGTTCCTTCTTGAACGAAACGAGGTCGCCAAACGCCTGCAAGTCGATGCGCAGGAAAAAGCCCACCAACACGACATGGTTCGGCCATTCGAGGGCTACCCCGCGATCCATTGCCTCGTGGATCAAGTCAAAAATAATTTTGCGGAAGTGCGGACGCTGGCTTTTCTCTGGCCCACGCGGATAAACAACCCGCTCCATCACACCGCGCTCGCCTATCAAATAAAACTGAAGGCTCAAGATCACGTTATTGCTCTCTTCGTCGCCTGGAACGAATTCCGAGTCGAAGCCGATATAAACCGTCGGCCCCTGCCCTTTCCGAGGCTTGTCCTGATCTGCAGCGCTGAAATCAGCAATGTAATGGCCTGTTTGCTGCTCCCAGCGCTTCAGGTCGGCATCGAAATCCATTTCGATTTCAGGCTCTGGACAGTTGGTGTAACAGTCCGGTACATATTCCCCTTTCGACGACCTACACCAGGTTTCCGGGGCGGAAATTTCAATCATGTTTTCCATTTTTATTTCTCCAAATACAGTGAGGGGTAGCGGTTTCCCACTACCCCTCACAGGTCTGCGTTCATAAGAACGGATTACTGTTCGAGGAAACTCCAATCGGGCTGAAGCGCCCCCATCCCAGGCTGGGTGAGTTGAATCAGAATTTGGCGCACCTGTTTGGCCTTGTCTGCGTCCTCCACACGAATCAATGTGAGAAAACGACGCTGGTCGTCAAAACACGAAACCCCCTTACCCGGAAAGAGTGTGATTGCAGATACCGTGCGCATATCGAGAGCGTCACCGCTCGGAAGAATTGTGAGTTTTGCCATGTTAGAAACCTCCATTGGTTGAGTTAAGTTGTTTTTTGACGCGACGGGCACGGATTACAGCGAGCGGATCCTCAATTTCCTTGACGCCCGGGATATAGAACTCGAGGGGTCCAAGGACACGCCCCATCAATCGAAGCTCAACCCCGTCAGGAGGAGCAAGCATCGCTATATGAATGCCATCCTCGTCATTAACCAACTCATCACGAAGACTGATATGAATGCCATCCTCGTCGTTGACCAACTCATCACAAAGATTGGTCAGTTGAATACCGAGGTGGTTATGGCCCACAAGCAAATCATCTTGAGGAATACATCCCCAGAAGGTGTCGTTCTTCGACGAGATTTCAACAATGTCGGCATCGCCAGTGGATAGCAGCAGGCTACCGAATCGCTGAAAATTGCACTGCAACTTCGCACGCAAGCAGTACGCCATCACCGGGAGCTTGATCTCTTCCCAATCTGGGCGAATAAGATGGCGGCAGCGTTTTGCAACCATCTTGGCCGCTATCGGGCTCGGTTTTGCCAGGATTTCTGCTTGAATTTCCGGATGATTCGGAAATTTCAAGGCCTGATAAAGATGCTCACTGGTTTTGCAGCGAATTCCGTACAGCGTGATCAAATAGCCAGCGGCCATATTGGAAAGGCCACCGAAGGCTTCGCGGGTTTTGCAGAACGACACAACTTGGTCTTGGATATAAGTCTTCATGATTTTCTCCTTATGAAAAGTGACTTAAAGGCTTTGCTACACATCCGGCGCGAATGAGGAGGACCATTCCTCCTCGTCGAGCCTCGGATACTTTTTATTTGTTGAATCCCACTGGGAACTCGTCCCAGGTCCGCCCATCGAGGCAGCGGACTGGCGCTTTGTGGCTTGGTCCAACCTGCTTGATGAAAAACGGCAGGCTGTTCGCCACAGCGAAATCTCGTACTTGGCGAGCCCAATCGAGATTGAGTGGGCGGGCACGCTCCGTACCTGTTTCCGAGCCAAGCACCACCCAATCCACGTCTTCATAGCCAGTGAGGTCAATCGGCCCGAGCATTGGCTCGATCATCACGAAGCGATGACCTTGAACTCGAAGCAAGTGAGGAAGGCGCTCATCGGCCAGCGCTTGGTTTTCGACCGAGACGCCACACGCGATGTAAGGTGGAACACCCTGCGGATAGCGAACATCCAGAAAGCTCGCCATACGTTCGCCTCGCTTCGTCCAGAGGATGTATTTGGTGTTGTCGGTTGGTTTGCCGAGTTTTGCGCGGCAGAAGTTCTTCTCTTCACGCTCCCGAGCAACTTGATCGACCACGTCGAGGACACGGTGGATGGTTGCGTCAGAGAACTTGTCCCAGAACAGATCGCCGTGCTGAACCACGCCGACAATGCCTTTCTTGGGACGCAATTTCGCGGGATCAAATCGAGCGTCAAGTTCGGTCGGCCCACCTTCAGTTACTGTCTCGGGCAGGTTTCCGAGGCGAATTTGCCAAGGCATGATTCCGTCGAGCCACCAGCAGTCGCGGCAACCAGCGGAGTAACGTTGGCAACCAACGACAGGATTCCAGTCAGAGGTAAGCAGATCACCTGGGTTATGTTTAGCCATAAAAATCTCCATAAAAAAAGGACCGCAAGGGGTCCTTTTTCATTGATTAACTAAATGTGAACTAGGCGCATTTTCAACAGTGAGGGCACGACCGAATTACACGGCGAACGGGTTGGAGGTCCTTTGATTGGCGAATGGATTCTTATTCGTCATGTCCATTGATCGTCGATTCGGTATTGGGATACCTATCTCTGGGCCAACCGTTCCTAACTCACTGTGTTGCTATCCGAGGGCTTGACTTTTGATTGACTCGGCGACTACATCCAACAACAGCTTGGATGTGACTTTATTGAGATTGACGACATACGCATATTTGCAACACAATAAGAACCAATTACTGTGTTGCAACGCCCTGGAAAAATGATGGACAAGCACCAACTGCTGTATGAGTGGGCCAAACGAACGGTGAAAGCCAGTGAATCAGGGGATTTGTCGCACCTGTTCACCAGCACAAACGTCCCGTTCGATCAGTGGATGGCCGAAAACAAGGAATATTTGGAAGACCTTGCGGACAAATTAATCGGTTTCCAGATCATCAAAAATGAAGAGGAATACCGACATTGGTACACACCACCAGAAATTTACGATCTAGACCTGTGTGTATTCATCGACATGAATGTCCCGAAGGATCAACTCGTCAAACAGTTCAGGAAGCTGCTTACGAAACACCATCCAGGAAAAGTAGGCAGACCAAAGCACAAGACGTACTCTGATTTTGAATGGTGTGAAATCTCAGGGAAGACAACACTCGATACCCTGGAATTGATGTTGAAGATTTATGACTTGAGAGAAACTACAAGTCTGCGGCTGTGGCAGATCGCCGAGAAACTGAAGATGAATCCAAGCCAGGCCACTACAAAGACCGATACCCATGACGAGCTTGTAGATAAAAAAGCAATCTTGAGTTCGACTGTTAGCCGCTATTTGCAGTGGGCAAACAAGTTGATGAAGAATCTCGAAGAAGGCAGGTTTCCGAAGTACAGATGAAAACAGAGCCCACTCGATGTGGGCTTCCCATGCGTGCTAATCGAAAAGCCCCCAGCTTGAAGCTCAGTAGTCTTCAGCCAGCATCACGGTCGTGTAGCTCCTGTCCCATTCGGTGATGACGTAGAACTTCACGGCGTTGATCGTATAGCTTGAAAAAACACGCCCCTCAGACTGGATAGCCAAATCGTTCAACGCTTGGTCAGCCTTGCAGAGATCGCCGTCATCGCCGTTGGCATGGCGCTCAACGAGTTCGGTCAGATTGATCCCGTGCTCCTGCGCATAGTTAAGGCAGTTCCGTGTAACGACGACTTGACCCAATGAAAACAGCATGGCTTTTTCTCCTCAGACGATGGTTGATAACAACCCTCAGCGTCTGATGGATGGGTTCGTTCCAAGCACCGAAATATTTTCCAGCTAAGCCGTTGCCCGACCTTTGGATCGGTTGGATGGTGCCCCTGTGGTCAAGAGAAAGGCACCAACGATGTACACGCTAACAACCGATCAGAAGCAACAACTTGTAGAAATCCTCATCGAGGATTTCGGCGAAGGCATGGAGTTCGACGACTTCACTGAAGCCCTGCTCGGCTTGCTGGATGACATCGCCGGATTCGAGACCGCCCCGCAATCCGTCATCGACAAACTCACTCAGCAAATCTGGAGGAAATATCATGGATAAGACCGCAACCGCCCCCGAAGCCACCGCCGCCGCTGCTCAGCCGAAAAAGATCGACCTGGGAAAAGCCGCGATCAAGGAGGCCATCGCCAAGGGCAAGGCCGTCATCAAGGACGGCAAGAGCAAGGCCGACGCAGCAATGGTCATCTTCGAGGCGTTGAAGGACGAGGAAAAGGATGTCGTTATTGCAGCCTTCGTCCAGGGCGCAACGCTCACCGAGAAAGGCGCTGTCACCTACTGGTACAACTGCCGTCGGAAGGCGAAGAAGGCTGCCAAGAAATAAGGTACTGAGCGTGGATTACAAGCAATTCCAGGCAGGACAAAAAGTCCGGACTCAATATGGAGAGATTCGGACTGTCCTCTCGCAGACTGGCTGCCAAGTCTTTGTCGAGGAGGAACGCAACAGCCATTACCACCCGAGCAAGCTCAACCTGATCGAGAAAACGGCAGCGTCCAAGCTACAGAAATAGCCATAATGGATAGATAAATCTATCAAGAAAAGGGGGCATCAGTGATGCCCCTTTCCTATTGCAGCCATCTCAACAAAGTTCAGAGATCCCCTGACCTGCCATTCCGTTTCAGCTTTCTCCAATCCCACGGTGGGACAGGTTCAGCCTCAGACCAGAGGCCAGCACGTTTGGATCGTGCCTCGTTCTCGGCAAACGAATAACGCGCTCGGTCCTCTAGGCTTTGCTCGTTCTGGTATTTCTTGTAATGCCATGCAAGACCGGATGTCAGCACAGCGAATCCGGCATCAAGTGTCTTGGGGCAACGCTGACAATCTGGTGGTGACACCCACACCTTTGCTACAGTTCGCCCGTAACGATCCTGCTTGTCACCTACAAGGCGGACCTCTTTCCCGAATACCAAGCCGCTCATTCTCTCTTTGGCTCGCTGTCCGAAAGGTTGAGCTTTCTCAGGGGCATCGATTCCGGCAACACGCACCTTGTGTTGGGTCTTGTCGGCGTCGAGCACCGTGACGGTATCACCGTCTGCAACGCCGACAACAACGCCAGTCACATCGGCGAAAACCGGGAGAGAAAACAACAAAAACCCTGCAATGACGGTCATTTTCATACGGTAGATCACCTCTTGTACGCCCCAAGCAGGACTGCTCCTCTGTAAGCATGGCATTATTACCACTTTGACATGGTCATGCCCCATAAAAAGTAACAGGGAGGAGTACAGCAGATGGTTTTCAGCGAAGACTCAAGGGTCAAGATTCCCTGCATTCTGCATTTGATCAGGCTTGGCTACAGTTACCTCTCCCTCAAGGATGCCAAGTGGGATGAGGAAACCAATATCTTCCCTGAGCTGTTTCACAGCGCCATTGCACGGATCAACCCTTCGATAGATAGCACCGACATCGAACGTCTTTTCATTGACGTAAAGCTATCGCTCGACAACGAGGACCTCGGCAAGGCTTTTTACGAAAAGCTCACTGAACGGTCAGGAACCAAGCTGATCGACTTCACAGACTTTTCGAACAACAGCTTTCATGTTGTCACCGAATTGACCTGCAAGAATGGTGATGATGAGTTTCGGCCCGATATCACACTGCTGATTAACGGAATGCCGCTCGCGTTCATCGAAGTCAAGAAGCCAAACAACCGCGAGGGTGTATTGGCCGAGCGCAACCGCATCATCACACGCAGTCGAAATTCACGTTTTCGCCGGTTCATCAACATCACACAGCTGATGGTCTTCTCCAACAACATGGAGTATGACGATGGCTCACCACAACCTATCGAGGGTGCGTTTTACGCTAGCCCGTCGTATGACTCGCCAGTCTTCAACTATTTCCGTGAAGATCGTGAGGTGGAGACGCTGGATCTCAACCGACTCTTGTTGGAGGAAGATGATGCCATCGAAAACGAAGTGCTACGTGACAACAACCTTAACGTCATCAAACACAGTCCCGAGTTTCTGAGTAACAAAGCGCCGGATACACCGACCAATCGCATTTGCACTTCGCTGTTCAGCCCTGATCGCCTTTCGTTCCTGCTGCGCTTTGCACTGGCCTACGTAAATGAAACTGATGGCCTGCAGAAGCATGTCATGCGCTATCCCCAGCTGTTCGCTACCAAAGCCATCGAGAAGGAACTCAACGCGGGTGTTAAGAAGGGCATCATCTGGCACACGCAAGGGAGCGGAAAAACAGCACTGGCGTATTACAACACCCGCTTCCTGACTGATTACTTCCAGCGGCAAGGGACCATCCCCAAGTTCTATTTCATCGTTGATCGTCTCGATCTGCTCATCCAAGCGCAGCGCGAATTTTCAGGCCGTGGTCTGGTTGTACATACCATCGATAGCCGTGACGCTTTTGCCCGAGACATCAAGACTACGCAGGTACTGCATAATCACAGTGGCAAACCTGAAATTACGGTCGTCAATATTCAGAAATTCCAGGACGACCCCGATGTGGTTCGTGCAGAGGATTACGACTTCAGCATTCAGCGCGTCTATTTCCTTGACGAGGTGCACCGTAGCTACAACCCGCAGGGTAGCTTCCTGGCCAACCTGAGCCAATCAGACCGTAACGCAATCAAGATCGGGCTCACAGGTACGCCACTTCTGGGCGACGACTACAACTCACGTTCGTTGTTTGGCGATTACATCCACAAGTACTACTACAACGCCTCAATTGCCGATGGCTACACTCTTCGCCTCATCCGCGAAGAGATCGCCACCAACTACAAACTCTCGCTGCAAGAAGCGCTCGCAGCCGTAAAGCTTCAGCAGGGTGATGTTGATCGAAAACTGATCTATTCACACCCGAAGTTTGTCGAACCCATGCTCGATTACATCGTGCGAGATTTCGAGAAAAGCCGTAGTGCCTTGGGTGATGCAAGTATTGGTGGCATGGTCATTTGCGATAGCGCCGAACAGGCTCGGCAGATGTTCGAGATTTTCAACGCTGTCTATGCAGCTCAACCGTCACCAGCGAACGCATCGCAAGACCCGGATCAGCCGTTGAACAACGTCGCAGAGCCTGAGAGCTACACGGCCAAAATTCAGCAGGAAAACCGAGTCAAATGCGCCGCCTTGATCCTGCACGACGTAGGCAGCAAAGACGAGCGAAAGCAATGGGTGGAAGACTTTAAGGCAGGCAAGATCGACCTCTTGTTTGTCTACAACATGTTACTCACCGGATTTGATGCCAAACGTCTGAAGAAGCTGTACCTCGGTCGCATCATCAAGGCGCACAATCTGTTGCAAGCCCTCACACGCGTGAATCGCACCTACAAGGACTTCCGCTACGGCTACGTGGTGGATTTTGCGGATATCCGTAAGGAATTCGACAAAACCAACAAGGACTACTTCGACGAACTGCAATCCGAACTGGGCGATGAAATCGAGCACTACTCGAACCTATTCAAGTCGGCTGACGAAATCACTCAAGAAATTGAGGCTATCAAGGACATTCTGTTCAGCTTCAATATTGAAAACGCTGAGGAGTTCTCCCGTCAGATTAGCCAGATGCAGGACCGTACCGCCGTACTGGCACTCAAGAAAGCCTTGGCGGATGCCCGTAACCTCTACAACTTGATCCGCCTACAAGGCGATTACACGCTATTGCAGCAGCTCGACTTCCACAAACTCAACCAGCTCTACCGCGAAACCTGCAACCATCTCGATTTGCTCAACTTGAAGGAGAGCATCGAATCCGCCACCGACACCAGCAATCTGCTCAATGTCGCGCTGGAAGACGTGCTGTTCAAGTTCGTCAAGATCAGGGAAGAAGAGCTGGTACTGGCCGACAAGCTGAAAAACACCCTGCGCCAGACCCGTGAAGCACTGGCCGAAAACTTCGATCAACAAGACCCCAAGTTCGTCACCCTGCGCGAGGAGCTTGAGCGGCTATTCAAGAAGAAAAAACTGAACGAAGTCGGTCAAGAGGAGATGACCGCCAACATCGGAGCGCTAAACGCTATCCATGACAAGGTCAAAGAGCTGAATCGCCAGAACAATCTGCTACGTGCCAAATATCGAGGTGATGCGAAATACACCCGTATTCACAAGCGCCTGCAGGAACGTGGCAATGTCACTCAGACCGAGCGCCACCTTTTTGATGCCCTGGTAAGCGTCAAAGCACTGGCAGACGAGCAAGTGTTGCAAAATACCCAGTTGTTAGCCAACGAGACCTACTTTGAGCGGATGATGCAACCCATCGTGATTGGTGAGTTTTACACCCGCCAGCACATCAAGCTAACACCCGATGCCACCCGAACGATCAATCAGTTGGTGGTAGCCGAATACATGAATGAATTTTCAGCCGGAGGCCGTGCTGGCCTCAGGGCAGCAGTTTAGGAGCACGCAGTTGGTAACGCAGCAATTTGAGCAACGCACCCGCGAACTTATTGACAGCCTCAAGGCCATTTGCGCCGCCTATGGTTTAGGAAACGATGGCAACGAGTTCAAGATCATCACACAGGTATTCCTCTACAAGTTTCTCAACGACAAATTCGCGTTCGAAGCTAAGAAAATACGACCGGAACTCGACAAAGCTGACAGCTGGGAAGCGGCCATTGCTGACTTAAGTGCAGACGAGCTGGAAATGCTGCAAATGCAGATGGGGCCGGATACTGCTCGGTTAAAACCTGAGCATTTCATCGCCCAACTGTTTGGCCGTCAGAACGCACCCGAATTCGCCAAGCTGTTTGACGACACACTGCGTGACATTGCAATCACCAACAACGACATCTTCGCCGTCAAAACGGATGGAGGAGCCAAGGTTACGCTGTTTGATCGCGTCAGCGAGTTCATCACTGATCCGTCCAAGCGCGATGCCTTTTGCCGAGCGGTTATCAACAAGCTAGGCGACTTTAGTTTTGAGCGGATATTTAGCGAGAAATACGATTTTTACGCCGCTCTGTTTGAGTACCTGATCAAGGACTACAACAAAGACAGCGGCGGCAAATACGCCGAGTACTACACTCCACACGCCGTGGCCAAGATCATGGCAGCCATTCTGGTTCCTGAATCGGTACGGGGAAAAATCAGCAACGTGAGTTGTTACGACCCTTCAGCAGGCTCAGGCACGCTGTTAATGAACATCGCCCACGCCATCGGTGAGCAGCGTTGTTCGATCTACTCGCAGGATATCTCGCAAAAATCATCCAGTCTGTTGCGTCTGAATCTGATCCTGAACAACCTGGTGCATTCCATCCCCAACATCATCCAGGGCAATACCATGCTCCACCCCTACCACCGGGACGGCAAGGCGCTCAAAAAATTTGATTACATCGTCAGCAATCCACCGTTCAAGATGGATTTCTCCGATTTCAGGAATGAACTGGATACCAATGAGCATCAGGAACGCTTTTTTGCAGGGGTGCCGAACATCCCGAAACAGGCCGTGGACAAAATGGCCATCTACCAGCTCTTCCTGCAGCACATCATCTACTCGCTCAAGCCCGGTGGTAAAGCAGCTGTAGTCGTTCCTACTGGCTTTATCACGGCGCAAAGCGGCATCGACAAGGGTATCCGTCAGCATCTGGTAGATAACAAGATGCTCGCGGGGGTGGTCTCCATGCCCAGCAACATCTTCGCCACCACTGGCACCAATGTCTCCATCCTGTTCATCGACGCGGCCAACAAAGGCGACGTGATGCTGATCGACGCCTCAAATCTTGGCACCAAGGTTAAGGACGGCAAGAACCAGAAAACCCTGCTGTCCGAAACCGAAGAAGACCGCATCATTGCCACCTTCAACGCCAAGCAGATGGTAGAGAACTTCTCCATTGCAGTGAGCTACAACGACATCGCTTCCAAAAATTACAGCTTGAGTGCAGGGCATTATTTTGACGTGAAGATTGAATACTGTGATCTGACACCTGAGCAGTTTTCCGAGAAGTTGCAAGGTTTCACTGACAAGCTGGAGGTGCTGTTCAAGAAGTCGGCGGGGTTGGAACAGGAGATCAAGAAGCAGCTGGCAGGGGTGATTTTCAATGGCTAACTCCATGACCACGATTGGGAGCGTCGCCGAGATTTTTGATGGTCCGCACGCAACACCAACCAAGACAAACGATGGGCCGTTTTTCTTAAGCATTTCCAGTCTGGAAAACGGGAGACTTGATCTATCGAAGTCTGCTCACCTCAGTGAAGTGGATTTTAAGAAATGGACAAAGCGAGTTACTCCACGAATGGGTGATTTGCTGTTCTCTTATGAAACCAGATTGGGCGAAGCTGCTTTGATGCCAGATGGTGTCAGAGCATGTTTGGGTCGTCGTATGGGATTGTTGCGCCCGCGTTCAGATAAGGTAATTCCCGAGTACCTCCTTTACGCCTATCTATCTCCAACATTTCAGCAAACCATTGTTGCTAACACCATCACGGGCGCAACGGTGGACCGAATTGCACTGAATGAGATGCCCGATTTCGCGATACGGATACCTGGAATGGAGGAGCAAAAGAAAGTCGCTGACTTGCTGAAAAATATCGATGCCAAAATCGATTGCAACAACCGCATTAACGCGGAGTTAGAAGCAATGGCCAAGGCTTTGTACGACTACTGGTTCGTACAGTATGATTTTCCTGACATCAACGGAAACCCATACAAGTCCTCCGGTGGCGAGATGATCTTCAACACCACTCTTAAACGTGAAATTCCGGAGGGTTGGTGCAATAGCACTATTGGCAGCCTGATCTCTCTTGAGTACGGTAAGGGGCTTAAGGCTGAAAACAGGACAGGGAGTGGATATCCCGTTATTGGCTCAAATGGAGTAGTGGGTTATCACTCAGATTTCCTTGTGAAGGGTCCAGGTATCGTTGTTGGTCGCAAAGGCACGGTTGGGGCAATCACTTTCATACACACCGATTTCTTCCCAATTGACACAACTTACTACGTCAAACCCATAGCGGAGATAGGCTTTATCTATTTGAAATACCTGTTGTCTTCGCTAGGCCTCGAGAATATGAATAGCGATAGCGCAGTTCCAGGGTTGAATCGCGAAGCTGCATTAAGAATCCCTAGAGCATTCCCTCCGACGTCTCTAATTCAAAACTTTGAGCGAAGAATTGCTCCGTTGTTCAATAAAATGCATATCTCATCACAGGAAAATCAGCAGCTATCTCAACTCCGTGAATGGCTCCTTCCATTATTGATGAACGGTCAGGTTTCGGTAGTCCAACGCGTCCGATAAAAGTAACTCTTAGTCCCAGCCTGACTGACCTTGCTTTTTTCGGTGATCAGAATTTGACCAATTAACTACCTATAATGCTGGCCTACAGCTCATATCAATTGACATTATGACAATCTACACCTTCCGCGAAAACAAGGGACGCGGCGCATTTGGGCAAGTCGACCATTTCCACACCGACACATGGGGAGATGTTGCAGTAAAAAAGTTTGACCCCAGCCCCGAAGTGCTCAATGCAATTAAATCCGGCTATATTTCCGAAGAAGAGCTAAAACGTCGTTTCCATAGCGAAGCAACTTATCAAGCTAAGTTAGCCCATCCTAACGTTGTCCGCATTTTTGAAAGCAATCTCACAAGCACTCCACCATTTTTTGTTATGGAGCTTGCTGAATGTACGCTTGCGAAAGATTTAGCTTCTGACCACACGCTAGGTGGCGCTCCGAACCAAGCCCTATTCGATATTCTCGCCGGTCTTGAATGGATACACAGCCAAGGTATCTATCACCGTGATTTGAAACCACAAAACATCCTTCGATTAAGAAATCCTGATGGGACATATCGCTATGCTCTTTCAGATTTCGGCCTGATAAAGGTGACAACAGGGGACAGCACAACACTTACAGCCACGGGTACACAGGGTGGCACCGAGAGATATGCAGCCCCAGAACTAATATCAAACTTCAAGCGCGCGACAGCAAGATCAGATGTGTTCTCTTTCGGCGTTCTTTTATATGACATTTTTGTTGGGCCAACAGCCGCACGGGTTCCATATACCGAGACGAACTTTGCTGGAGCTGTGGGCACAGTAGCTTCAAAGTGCACGAAACTTCTACCAGCCAGAAGATTTTCCAGTATTGCAGAAGTGCGTGCAGCGCTTTATGAAGCAATGCAAAGCGAGGTGCTGAAATTCGGGTCCGAAAAGGAAGAACAGATCGTCGAATTGCTGCATTCAGGGAAACACCTAGATGATCAAGAATGGGACAGCGTTTTCTTATTGTTAGAGGACCTAGATGAAAACTCCTCGACCTTGGATCTAGTGTTACGAGCTTTTTCGAAAGATCACTTAGAGGCTTTGCATACCAATGCCCCGGACTTGCTAACAGCATTCTCTGGTTACTATATAGATTACGTCAACATCGGTCGCGGAAAATTTAATTTCGATTACTGCGATGTAATCGCTGACAAATTGACTTGGCTGTTTGAGTTCGGAGATGTAGGGGTAAGAGCATCCTCCCTTATTGCAATGTTGGGGTTAGGAACATCTCACAATCGTTGGTTTGTTGAAAGACGATTCGCAAATCTCGCTGGACCAACCCTTGACACACCCACAGCTGAACGAATTCTTCTTGAAATTGAAGTACGTGATCTTAAGTTACTACCAGACATTGAGCATTTAGAATGGTCAATAAGCATAAGCCGCTCTTCACTAAATCCCGTCCTGCAGAAAATTTGGATTCCCGTTAGTGCTTAACATTGAAACTTCTTCGTTTAGTCTATCAGGCGATGGGGAAAATTTCGATTTTCTAGCCTACGCATCGCTTCCTGAAAATGTCCACTTATTGGCAATTGCAGACGGAGTAGGCTCAGCTCAACATGGTGGTGATGCTGCAAGTCTTGTAATTAAAACTTGTACAGAGTTTGGGATACCTCAAAACATTCCAGAACTCTTTGCGGAATTAGATTCAAAAATTAAAGCAGCTGCTGGCCTTGCCCCTGATCAATGGAGCACGACATTGTCTGCATGTTGGATTACTGAGAACACAGCCTCGGTAGGTCATGTTGGAGACACTCGTATCTATCATCTTCGAAATAAAGGCATACAGACGCGGACACGTGATCAAACAGAGGTAGCAAAATTAGTTGAGGAGGGAGTTCTATCCCGGGAACGAGCACTTCGATACCCTCGTAGAAATGTTTTACTTTCATCCCTGAACGGAAAAGGGAATTTCGATTTGTTTCAGTGTGAATTTTCCGTACAAGATAATGACCGCCTATTACTCCTCTCTGATGGCGTATATAAACAATTAACCAAACAGGAAATCGTAGCGCTTTCTCTTCAAAACTATCGTGTTGAATATTTCGTGAAGGCAATCCAAAACCTGGTCATTGAAAGAGGTTTAATTGATGATGCATCTGCAATATGCGCAGAACTTCATTACAGCTAATTTGTATATTGCAATACGTAAATAAAAATATTCAGGGACTAGGCCATTTTGATTTTTAACTATTACAAATGACTTGAAGGAAATATTTTCCCAACCTCTTCCGAAGCATAAATACCCTTGTCCAGCGTCGAGACAAGCACGAACACAAGCAGACAGACGCCTCAGCCAGCCATACCCTAACTGACTGGCAGTGATGGGAACAGATTGCGTGGAGCCGCAATAACGAGCCTGCCGGGTGAAGCCGGTTAAAGTTTCAGAGATGCCGAGTGGATGGCGTTGATGATGGGTCAGCTTGGGAATCACGCTTCAACTTTTCATCCACGATCCGTAACACACCGCCAGCAATGGCAGCGCAGCGAACCCGACAGGAGTTGTGCGAGTTGGTCTAACTCAAACGGGGCAATGCCCCTGCCTCCCGGTTGCAAGAAAAGACCTGATTTGCGAGTGGTGACGAAGCGAAGCTGAGGAACACCGCAAATCACGTGCGCAGCACGCAAGCCTCGAATGGTCTCCACCAATCGTCCCGGCCAAAACAGCATTTCGGGATTTTGTTCATTTTTTCTCGGATGACCACGGCACTTTGCCTTTCATTCGATGCAATGCATTCGCCTTCGGCGACTGATCTCGTGGTGAATTTCGTAGCGCTTCGCTGCTCCGAATTCACCCACTCGATGGCTTCTTTCCTCACATGCATTTCTCGGGAATTGGCGTTGCCCCAACCCGGTAGGTCATGGATGGTCTCCATGTAGATCACCTGAATTGGACCTAAGTCATGAGCATCGTTAAGCGAGGAAATAGCAAGTACTGGTATATGCAATTCCAGTTCAACGGGCAGACCTACATCCGCTCAACCAGGACCACCAGCAAGAAGACCGCCGAGCAGATGGAGGTCGAATGGAAGGCCCAGCTACATGCACAGCAATACCGAGGCAGGAAGCCACGGATTTCGCTGGCAGATGCATTCCAGCAATACAAGGTGTCGAAAAAGGGAATTGCCAGCTACGCCAACTTGCTTGCCCACGAAGCCGTGTTGTTCCGCCTGCTCCCCATGAAGAAGTACATCGACGAAATCACGGCACATGACCTGGAGCGGTTCAAGCAAGCACGCACCAACGAAGGCGTTGGTGCGGAAATCATCAAGTACGGGTTGCTGTTGGTTCGTGGCACATGGAAATTCAGCAAGAAATTGGGCTACCAAGTCAGCGACATCGAATTCCCTACCGTGAAAATCCCGAAGGTGCCGTTGCGCTACCTGAGCAGCGAGGAGGAAACCCGCCTGCTTCGTGAATTAGCACCTAACCGGGAAGGTGCCGGCCTGAAACCGATGGCTGAGCGCAGCGAAGAACTGAAGCGGGTCATGCAGGACGCCTACGACCTAGTTATCTTGCTGCTGGATACCGGGGCTCGGTACAGCGAAATTGCCAACATCGAGTGGCAACGCATTGACCTAGCGGAGCGAGCCATTCACCTCTGGCGGTCGAAGGTCGAAAACGAGACGGTTCTGTACATGACCGACCGGGTATTTGAGGTGCTGTCCCGCCGAGAAAAGTCAAAGACCAACCGGTTTGTATTCAGCAATCGAGACGGCGAAGCCCGTGGTTACTGCACTCAGTCAATCCGCAAAGCGATTTTACGAGCTGGATTACAGAGGTGCCGAGTGCATACCCTGCGTCACACCCACGCCTCTCGCCTTGTCCAGAATGGAATGAGCGTTTACGAAGTGCGCGAAATCCTCGGCCACAGCGACATCAAGACAACCATGCGTTACGCCCACCTTGAATCCCGTCAGGTGACATCGAAGGCCCGTGACGTAATCAACCAACTCAACCAGCGAAACGGCTAACCAAGGAGATCACCATGCCACTGTTCGAAGTCAGATTCAGCGTCTATCGCCAAAATGAGCCAGGGAAAGCGACTATTGGCAGTAGCCTCACTTCAGGCCTGACGACCACCATCCAGGCCATCAACATGGGCCAAGCACGAGCGATGATCGAGGCCCAGTACGGGAAGAACTGCTCGGTGCATGGGGTCAGGCCAGTTTGAAAGCAGGCGGCGTCGCTGCGCTTACCGTCCAATACGCACTTCATCTAAACGCCATCGGGCAGCCTGAAGGACAGGATCGGGGAACAAGGGCTTGAACTTTTCTTCGAGCATAATCGACTCCATCGAAAGTTCCAGCCGACCTAGTTTCGCAATCCGCTTCAGTCCGTCTTGAAGATCGCTGGAGACAACGAGTTTCTTCGCCAGCGAAACAGCACTCGGGCTGCTATTGAGCATCTGTTCAAACCTTAATGGCGAATACCCAAGTCCTCGGCAGAGATCAATTGCCTCTCTCAGCCTGTCAGCAAATTCACCGCTCAGCTCCACTATAGCTCCAGGCACAGCTCACTCCTCTACAGGGATAAAGCACCATCTTTACCCGTCGAACCAATGCAGTCAATCAGATATCAGCGGCATAATGAAACATTCTCGTTTCAAGTAAAGCCGCATGGATCATTTTGAAGGGATTGTCGCAACCCTGCTTGAAGCTGACGGATATTGGGTCCGTCGTTCATTCAAGGTAAATGTTACCAAGGAAGAAAAGCGCAGTATCGGAAAACACTCGATACCACGCCCGGAAATTGACCTTCTCGCCTTAAATCTCGCAAAAAATGAGGTGATAGCGTTCGAAGCCAAGTCATTTTTCGACTCGTCAGGGGTGAATTTCAACGAGTTGAGTGCGACGCACGATGTGCCAGAAGGCCGCTACAAGCTTTTCACATCGGCTCGGTATCGCTCGATAGTGTTTTCGCGGCTCCATCAGGACCTTATTGCATGCGGAATGGCAAATGCCAACACTGAAATCCGATTAGGCCTTGCTGCTGGAAACGTGCATCAGGGACATGCAGGAATCATCCAGGACTTCATGCAGAAGAATGGATGGCCATTCTGGTCGCCTGATGACATCAAGAAAAAGGTCACTGCACTCGCCGCGAGAGGGTATGAAAACGATGCCTCCATCATCACGGCAAAAATTTTAATGAGATAGCCAGATGAACCTTGATATCCAAAGCGTAATGAACACCCTTGCCTCTCAACGAAGAGTATTCCATTCAGAGGCTGACTTTCAGCATGCGTTTGCTTGGGAGTTGCATCTCCGCCAGCCTAAGGCATCGATTCGTCTGGAAAAACCGCTGCGAACAGATACCAAGACTTTGCATCTGGATTTTCTTATCGAACACCACGGCGAATCTATTGCCGTCGAGTTAAAGTACAAAACGCGTAGCCTGAAACTCAATCTGGACGGCGAAGACTTTCACCTTTCGAGCCATAGCGCTCAAGACCTTGGCAGATACGACTTCATCAAGGACATCTGCCGTCTTGAAGAAATCACCTCAACAATTCGCGATTGTGAAGGCTGGGCTATCTTGCTGACGAACGACACCGCCTACTGGAAAACGCCCCAAAGCACTGGAACAGTAGACGAGGCATTCCGACTAACCGAGGGACGAAGCCTTAGCGGCAATTTAGCGTGGACCGATCAGGCTTCAGCAGGAACGAAGAAAAACCGAGAGAGGGATTTGTCGGTTACCGGGCAATACACGCTGACATGGAATGACTACTCCACGGTCAACAATCCAAGCTACAGTAACTTTAGATATTTGGCAGTAAAGATACCCGCTGCGCGGGAAGCCTCGTAAAGATCACGAGGCTTGGTTTTGGTTATTTGTCTGATAGCAGCTACAGCCCTGCTCTCTGCATCAACTCAGCAAGGGAAATGCCCAAAGCACCTGCCAAGCGTGACAGCGTCAAGATTGCCACGTTGTTGTCACCCCGTTCGACTCGGCCAACGTAGCTACGGTCGACTTCGGCCAACAGCGCCAACTTTTCCTGGGAAATCGATTTTTCCAGGCGAATAGACCTCATCGCCGCTCCAAGAGCGGTGAGTACTGGGTCCTGTCGGTTGCTGGAGAGATTTGGCACCCCGACATGGTTACGTTATGATGCGCGGGAATCCACGGTACATGTACCGTCATTTTTGCTTGCCTATTTCTGATCGTCGGTTAGATAGTCGAGGCACCAAGGATTTTAATGCAATGGCATAATATATCGCTTCGAGAAATATAGGTGGCCGGATGCAGCACACACACACCAACAATCAAACAGTTAATTCGTCCGTATGTTGAAGGACGGCAATTACGCATGCCAACAAATGCAGATTCTATGTCTGTAAGCAAAAACTAGCCTGAGGTATCGAACCTAAGAAAGGGGATGGAAGTGGGAATTAAGGGGAAGACAGTATATGCAATAGGGGTCGTGGCAGTCGCCACAATTGGCGTAGTCTCTTGGTATACGTTTCAAGACCGGTATGGCAACAAGCAGGCAAGTGCAGCAACTTCAACGCAACCGGTAGCGAGTGCTATTCAAGGTAATTCAACAGCAGCCCCAGAACCTGCCAAATGGATGTTTATTAGCCCAGATCGGATTGAGCTATTAAAAACCAAAGTCAGCAGTGGCGACGTAAACAACAATGCTGATCTACTCGGCGATATTTACGGTTATGGCATCTCGGTACGTCCAGACAACGCGCTGGCAAAAAAGTACTACAAGCTATCGGAAGAATTTGCAAAATCCAACGATTACAAATCAGAAGTTAGTCGACTCGCTGTTGTTCAGTTTTTATTAACCAATAGTGGAAAAACGAACAGCAACGCCACTGATGGCAGTTTTATCAAGCAACGCGAGGATGAATTTATCAAAACTGCCGATTCCTGGTGCGCAAACAAGCAGGATAAACAGGAACATTTAGCATGCGCGCTTCAAAGGTTAAGCGGGGTTGGTTTACTTAATGTATTAGCAGTTGAATGGGCAAAAGGGCAAGGTGCCGACTTTTCAAACGCCAACTTCGCAACATATTTAAGTGAGGCTGCAAGCCGTAATAAATCTCGGATCGAGATGGATGCTTGGCTAAGGTTAATCGACTACGGGTTTAACCCAAATACTGTCTTTAACGACCGCTACCGGAATATCACCTTAACGCTTCTTGAGAGTTCAATTGACTGTAATGAAACTTTTGCAGATTTCAGATTGGCCGCAAAACTAGTTGAAACCGGAGCCAACGTAAATGAAGGTACGTATGGGCCCATTGCCAGACTAATCAATCAGTGTCCGGAGCTAGATTTAACAAATACCTTTATTAAAGCAATGGTTGACAAAGGGCTTGACCCCAACCGAGTGATTACCGTCTTCCGAACTAAGCAAAGAATGCCTGTATCAGAAGCTGTAGCCAATTCTGGATCGATAAAATTAGCTGGATTATTTGCTGCAGCCGGTGGAAATATTAACATGAGCGCTGTTCAAGAAAAGCAGGACAAGATTGCTTTGTTAGAGCAACGGGCAAAAGCCGGAGACATTGAAGCGATGGTTACACTCGGGTCTATGTACTTGAATGGAGAAGGAGTACCAAAAAATAAATCACTTGCTTCTCCATATATTAAAAAGGCAGCACAGGCCGGCAATGCTCAAGCCCAATGGTATATGACTTGGCTTGATGACACTCCAATTGGCGAGCATATGTCATGGATAACAAAATCTGCTGAACAAGGGTACTCTGCGGCCGAATTTCAAATGGGTAAAAGTTATGAAGACAGTGGTCAGCTCGAAAAAGCAAAGTATTGGTATCGACGATCTGAGGAACATGGCATGTCTATGAGTGGGCGCTCTGTTGCCCAAATCGACAAGAAACAGGATGTAGGAGCTATCAAAGGATCTAGTGCGGTATGTCAAGGTTATCGTGACCAAATGAACGCTTTAAGCTCGGGTGATCGCTTAGTTGACAGTTATCAACGTCAGCAGATTCTCGATTCCGCACAAAAATACGGCTGCCTTTAATTTTCCTCAACTTCTCTCATTGCCGAGCTTTACAGGCAAGAATTTACGGAACTTGAGGATGTACCCGGCCCAGTCACTGACTGGGCCATTTTTTTTTTATGGCTGTTCATGAAAACCTCAAGAGTTATAGGTCATTTTCAACACCTCAATGAGGAGGCCATAGCCAGTAAGTAGTGAGATATCGGAGTCACTAAAATGTATCAATGCTCCCGGGGAATGGACATCGAAGACTATGCCCCACTATGGACAACATCCATCGGATTCGCCAACCAGGCAACATCATCCGAAGGCACGGATTAGCTCTCGTGCTCCGAGAGCCGTTTTTTACTAACTGGATTCCAGTTTTTCCTGATCGGGCGAAGGCCAATCGCCCAGTGTGATAGCGATCATTCGGTAGAACAAGCGGGTCACGAGCCTGTGGAAGTCGCACGCAGTTGCTGCTGTGCCTTTAGCATCTTCAAGCGAGCCTGAGCGGCCTTCGCCGCATCAGCCTGACGCTTGGCGTTCTTCTTCAAGCGTTCAGCGTTTTTTTCCATTCCCGAGAGGTCGAATAGTTCAGCAAGTTTCATGGTTGTCTCCGTTAAATTGTTCAACGGTATTTATCCCGACAACCTAGTGGGGCTGGAACTCGGCAAGGCAATCAGCGTTGCCGGTAGGCATTGTCCAAGCGACAGTCAGCGGCACAAAGCCAAGACTGTTTGCCAGCATTGATGCGGTCAATAAATCTGACAACGCTGGATCACTTCGAGGACGCCTTTTCGGCGTCCTCTTCTTTTTCACCCACTACGACCACGGGGCGAACCTGTATGGGTTTATGACGTACCTCGAAGTCGCCACGGAAACCAAGGGGTTCGCAACAGGACGAGAAAACTGGGCAGGCTTCTATGCCGGGTTGCTGTAAATTCCTTGCCTAAAAATCCGTCACGAAACAGCCAGCAACCAGAAAACTCAATCCCAGAGGGTGCGAGCTCGCATCCTGACGGCCAGCGAATCGTATATTGTTGGTTGGCTGCCAAGCCGTTGCTGTCATCCGAAAGCGGTCTTTGGAAAATCTTTCAGGCAGCAACGCCCCGATGGATTGCTTGTGTCGCATGAGCATCGCCCGGCTTTGGTTTGGGCAACCACGAAATCCCGCGTGGCAGGATTGCTCTGAAAGTCCCGTTTGGTGACACCAAAGCAGTAACACAGCAGCCCATCATCTGAGTTTTCTTTCTGTCCAATCTGTTTCCTCAACCGCGACTTGAGAATCATCGAACCGTCATCGCCGAAATAAACAACCTCGCAAGCAGGATCATCGCAGAAAAAATACCGATGCCCCGTTGGCTGCCAAGCCCATGCTTCCTTGATGTGATGTTCGATAGCTCGAACCGGCACCTCGGAATACTTTTGCCCGTTGACCGGGCAACGATGTTTTTTCGGATGGCCGTCCTCACAACCGGAGGAAGAACAGCATTCGCTCATGACGCACTCCACGAGAATTGGCCTTGGAGTGGATTATCCTCTGTTCGCCCTAGAGGCGATAGGCAGCTTCTGGAAGTTGTTGCCTGAGTATTCTGAAAACTGACTATGAATCATGACAACACTACCGGATACACCGAATCTTGATGATGGTGTAACAGTGCCGTACACATACCCCATCCCATGTCCTACACCGGGCCACTCGACACAAGCAGATTCCCCAGCCTCCCCATAATCCAGCAACATCATGAAATCGACAACGCGGGATATATGGCAATTTCCGTACTCTGGGTACCCTGAAAGATCAACAGTTGCCGGAACCCGAATTCCGTTGCCCGTAACTGTTGCAGGAGGGACAGTGGCGATAATGGGAATGGGTGCCACTTTTCGAATGCCCGGGATCATTCCAAATGTGCCTACCTAGATTCTCACAATCCCCCTGAGCTTATTCCCGCGGAATTAAAGAACGAAATAGACTAGAATCAACTAAATTAACCATATCCAAAGGCATATAGCTTTCCCTTGGAACGTTTTCATCATCTCCATGGTTAATAATCTTCAAGTCAAATAATGGCAACTTAAATCGCCTCGATCTTGGGGCAACCATTTTGATTATCCACCTATTAATCACATACCAATATTTTCGAGCATGACGTATTTTACACTTAGGCCACATTAGCGGATACGAAACAAGAATGTACCTAGGATCATCACAATTAGATATATCTACTTTGTCAAATGCCCAAACACCTCGCATAGCGAGCTCATCGAACGTCGAAAAATACTCTTCCACTTTATCAGCATCTAAATCAATAAATTCCGATAAGAATGGATTTCTCGCAATTTTAAATGCAGGCGGCGCGAGTAGGAGTCTAGAATGAATAAAATCATTAACTAATGATAATTCGCCAAGGTACATAGGCAAACGCCCACCTGCTGAAGCAACAGATACGATATGGCGATTCGAATCCAAAAAATACCAATTGATATCAACATACCTCCCCTCAAATTCAATTATCTCTTTTTCACTCATTTCCGAATACCTCGATGCAGTTTGGGCACCTCTTTATCACCTGTCCTGTTCTTGGTCTAACGGCAGGAGTAAACACTAAAAGTTCAGGCGGAATCTTTTGGAATTTACCCAAAATCTTGTTTGCCGCCCTCACCTCGCAGCAGCATCCAAGTGTATTATTATTTAATTTAGTACCAACCCCACCTAAATTATCCAATTTTATCTTTAAAAGGGGAGCGAATGAATTTATATCTGGCGGAGGACCACTACGATCGGTCTTTTTATTTCTTTCACCCTTCAAATATTCAGCGCCAATTGCTGTTGCAGGCAAATTATTTTTCTTGTACTTCCTTTTTAATATCCCTACATACCATTTCAGTTTTTCTTCAATCTCAATGGAAGCCATAAATTTATTCATCCACAAAATTAATTTAAATACACGTTATAGGCTCATGCTGCACCATAATGAACCAGCCTAGAATTCAATCACAGATTCAATATGCATAAAATTTACGCAGATATAATTCGGCTATTTTATTCAAAAAAATTTCTATGCCAGCTATCTACCTTTATTTTTTTTGTCTTGTGGCAACGAACCAAATATATCGCGTTATACACAACCATAAAGCATTTGTCATGTATGCCACCACACACCAGCCCCCCTTTCTCCGGCGCCGAAATATATATTCAAACCGATTAACGAAGAAACCGAATGCCGTTGCCCGAAATCGTTGCCGGAGAGACAGTGGCGATAATGGGGGTGGTTGCCACTTTTCACGACGCCGGCAAACATCAAAAGATCCCGAGCTAGCATCTCACACTGCCCACACTACCAGCCTGGAGCCCTTATTTCATGCGGGTTTCAAGGCGATTGGCAGGCCGAACATCGCCCCACTACAACCCCACACTGAGCTATTTCCTACTGATCCCCGAAAACACTCAGGCATATCCTATTCGTATTTGAAAACCTTGAAGGCCAAGCTCTCGAACAGAGTGGATATATCCCACTCGGAGGGTGGAGCGGTTTTCTGGTCGAGGACTTTTCCGGATGACAACACCGTCCGGTGCTCACCATTCTTGAATACGATCATGAGCATTCGGTTCTTCTTGTTTGGCTCGATGTCCAGCTTGGCACACATATCAACGATCTGATCGTTGTCGTAGGCTTCGGCGGAAATTAGGTCGCGCCGGTATTCTTCAACCTCACCCTCAGAGTACCAACGACCTCCGGGAAATGTATCGATTTTCGCAATGACCCGCTTGATGGCCTCTGACAAGCGAATTCGGAGCAGATGGAGATCATTTCCTTCGAGTGTTTCCAAGCGTTTCAGCAAATCAACAATCAAGTTCTGCTGCACAGAGGCATCGACTTGCGAATTACTTAGTCGGATTACATCATCTTCAGCTTGCCGTTTATCAATCTCCAAGGAAGCGAGTTTGCTTTCGTTCGCCTTCATTCGATCAAGGATCAACTGGGGAGCCGTACCTTGCCCGGTCTTTTCGAGGGCATCAAGAAGCGACTCGTTTCTAGCAGAGACATCGAGAATTTCCTGCTTGATAGACTCAACACGAACCAAAGCGTTGTTGATGTCGGCCTGTACATCCTGATTGACACCGAGCACCCGAGAAAAATCGACGGTTTTACAAAATCGTAAAACCAACCGCTCGAAATCAGTGTATTCCCATTGGATAAATTTACACCCTAGACCTCGTCGAGCAGGGCTGCAGGCGATGTATTTCGACCTCTTGTGTTTTCCACGACGGGTTTCAACATACCCGCCCATGTGCATCGAACCTCCGCAGTAGCCACATTTCAGCAGACCTGAGAACAAATTACTGAGGTTCGCCCCTTTACTGACGCCTCCCCGAGTACGTCTTGCAGCACGAGCATCAGCGACAATCCTCCACTCCTCCTTCGTCATGATCGCTGGATAGTAATCAGGGACAATGTCGAGAGGTGTTACCTCACCATCGCGCTGTAACTGTAAGTGCAGTTCGCCATACACAGCAGGATTTTGCAGAATCTTCTCAACATAGGAATTCTGCCAACCACTAACTTTCTCGGAAAATAGGGGCACCCCCTCCTGGTTAAAGGTCTTTACGATAGTAGCGCTGCCAACGCCATCGCGAGACATTTGAAAGATACGTTTAACGACTTCGACTCGTTCGGGGATGAATTCAAAGCCGACATCGCCCTCGGCTGGTTTGAGCCAATACGGGCAACGAGCTGTCAGGCGTTTGTTCGCAAGGTTACGTCTCTTGGCATCCCAAGCAGATCGGAGACGTTGGCTTTTCATAGCCGATTCTTCGTTGGCTCGGCTCATGATAACGATCGAAACGATCAGGCTTGCCCAATTCTCGTTGGTCTTTTCATAGCTATAGACCTGGTTATCGGACAGCGTGACGATCACAATTCCGGCTCGAAGGATGTCGGTAAATATCGACAGAGCATCCATGACCTTGTCTCGAGATAATCGATCAAGACTCTCAACCAACAGGTAGGAACCAACGGGTATCCGCTTTTCCTCAACAAGTCTGAGAAAGTGGCCCAAAGCGCCTTTCTTCAGGTTAGACCTGTCAAAGGCGGAAATACCAAGGTCACGCAGGTTTAGATCGGTGTCCAAATCTAGGCCGTGTTTGGATGCATACTCCTCAGAAAGCCTTGTTTGACGGGCTAGAGAGTCGCCTGCTTCCTGCTTGGCACTAGAAAATCGAATGTAGGAAAAAGCCTTCGGCATGGCTGCCACCCTTGAAACATCTAAGACAAGGGGATTATACGAGCTTATGTTTTAATAGATAACAGATGCTGATTATGTATGCACTAAAACATAGTTTTAATAGACACATAATCGAGATTAAATATCTATTAAAACGTGATTTATTATCAGCAGTAATTTCAGCGCTCCGCAGCGGCCAGCCCTCCATGGCGGATCTCGTCTGCCAAATTCCGCTCAGCCGCATGAAGAAAAACAGAGGTACAGGAGTGCTACTCTTACTAATTGTTGCGTGAATCAACTCAAAAAACATTCACACAGCATGGCATCCAGCGATGTAGTTCAAAATTAGTGGCCTAAAAAACAGGCAGACATATTCTGATCTCGGGAGATATTTTTTTTCTATGAGCACACGCAAAACCCATCTGGTACTGCTACCGAAAGGTGATGGCAGCCTAGAAATGCATGCGATGAAGGAATGGCTGCGTCAGCATCCTGGACATCTACCAGAGGACATGAATCCTACGGGAAGCACATCACAACAGTTGCGTGGCGCACTCAAGCGGCGTGGTTGGACCATTCAGGAAACGGATACCGAATTTCGGTTGCTTCCACCGGATACGATAGTTCAAGCGGGTACGGTCCTGAACGACATACTCGAGGAACCCGACAACGGAGACGAGTCAGAAGACCAAGCACCGAGCTTTGAACTTGAGTACCAGCTAAGAGACTTCCTTTGCTCCAACCTCAGTGCCATTCCGGTCAATGGTCGTCGGTTGCGCGTTTATGTGGACCCAACCGGTAGGGATGGCGTTGAGTATCGGACTTCCGTGGGCCCGATCGACCTCCTGGCTATCGATGACAACGGTGAATTCCATGTGTTTGAACTAAAGCGCGGGCGCACGCCCGACCACGTAATGGGTCAGCTGACGCGCTACATGGGCTGGGTAAGTCAGACGATAGGTGCCGGTAAGGCGACCCATGGGATCATCGTAGCAAAACAGGTCAGCGACACTTTGCGCTATGCCGCGTGCGTCGTCCCAAACGTAAGCCTATTTGAATACGAGGTTTCGTTCCAACTGCACCCAGCATCCGCACTGCCATGATTCACAGCTTTTAGCATTGAACAAACACCTGATCGGTTGAGTGCAAGCTCGGATGATCTAGCTCCGCCTAAGGCAGCAAAATTCAGTATCAGCTATGATGCATGAAAATTTAAAGATAACAAATCTTCCTGACAACCAATGAAAATCGTGCCCGCCAAGAAGCTTCAAGGGTTCAGCCTAGTCGAATTAGCAGTGGTGCTGGTTTTGATCGGTATTGTTATGACAATGGGCCTCAAGATGGTTACGACCACCCTTGAGAACGCCTTCTATAGCGAAACAAAAGCTAAACAAGAACTGATAAAGACAGCTTTAGTTGGATTTCTTCGCACCAACGGCAGATTGCCATGCCCAGATAACTCAGGCTCTGCAGCAGTTGCATCGGGTGTTGAAGTTTCTCCCTGTCACGCTACCGCTGCTGATGGCTATGGTGTTGTTCCCTGGATCACGCTTGGTATCCCACGCGATAGCGTTGTCGATGGGTGGGGGAACTATTTCACGTATCGGGTTGCAAATGGAACTGGCGGCTCAAAAAATTGGACCTCTAGAACAGCCGGAATCCCATTTGACATCAACGAGCTTCGAACACCAACGGCCGCCCTCACCATTCAAGAACTGGACGCAGCCGGTACGGCTCTGGTCACTACAAACCCAAGAGCCGTAATCGTTCTACTTTCTCATGGCAAAAATGGTTTCGGAGCAAAGACAACAAAGGTAGGTGCTAGGCTACCTACCTCCGACGCGGGGGCGGGCGAGGCGACGAATGGTACAGACACCACGACTGCTTTCATCTCGCGCCCAGTCAACGAATCAGCTGGAGCATTCAACGGGCCGTATGATGACCTTTTAACTTATTTGACTCCACAAGACCTGCTGCAACCATTGCTGAATGAGGGGTCGTTGAAATCTTGCTACGCCTATTGCCTGACAGCTCCTACGTGTACAGGTGGAGGTACTTTTAGTTGCGCTCCTGCTGGTGGTGGGTTTTGCAATGGGACGGTGGTTAGTTGTACTGCATCAGGGACCCCGGCGTGCTCTTCTGGAGTACCTCAATGTGTCCTACCAGGGCCAGCATGTTCGGCAATAGCAATTCCAGTTGGGCTTGCCAACGCCACTTGCTTGTGAGGAATCAATGAAGACCCGAATCAGACACACGATATATCTATCACCAGCTGTTTTCTTGCTGCTCATTTGGATCGTTGTTGCCCCGAGTTTGATTTCACAGCACAGTCCGTTCGTCGTGGTTGGATTAGCAGCAGCAAGTGCACTGGTGGCAACTTGGTGTATTACGCTATTTGCCCACGCGATCCAACGCGATAAACAATGAAACAACGCGGATTTACTCTCGCCGAGTTGGCGATAGTAGTCACCATTATTGCCCTTCTCATAGTGGCCGTAATTCGAGGGCAATCACTGATTGGCGGTGCTAACGCCAAGAATGTAATGGCGATTGTTAGCGATATTCGTACGGCAACCATATCCTTCAAACAACGCTATAAGTACCTTCCAGGCGACTGGCCTTATTCGGCAAACGAAATACAGGGCATTGCGTCAGGTACAACTGTCGGAACAAATGGGGATGGCATTATTGATGGCACTATCGATGCCACCGGCGCTGCCCAGGCGGGCTCGGAAGTGGCAGAACTGCCTTTGCAACTTTTTCAAGCTGGATTTATAGGCAAGATCAACAGTAGTGAAGCTCAGCGCCGCATAACGACAAGCTTCGGGCCGGTTCAGGTAGTTTCAAGAGCCACAGCAGTTGGGCTTGTAGCTGGCTTCGTAAATGCCCCAAACTCCCAGAATGCTATTGTATTTTTCAACCTTCCCTGCGATTTAGTCGTGGAGGTTGATGGCGGGATGGATGATGGAAGCCTGACGACCGGGCGAGCTATTGGTAATGCGTGTGCGATTGGAAGAGTCGATTGGTATGCGATTACGCTTTAGGAAGCGTCTGCTTCACGTACCTTAGGTCTGCTTCAGAAAACTTTCCACAGCTCCGCATTTTATTTCCACCTGCTATATCAGCAATGATTTCTACGGCCCCTCAGCAACGAGGTTGTCTGGGGGGAACTGCCTGAGGAAATCACGACTTCCCGTTGCCGATGCTTGAAGCCAGGCATCGTAAGCATCCTCGTCGAGGATGACTATCATCCGCTTTTCATCATCAGGCTTGTGATACCGGCGCATGAACGGATGGTCATCTGCATTGATCGTCAGCATCGTGTAGCTATGGGTCAGCTCGCCCGAGGGGTTCTTCCAGGCTGCCCAGAGCCCGGCAATGCCCATAGGTTTTCCATCGGCACGGGAGATGCGTGTTGGCACCGCTTTTCCTGTCCGCCAATCAGGTTCGTAGATTGCTTCAGCCGGGATGATGCAATGACGCCCGAGCCTCCAAGCATCACGGTAGCTCGGCTTCTCGTGAACTGTTTCAGAACGCGCGTTGTAAGTACGTCTGGCAATGGTGGCGTCCTTTGACCAATGGGGAATCAAGCCAAATGACCCCACGAGTAATTCCCGGAATGGCACTGCATCATCGCCAACATCTGCGAATTCATGTTTCCGAACAAATGGCCCGTGGTAGCCAGGCCAAAGGCTGGGTTTGAGTCCCAGTGGCAAGTCACCAACGCCAAAATTGGCGTGGAGTCGAGCCGGGTCTGTTTGAGGGTCATAGTGAGAGCACATGCCCAAAGGTTATCAAACAAAAACGCATGGTGGTTCTCACCCCGACAAATGGGCTCAGCCCTTCAATACGAGATAGTTGTCATCGGCATACAGTATTGCACTCCACGAACAACTGTATAAACTTACAGTATAAAAGGAGAGCAAGATGATAAGAATCGTATGCCCACACTGCCATACCCCGTTATCAAGCGCAGAGCTTGAGCAAGTCACCATCAACGGGCAATTGAACCTCGTGTGTCCCGAATGCTCAGCCGTGCTGGTTTCTGAGCAACAGGAGGGTCCAGAAGGCCATTCAATCGAAGAGCACTACGCGGATGACCTTGCAGCCCATGCCTGAAGTTGCGTTAGCTCCGGGGGTCTTCATCCCTTTACCGGGAGCACCAAGGCTTGCCCTACCCTTCGACGAAGTACGGGTTTCGGCAGGCTTTCCCAGTCCGGCGGCAGACTACGAAGACAAGCGGCTGGATATCAACGAATACCTCGTTCGCAATCCCGTCTCAACTTTCTTTTTCTCCGTTCAAGGAGATTCAATGGAAGGCGCCGAAATATTCGATGGCGACATCCTTGTTGTCGATAAAAGTGTTCGACCTAAGCACGGCCATATTGTGATCGCCTTCGTGGATGGTCAGCGACTGGTGAAGCGCTTGTATCGACGTTCAGGCCGTGTCGCCCTTGTCGCAGAAAACCCGAAATATCCTGCACTGGACATCGGCGAGGAGCAGGAACTCGTCGTATGGGGTGTCGTTGTTGGCAAATTTAAGCGGTTCGGGGCATGACGTGCCTGTATTCGCGCTAGTCGACTGCAACAATTTCTACGCCTCGTGCGAGAAGCTTTTTGACCCCAAACTGAAAGACCGGCCTGTTGTTGTCCTTTCAAACAACGACGGCTGTGTCGTAGCCCGATCAGCCGAGGTAAAAAAGCTTGGCATCCCCATGGGGGTGCCGTGGTTCAAGCTGCGGGAGGAAGCAAAACGCTACGGGATTGTCGCCTTCAGTTCCAATTACGCGCTATACGCAGACCTGAGCAATCGCGTGGTGCAAGTACTGAGCGATTTTTCCCCCAGCATAGAGGTCTATAGCATCGACGAGAGCTTTCTGGATTTTTCAGGATTCGAGCGAGTCGGTTATCAAGCCTACGGTGCTGAAATTCGACAGCGCGTGGCAGACTGGCTGGGGCTGGCGGTATGCGTTGGCGTTGGCACCACGAAGACGCTCGCTAAGCTCGCGAATCACGCCGCCAAGAAAAGCTTGGCGGGCGCTGATGGTGTTTGCGACTTCACCACGATGGACGAACACGAGCTAACCAAACTGTTCGCCAGCATTGGCGTGGGCGAAGTCTGGGGGGTCGGTCGCAAAATCTCGGCAAGGCTTGAAGCAATGGGCATCCACACCGTGCAACAACTGCGCGATTCAGATGCCGAGACAATTCGCTCCCAGTTCTCCGTGGTGCTTGAGCGAACGGTTCGCGAGCTACGCGGTGTGTCGTGCCTTGACCTGCAAGAGGTTGTGCCTGAAAAACAGCAAATCATGTCCAGTCGCTCGTTTGGCCAACTGATCTACGACTTGGCTGATCTGGAGGAAGCAGTAGCCAACTACGTCGGCAAAGCGGCAGAAAAACTGCGGGCTCAGGAATCACTGGCTGGAGCCGTGCAGGTCTACATTCGGACGAACATTTTCAAGCCTGAAGTACCGCAGTATCAGCGTTCATTCACAGTGCCATTGCCAGAAGCCTCCTCCGATACCCGCGTGCTGACCAAGTGGGCATTGAAAGTTCTGCGGCGCATTTACCAGCCGGGTTACGGCTATCACAAGGCAGGAATTACGCTTATGAATATCGCACCAGCGGCCAATCAACAGTTCTCGCTCTTTGCTTCAGGGGACGCAGGCGATGCTCGCTCCCAGGCGCTCATGGGCGTGCTTGATGGGATCAACGGGAAGTATGGTCGAGGGACGGTGCGCCTCGCCGCCGAAGGCGTTGTAAAAGCATGGCAGATGCGTAGAGGCAACCTCTCTCCCGGCTACACAACAGACTGGGAAGGCTTGCCCGTAGTATTGGCTCGAGAGTAAGGAAATAAGCGTTTGAAAGTAAAAAAGCCCGCCTGATTTCGGGGGCGGGCTTTTTATCAAGCGACTATGCAGCAAGTGTCAGCACTCCCTCAAAGGGCTTTTCCTTGTGCATCTCACGATCAAACTTTCGGCAATAATCGATGTACTGTGCCTTCGTGAGCGTATTAATTTCAATTTTGTCACTGTCAGTGTCTGCCACCATCATCCAGAATGGAGTGCCACGCAGTTTAGAAACAGCATAGGCATCTCCCCGCGACCAACCTGATAGTTTTTCAAGGTCAGCCTCAGGCTGGTAGCGCTCCATGAATTTGATAATAAGCTGGAGTGCATAAGCCTGAATCAAACCGTCTTTCGTAATCGGCTTCCCGGGGTTTTGGGCTTGGCTACACCGCATGACCATGTCAGCATCCAGATACTTAACGGCTTTCCCGCCAACGCAAGCCATGCCCCCAAACTTGCCCCCATGTACAACCCGAATAACAGCACCAAAATTGTGTACTTTTAAATTGTTGCTCATGATTTATTCCTCTACAAATTTTGATAACTGGAGTTAAGCAGCAAGAGGGATTGCATCGTTTGCCGCTCTCTCATCAGGTTTCACGGCAGGCAGATCAACGGGGCGTACAGAACGCTTAGTGGAAATTTCCTCACCGGCAGGGGTCACCTTTACACGCCAGTAGTCCTTGCCATTCGAGCGAGTCTTCTCGAAACCAAGCTGACGCAAGCGCTTACCGAGGACAATGTTGTTTTCGATCAGGATGCCATAAGCACTCGCCCAGCTCGAATACAGCTTGTACAAAGCAGCGGGGCGCATGCCCTTTTCATTGCATCGCTCGACCGCCTCGTCGGCAAACATCTTGATGTAATCCGAATCCTCACGGTATTGCTCAGCGGCTGCAAGAGACGATGCGGGAACATCAAAACGCTGACGCTCACGCAGCGAGCGCAAACCACGAACAGCCACCGCAAAGATTCCAGACAGCTCGGAAGACAATTTTGCCGGGAGATGCATATCCATCTCGTCGGCAGTGAAATTGCGGTTGAAACGGATCATCACCAAGCGACGGAAAAAAGCGTGGGTGACATCGCGCAATTTCGGCAAATGGTTAGTCGCCAGCATGATGCGTGCAGAAGGCGTGAAGGAAAAAGGATGCTCGTACTTGCGCTCCGCCTCCACCATGTCACCGCTGACAATCTGCTTGAGAATGCCGTCATCCATCACAGTATTCTCGTTAATCTCAGAACTCAGTAGCAGCAACTTTCCATCAAGCTCAGCCAAGGCGCGGCGATTTCCGAGGCGTTGAACAGGTGCGCTATAGACGTTTTCATGACCGACTAACTCGGACATAAGCTTTAGCAGGACGGACTTCCCGTTGCCACCATCCCCAACGCAAACCACAAATTTCTCGAAGCTGGTATCAGGGATCAGGCAAAGCCCCATCCACTCACGCACGAATTGGATTTTCTGGTCGCGATCATGGTCGTCACGAAACACGTCAGCCAAAAACTTCTCGAACGTCGGTGCCTTGGCGCTCTCATCCCAATCCACGTTCCGGCCAGAGCGCAGGCACATCGTCGGATCGTGCGGCACAAGGCTATAGGTCGTCATATCGAGCGCACCGTTCTTGAAACAAATGAAGTTGTGGTTCGGCTTGAAAATGCTGTCCTTGACCACACAGGACAACTTCAACATGACGAACAACTCGCGAACCTTGGCAGCCGTAGCGTTACTACCAAAAAATTTCGCGATGGAGCGCTGAACATCGGAGCGATCATCTTGAGCCCTCCAGTATCCATCTGCGTAGGCAAGAAACGAGTTGTGCAGATATACGAGACCCTGCGGATAAAACTGCTTGATGAATTCCTTAACGTCATCCGTAGCTGCTTCAGCGATAGGCCAGTTAGCCACCGAGGTGGTGGTGTTTTGATTTTGTTCCATGATTTACTCCTTTAGTTGGTTGAAATAAATTTTTCGATCTCGATGCTCGGGAACCCTTCCACAAGCACCGTTTTCAGTTCTTCTATACGTGGCGTCGATGGCACTGCGTGCTCAATGAACTCAGCCCGTACAGCGTTTTTCACGTCATTGACCTTGGTCGGATAGCCACGCTCGGTGAGCCAGTCAGCCAACTCGGGATAGGTCATCGTTTTGGTCAATCCGCAGAGGCCTTGCGTGTAGGCACGCAAGAACATGCGGCGGAACACATCCGTGATACCGCCGCTTGTTGGACGTATCCCGAAACTGCGGCCATTACCTTTGCCGATGCGGTCCCGTACCAAGGCAAACTGGTAGTGGTCCTCCCAGTCATGTAAATCCCCAAAGGTCTTCAGGCAGTGCTTGTCACGCCAGCCGTCGAAAATGGCCCTTGCACGCTCGCATTCCGCGAGGTCATACCAAGGCACACTGCTCATCGAGAGGTGCTCGCCATCAGCGACAGCAACCTGCTGCGGCTCAACCAAGCGGCGCTTGAAGTCGAACTCAAGGTTCAGCCTCGATTCCCGAGTCAGGCGAACCACGTCAGCGTCTTTGACCCACTGCTCCCGAAACGGCGTGAATGGGCGAGTGACCGTCATGTCGCCGGGGCTACGACTCATGAACAAATCGACCATGAATTCGTTGTGCAGCGCATGTTCGACCTGCGGTGACACCCCCGCTTTTGCGAGAATGAATGGCTCGCTCTCGAACGGAATGGCCGTGACCTGACCACGAGTTTTCATCGCGATCAGCTGCCGCACACGATGCTTGCGTTCCAGCATCTTGCTACCGGGAGAAACCCGTTCGCAGAGGGCCTGAAAGCGTTTTGCCATCGGCCCATCCAACACCAACTCGGACTCGTCGGCATCCGTGATGAAGCCATCCGTCGTGGCGCTGATCACATTTCGATGCGGAGGGATTCCAGCAATTTGCTCGCTGAGAACAGCGCGAACGAAGCCCGTCGTGTGTGCTGCGATGGCGGCATTCGTCAAAATGGAATGAGGTAGTTCAACACTCTTCATCCCCTGAGAGTCGAAGACCGTCTTTGCCTTCAGGCCTTGCGCTGTCTTCCCGTACAAGCTGTTCCCGAGGAGCTTGGCGTACAACTCATCGAGGCTGCCTTTCTCGAATGACTTCCGCAGCGAACGGATATGCATCACGAAAGGCTCGAACAGCCGGCCATCGCCTTCACACCACGGGAAAATCACGCCATGCAAGATGTCGATCTGACAACCGAGGTTCAGCGCTACCTCGATCTCTGGGGCTGTGCAGTACGAAAATCCTGTCAGCGGATAAACCAGTCCGCCTTGGGAATTCCGCACCGGCATCGACGGAAAGCGAGTGCCATCCGGGAAAGCAAAGCGCACATAGGCAAACCCGAGTACATGCCCGACAAAATCGGTTGTGTCCTTCGAATACCAGAAGTTGTCATAGTCGATATGGCGCAGATCGACCATCCCAGTCGTGTATGCGCCTGCCAGATCGAAATCGTTGTAGATACCGATGGTCGTCGGGCCAAAGGCGTAGCACTCGTTACGACCGCCGCTGTAGCAATCAGCAACAAACGACTCGTTGGCCTTTCGCATCGGCGTAAGCGCCTTTTCTTTTTTGCTTACTACCTGCTCCCTTGCTGAGTTCCAGTAGGTGCTGGCGCATTGCGTCACACCAAATGCCGCATTGAAATCGACTTGGCTCTCTTCGAGCTTCGAGGTGAAGATGCGGACGGCAAGGCTGCTGGCGGTCGCAGGTAGCGACGCCTTTCCGGTGTGCTCTTTTGCAAAGCTGAGCAGGCGAAGATAAAACCGGACAGCAATTTCCGAGTCCCTGAGGCCGTATCTCTCGAAGGCCTGCTTATCGCCCTCCAGCAGCAAATCCATCCGTTCCTTGAGATAGCCTTCCGGCAGGTCAAGCTTCGGCAGGCCAAGCAAGTCACCGATTTGAGCTAGCGAAGTACCCATCGCCACATGGCCGCCAGCATCGACAAAGCGAACCTTCAGGATGCGGAACACCCCGTCACGATCCGTCGCCATGTAGGTTTTGTTATTCAGCAAGCATTCAAGGTCATCTTCCTCAGGCGTCAAGATGAGTGAGGTTTTTACCGAGGCCACGCGGCCACCAACGTTTTCCAGTTCCTTCTTGAACGAAACGAGGTCGCCAAACGCCTGCAAGTCGATGCGCAGGAAAAAGCCCACCAACACGACATGGTTCGGCCATTCGAGGGCTACCCCGCGATCCATTGCCTCGTGGATCAAGTCAAAAATAATTTTGCGGAAGTGCGGACGCTGGCTTTTCTCTGGCCCACGCGGATAAACAACCCGCTCCATCACACCGCGCTCGCCTATCAAATAAAACTGAAGGCTCAAGATCACGTTATTGCTCTCTTCGTCGCCTGGAACGAATTCCGAGTCGAAGCCGATATAAACCGTCGGCCCCTGCCCTTTCCGAGGCTTGTCCTGATCTGCAGCGCTGAAATCAGCAATGTAATGGCCTGTTTGCTGCTCCCAGCGCTTCAGGTCGGCATCGAAATCCATTTCGATTTCAGGCTCTGGACAGTTGGTGTAACAGTCCGGTACATATTCCCCTTTCGACGACCTACACCAGGTTTCCGGGGCGGAAATTTCAATCATGTTTTCCATTTTTATTTCTCCAAATACAGTGAGGGGTAGCGGTTTCCCACTACCCCTCACAGGTCTGCGTTCATAAGAACGGATTACTGTTCGAGGAAACTCCAATCGGGCTGAAGCGCCCCCATCCCAGGCTGGGTGAGTTGAATCAGAATTTGGCGCACCTGTTTGGCCTTGTCTGCGTCCTCCACACGAATCAATGTGAGAAAACGACGCTGGTCGTCAAAACACGAAACCCCCTTACCCGGAAAGAGTGTGATTGCAGATACCGTGCGCATATCGAGAGCGTCACCGCTCGGAAGAATTGTGAGTTTTGCCATGTTAGAAACCTCCATTGGTTGAGTTAAGTTGTTTTTTGACGCGACGGGCACGGATTACAGCGAGCGGATCCTCAATTTCCTTGACGCCCGGGATATAGAACTCGAGGGGTCCAAGGACACGCCCCATCAATCGAAGCTCAACCCCGTCAGGAGGAGCAAGCATCGCTATATGAATGCCATCCTCGTCATTAACCAACTCATCACGAAGACTGATATGAATGCCATCCTCGTCGTTGACCAACTCATCACAAAGATTGGTCAGTTGAATACCGAGGTGGTTATGGCCCACAAGCAAATCATCTTGAGGAATACATCCCCAGAAGGTGTCGTTCTTCGACGAGATTTCAACAATGTCGGCATCGCCAGTGGATAGCAGCAGGCTACCGAATCGCTGAAAATTGCACTGCAACTTCGCACGCAAGCAGTACGCCATCACCGGGAGCTTGATCTCTTCCCAATCTGGGCGAATAAGATGGCGGCAGCGTTTTGCAACCATCTTGGCCGCTATCGGGCTCGGTTTTGCCAGGATTTCTGCTTGAATTTCCGGATGATTCGGAAATTTCAAGGCCTGATAAAGATGCTCACTGGTTTTGCAGCGAATTCCGTACAGCGTGATCAAATAGCCAGCGGCCATATTGGAAAGGCCACCGAAGGCTTCGCGGGTTTTGCAGAACGACACAACTTGGTCTTGGATATAAGTCTTCATGATTTTCTCCTTATGAAAAGTGACTTAAAGGCTTTGCTACACATCCGGCGCGAATGAGGAGGACCATTCCTCCTCGTCGAGCCTCGGATACTTTTTATTTGTTGAATCCCACTGGGAACTCGTCCCAGGTCCGCCCATCGAGGCAGCGGACTGGCGCTTTGTGGCTTGGTCCAACCTGCTTGATGAAAAACGGCAGGCTGTTCGCCACAGCGAAATCTCGTACTTGGCGAGCCCAATCGAGATTGAGTGGGCGGGCACGCTCCGTACCTGTTTCCGAGCCAAGCACCACCCAATCCACGTCTTCATAGCCAGTGAGGTCAATCGGCCCGAGCATTGGCTCGATCATCACGAAGCGATGACCTTGAACTCGAAGCAAGTGAGGAAGGCGCTCATCGGCCAGCGCTTGGTTTTCGACCGAGACGCCACACGCGATGTAAGGTGGAACACCCTGCGGATAGCGAACATCCAGAAAGCTCGCCATACGTTCGCCTCGCTTCGTCCAGAGGATGTATTTGGTGTTGTCGGTTGGTTTGCCGAGTTTTGCGCGGCAGAAGTTCTTCTCTTCACGCTCCCGAGCAACTTGATCGACCACGTCGAGGACACGGTGGATGGTTGCGTCAGAGAACTTGTCCCAGAACAGATCGCCGTGCTGAACCACGCCGACAATGCCTTTCTTGGGACGCAATTTCGCGGGATCAAATCGAGCGTCAAGTTCGGTCGGCCCACCTTCAGTTACTGTCTCGGGCAGGTTTCCGAGGCGAATTTGCCAAGGCATGATTCCGTCGAGCCACCAGCAGTCGCGGCAACCAGCGGAGTAACGTTGGCAACCAACGACAGGATTCCAGTCAGAGGTAAGCAGATCACCTGGGTTATGTTTAGCCATAAAAATCTCCATAAAAAAAGGACCGCAAGGGGTCCTTTTTCATTGATTAACTAAATGTGAACTAGGCGCATTTTCAACAGTGAGGGCACGACCGAATTACACGGCGAACGGGTTGGAGGTCCTTTGATTGGCGAATGGATTCTTATTCGTCATGTCCATTGATCGTCGATTCGGTATTGGGATACCTATCTCTGGGCCAACCGTTCCTAACTCACTGTGTTGCTATCCGAGGGCTTGACTTTTGATTGACTCGGCGACTACATCCAACAACAGCTTGGATGTGACTTTATTGAGATTGACGACATACGCATATTTGCAACACAATAAGAACCAATTACTGTGTTGCAACGCCCTGGAAAAATGATGGACAAGCACCAACTGCTGTATGAGTGGGCCAAACGAACGGTGAAAGCCAGTGAATCAGGGGATTTGTCGCACCTGTTCACCAGCACAAACGTCCCGTTCGATCAGTGGATGGCCGAAAACAAGGAATATTTGGAAGACCTTGCGGACAAATTAATCGGTTTCCAGATCATCAAAAATGAAGAGGAATACCGACATTGGTACACACCACCAGAAATTTACGATCTAGACCTGTGTGTATTCATCGACATGAATGTCCCGAAGGATCAACTCGTCAAACAGTTCAGGAAGCTGCTTACGAAACACCATCCAGGAAAAGTAGGCAGACCAAAGCACAAGACGTACTCTGATTTTGAATGGTGTGAAATCTCAGGGAAGACAACACTCGATACCCTGGAATTGATGTTGAAGATTTATGACTTGAGAGAAACTACAAGTCTGCGGCTGTGGCAGATCGCCGAGAAACTGAAGATGAATCCAAGCCAGGCCACTACAAAGACCGATACCCATGACGAGCTTGTAGATAAAAAAGCAATCTTGAGTTCGACTGTTAGCCGCTATTTGCAGTGGGCAAACAAGTTGATGAAGAATCTCGAAGAAGGCAGGTTTCCGAAGTACAGATGAAAACAGAGCCCACTCGATGTGGGCTTCCCATGCGTGCTAATCGAAAAGCCCCCAGCTTGAAGCTCAGTAGTCTTCAGCCAGCATCACGGTCGTGTAGCTCCTGTCCCATTCGGTGATGACGTAGAACTTCACGGCGTTGATCGTATAGCTTGAAAAAACACGCCCCTCAGACTGGATAGCCAAATCGTTCAACGCTTGGTCAGCCTTGCAGAGATCGCCGTCATCGCCGTTGGCATGGCGCTCAACGAGTTCGGTCAGATTGATCCCGTGCTCCTGCGCATAGTTAAGGCAGTTCCGTGTAACGACGACTTGACCCAATGAAAACAGCATGGCTTTTTCTCCTCAGACGATGGTTGATAACAACCCTCAGCGTCTGATGGATGGGTTCGTTCCAAGCACCGAAATATTTTCCAGCTAAGCCGTTGCCCGACCTTTGGATCGGTTGGATGGTGCCCCTGTGGTCAAGAGAAAGGCACCAACGATGTACACGCTAACAACCGATCAGAAGCAACAACTTGTAGAAATCCTCATCGAGGATTTCGGCGAAGGCATGGAGTTCGACGACTTCACTGAAGCCCTGCTCGGCTTGCTGGATGACATCGCCGGATTCGAGACCGCCCCGCAATCCGTCATCGACAAACTCACTCAGCAAATCTGGAGGAAATATCATGGATAAGACCGCAACCGCCCCCGAAGCCACCGCCGCCGCTGCTCAGCCGAAAAAGATCGACCTGGGAAAAGCCGCGATCAAGGAGGCCATCGCCAAGGGCAAGGCCGTCATCAAGGACGGCAAGAGCAAGGCCGACGCAGCAATGGTCATCTTCGAGGCGTTGAAGGACGAGGAAAAGGATGTCGTTATTGCAGCCTTCGTCCAGGGCGCAACGCTCACCGAGAAAGGCGCTGTCACCTACTGGTACAACTGCCGTCGGAAGGCGAAGAAGGCTGCCAAGAAATAAGGTACTGAGCGTGGATTACAAGCAATTCCAGGCAGGACAAAAAGTCCGGACTCAATATGGAGAGATTCGGACTGTCCTCTCGCAGACTGGCTGCCAAGTCTTTGTCGAGGAGGAACGCAACAGCCATTACCACCCGAGCAAGCTCAACCTGATCGAGAAAACGGCAGCGTCCAAGCTACAGAAATAGCCATAATGGATAGATAAATCTATCAAGAAAAGGGGGCATCAGTGATGCCCCTTTCCTATTGCAGCCATCTCAACAAAGTTCAGAGATCCCCTGACCTGCCATTCCGTTTCAGCTTTCTCCAATCCCACGGTGGGACAGGTTCAGCCTCAGACCAGAGGCCAGCACGTTTGGATCGTGCCTCGTTCTCGGCAAACGAATAACGCGCTCGGTCCTCTAGGCTTTGCTCGTTCTGGTATTTCTTGTAATGCCATGCAAGACCGGATGTCAGCACAGCGAATCCGGCATCAAGTGTCTTGGGGCAACGCTGACAATCTGGTGGTGACACCCACACCTTTGCTACAGTTCGCCCGTAACGATCCTGCTTGTCACCTACAAGGCGGACCTCTTTCCCGAATACCAAGCCGCTCATTCTCTCTTTGGCTCGCTGTCCGAAAGGTTGAGCTTTCTCAGGGGCATCGATTCCGGCAACACGCACCTTGTGTTGGGTCTTGTCGGCGTCGAGCACCGTGACGGTATCACCGTCTGCAACGCCGACAACAACGCCAGTCACATCGGCGAAAACCGGGAGAGAAAACAACAAAAACCCTGCAATGACGGTCATTTTCATACGGTAGATCACCTCTTGTACGCCCCAAGCAGGACTGCTCCTCTGTAAGCATGGCATTATTACCACTTTGACATGGTCATGCCCCATAAAAAGTAACAGGGAGGAGTACAGCAGATGGTTTTCAGCGAAGACTCAAGGGTCAAGATTCCCTGCATTCTGCATTTGATCAGGCTTGGCTACAGTTACCTCTCCCTCAAGGATGCCAAGTGGGATGAGGAAACCAATATCTTCCCTGAGCTGTTTCACAGCGCCATTGCACGGATCAACCCTTCGATAGATAGCACCGACATCGAACGTCTTTTCATTGACGTAAAGCTATCGCTCGACAACGAGGACCTCGGCAAGGCTTTTTACGAAAAGCTCACTGAACGGTCAGGAACCAAGCTGATCGACTTCACAGACTTTTCGAACAACAGCTTTCATGTTGTCACCGAATTGACCTGCAAGAATGGTGATGATGAGTTTCGGCCCGATATCACACTGCTGATTAACGGAATGCCGCTCGCGTTCATCGAAGTCAAGAAGCCAAACAACCGCGAGGGTGTATTGGCCGAGCGCAACCGCATCATCACACGCAGTCGAAATTCACGTTTTCGCCGGTTCATCAACATCACACAGCTGATGGTCTTCTCCAACAACATGGAGTATGACGATGGCTCACCACAACCTATCGAGGGTGCGTTTTACGCTAGCCCGTCGTATGACTCGCCAGTCTTCAACTATTTCCGTGAAGATCGTGAGGTGGAGACGCTGGATCTCAACCGACTCTTGTTGGAGGAAGATGATGCCATCGAAAACGAAGTGCTACGTGACAACAACCTTAACGTCATCAAACACAGTCCCGAGTTTCTGAGTAACAAAGCGCCGGATACACCGACCAATCGCATTTGCACTTCGCTGTTCAGCCCTGATCGCCTTTCGTTCCTGCTGCGCTTTGCACTGGCCTACGTAAATGAAACTGATGGCCTGCAGAAGCATGTCATGCGCTATCCCCAGCTGTTCGCTACCAAAGCCATCGAGAAGGAACTCAACGCGGGTGTTAAGAAGGGCATCATCTGGCACACGCAAGGGAGCGGAAAAACAGCACTGGCGTATTACAACACCCGCTTCCTGACTGATTACTTCCAGCGGCAAGGGACCATCCCCAAGTTCTATTTCATCGTTGATCGTCTCGATCTGCTCATCCAAGCGCAGCGCGAATTTTCAGGCCGTGGTCTGGTTGTACATACCATCGATAGCCGTGACGCTTTTGCCCGAGACATCAAGACTACGCAGGTACTGCATAATCACAGTGGCAAACCTGAAATTACGGTCGTCAATATTCAGAAATTCCAGGACGACCCCGATGTGGTTCGTGCAGAGGATTACGACTTCAGCATTCAGCGCGTCTATTTCCTTGACGAGGTGCACCGTAGCTACAACCCGCAGGGTAGCTTCCTGGCCAACCTGAGCCAATCAGACCGTAACGCAATCAAGATCGGGCTCACAGGTACGCCACTTCTGGGCGACGACTACAACTCACGTTCGTTGTTTGGCGATTACATCCACAAGTACTACTACAACGCCTCAATTGCCGATGGCTACACTCTTCGCCTCATCCGCGAAGAGATCGCCACCAACTACAAACTCTCGCTGCAAGAAGCGCTCGCAGCCGTAAAGCTTCAGCAGGGTGATGTTGATCGAAAACTGATCTATTCACACCCGAAGTTTGTCGAACCCATGCTCGATTACATCGTGCGAGATTTCGAGAAAAGCCGTAGTGCCTTGGGTGATGCAAGTATTGGTGGCATGGTCATTTGCGATAGCGCCGAACAGGCTCGGCAGATGTTCGAGATTTTCAACGCTGTCTATGCAGCTCAACCGTCACCAGCGAACGCATCGCAAGACCCGGATCAGCCGTTGAACAACGTCGCAGAGCCTGAGAGCTACACGGCCAAAATTCAGCAGGAAAACCGAGTCAAATGCGCCGCCTTGATCCTGCACGACGTAGGCAGCAAAGACGAGCGAAAGCAATGGGTGGAAGACTTTAAGGCAGGCAAGATCGACCTCTTGTTTGTCTACAACATGTTACTCACCGGATTTGATGCCAAACGTCTGAAGAAGCTGTACCTCGGTCGCATCATCAAGGCGCACAATCTGTTGCAAGCCCTCACACGCGTGAATCGCACCTACAAGGACTTCCGCTACGGCTACGTGGTGGATTTTGCGGATATCCGTAAGGAATTCGACAAAACCAACAAGGACTACTTCGACGAACTGCAATCCGAACTGGGCGATGAAATCGAGCACTACTCGAACCTATTCAAGTCGGCTGACGAAATCACTCAAGAAATTGAGGCTATCAAGGACATTCTGTTCAGCTTCAATATTGAAAACGCTGAGGAGTTCTCCCGTCAGATTAGCCAGATGCAGGACCGTACCGCCGTACTGGCACTCAAGAAAGCCTTGGCGGATGCCCGTAACCTCTACAACTTGATCCGCCTACAAGGCGATTACACGCTATTGCAGCAGCTCGACTTCCACAAACTCAACCAGCTCTACCGCGAAACCTGCAACCATCTCGATTTGCTCAACTTGAAGGAGAGCATCGAATCCGCCACCGACACCAGCAATCTGCTCAATGTCGCGCTGGAAGACGTGCTGTTCAAGTTCGTCAAGATCAGGGAAGAAGAGCTGGTACTGGCCGACAAGCTGAAAAACACCCTGCGCCAGACCCGTGAAGCACTGGCCGAAAACTTCGATCAACAAGACCCCAAGTTCGTCACCCTGCGCGAGGAGCTTGAGCGGCTATTCAAGAAGAAAAAACTGAACGAAGTCGGTCAAGAGGAGATGACCGCCAACATCGGAGCGCTAAACGCTATCCATGACAAGGTCAAAGAGCTGAATCGCCAGAACAATCTGCTACGTGCCAAATATCGAGGTGATGCGAAATACACCCGTATTCACAAGCGCCTGCAGGAACGTGGCAATGTCACTCAGACCGAGCGCCACCTTTTTGATGCCCTGGTAAGCGTCAAAGCACTGGCAGACGAGCAAGTGTTGCAAAATACCCAGTTGTTAGCCAACGAGACCTACTTTGAGCGGATGATGCAACCCATCGTGATTGGTGAGTTTTACACCCGCCAGCACATCAAGCTAACACCCGATGCCACCCGAACGATCAATCAGTTGGTGGTAGCCGAATACATGAATGAATTTTCAGCCGGAGGCCGTGCTGGCCTCAGGGCAGCAGTTTAGGAGCACGCAGTTGGTAACGCAGCAATTTGAGCAACGCACCCGCGAACTTATTGACAGCCTCAAGGCCATTTGCGCCGCCTATGGTTTAGGAAACGATGGCAACGAGTTCAAGATCATCACACAGGTATTCCTCTACAAGTTTCTCAACGACAAATTCGCGTTCGAAGCTAAGAAAATACGACCGGAACTCGACAAAGCTGACAGCTGGGAAGCGGCCATTGCTGACTTAAGTGCAGACGAGCTGGAAATGCTGCAAATGCAGATGGGGCCGGATACTGCTCGGTTAAAACCTGAGCATTTCATCGCCCAACTGTTTGGCCGTCAGAACGCACCCGAATTCGCCAAGCTGTTTGACGACACACTGCGTGACATTGCAATCACCAACAACGACATCTTCGCCGTCAAAACGGATGGAGGAGCCAAGGTTACGCTGTTTGATCGCGTCAGCGAGTTCATCACTGATCCGTCCAAGCGCGATGCCTTTTGCCGAGCGGTTATCAACAAGCTAGGCGACTTTAGTTTTGAGCGGATATTTAGCGAGAAATACGATTTTTACGCCGCTCTGTTTGAGTACCTGATCAAGGACTACAACAAAGACAGCGGCGGCAAATACGCCGAGTACTACACTCCACACGCCGTGGCCAAGATCATGGCAGCCATTCTGGTTCCTGAATCGGTACGGGGAAAAATCAGCAACGTGAGTTGTTACGACCCTTCAGCAGGCTCAGGCACGCTGTTAATGAACATCGCCCACGCCATCGGTGAGCAGCGTTGTTCGATCTACTCGCAGGATATCTCGCAAAAATCATCCAGTCTGTTGCGTCTGAATCTGATCCTGAACAACCTGGTGCATTCCATCCCCAACATCATCCAGGGCAATACCATGCTCCACCCCTACCACCGGGACGGCAAGGCGCTCAAAAAATTTGATTACATCGTCAGCAATCCACCGTTCAAGATGGATTTCTCCGATTTCAGGAATGAACTGGATACCAATGAGCATCAGGAACGCTTTTTTGCAGGGGTGCCGAACATCCCGAAACAGGCCGTGGACAAAATGGCCATCTACCAGCTCTTCCTGCAGCACATCATCTACTCGCTCAAGCCCGGTGGTAAAGCAGCTGTAGTCGTTCCTACTGGCTTTATCACGGCGCAAAGCGGCATCGACAAGGGTATCCGTCAGCATCTGGTAGATAACAAGATGCTCGCGGGGGTGGTCTCCATGCCCAGCAACATCTTCGCCACCACTGGCACCAATGTCTCCATCCTGTTCATCGACGCGGCCAACAAAGGCGACGTGATGCTGATCGACGCCTCAAATCTTGGCACCAAGGTTAAGGACGGCAAGAACCAGAAAACCCTGCTGTCCGAAACCGAAGAAGACCGCATCATTGCCACCTTCAACGCCAAGCAGATGGTAGAGAACTTCTCCATTGCAGTGAGCTACAACGACATCGCTTCCAAAAATTACAGCTTGAGTGCAGGGCATTATTTTGACGTGAAGATTGAATACTGTGATCTGACACCTGAGCAGTTTTCCGAGAAGTTGCAAGGTTTCACTGACAAGCTGGAGGTGCTGTTCAAGAAGTCGGCGGGGTTGGAACAGGAGATCAAGAAGCAGCTGGCAGGGGTGATTTTCAATGGCTAACTCCATGACCACGATTGGGAGCGTCGCCGAGATTTTTGATGGTCCGCACGCAACACCAACCAAGACAAACGATGGGCCGTTTTTCTTAAGCATTTCCAGTCTGGAAAACGGGAGACTTGATCTATCGAAGTCTGCTCACCTCAGTGAAGTGGATTTTAAGAAATGGACAAAGCGAGTTACTCCACGAATGGGTGATTTGCTGTTCTCTTATGAAACCAGATTGGGCGAAGCTGCTTTGATGCCAGATGGTGTCAGAGCATGTTTGGGTCGTCGTATGGGATTGTTGCGCCCGCGTTCAGATAAGGTAATTCCCGAGTACCTCCTTTACGCCTATCTATCTCCAACATTTCAGCAAACCATTGTTGCTAACACCATCACGGGCGCAACGGTGGACCGAATTGCACTGAATGAGATGCCCGATTTCGCGATACGGATACCTGGAATGGAGGAGCAAAAGAAAGTCGCTGACTTGCTGAAAAATATCGATGCCAAAATCGATTGCAACAACCGCATTAACGCGGAGTTAGAAGCAATGGCCAAGGCTTTGTACGACTACTGGTTCGTACAGTATGATTTTCCTGACATCAACGGAAACCCATACAAGTCCTCCGGTGGCGAGATGATCTTCAACACCACTCTTAAACGTGAAATTCCGGAGGGTTGGTGCAATAGCACTATTGGCAGCCTGATCTCTCTTGAGTACGGTAAGGGGCTTAAGGCTGAAAACAGGACAGGGAGTGGATATCCCGTTATTGGCTCAAATGGAGTAGTGGGTTATCACTCAGATTTCCTTGTGAAGGGTCCAGGTATCGTTGTTGGTCGCAAAGGCACGGTTGGGGCAATCACTTTCATACACACCGATTTCTTCCCAATTGACACAACTTACTACGTCAAACCCATAGCGGAGATAGGCTTTATCTATTTGAAATACCTGTTGTCTTCGCTAGGCCTCGAGAATATGAATAGCGATAGCGCAGTTCCAGGGTTGAATCGCGAAGCTGCATTAAGAATCCCTAGAGCATTCCCTCCGACGTCTCTAATTCAAAACTTTGAGCGAAGAATTGCTCCGTTGTTCAATAAAATGCATATCTCATCACAGGAAAATCAGCAGCTATCTCAACTCCGTGAATGGCTCCTTCCATTATTGATGAACGGTCAGGTTTCGGTAGTCCAACGCGTCCGATAAAAGTAACTCTTAGTCCCAGCCTGACTGACCTTGCTTTTTTCGGTGATCAGAATTTGACCAATTAACTACCTATAATGCTGGCCTACAGCTCATATCAATTGACATTATGACAATCTACACCTTCCGCGAAAACAAGGGACGCGGCGCATTTGGGCAAGTCGACCATTTCCACACCGACACATGGGGAGATGTTGCAGTAAAAAAGTTTGACCCCAGCCCCGAAGTGCTCAATGCAATTAAATCCGGCTATATTTCCGAAGAAGAGCTAAAACGTCGTTTCCATAGCGAAGCAACTTATCAAGCTAAGTTAGCCCATCCTAACGTTGTCCGCATTTTTGAAAGCAATCTCACAAGCACTCCACCATTTTTTGTTATGGAGCTTGCTGAATGTACGCTTGCGAAAGATTTAGCTTCTGACCACACGCTAGGTGGCGCTCCGAACCAAGCCCTATTCGATATTCTCGCCGGTCTTGAATGGATACACAGCCAAGGTATCTATCACCGTGATTTGAAACCACAAAACATCCTTCGATTAAGAAATCCTGATGGGACATATCGCTATGCTCTTTCAGATTTCGGCCTGATAAAGGTGACAACAGGGGACAGCACAACACTTACAGCCACGGGTACACAGGGTGGCACCGAGAGATATGCAGCCCCAGAACTAATATCAAACTTCAAGCGCGCGACAGCAAGATCAGATGTGTTCTCTTTCGGCGTTCTTTTATATGACATTTTTGTTGGGCCAACAGCCGCACGGGTTCCATATACCGAGACGAACTTTGCTGGAGCTGTGGGCACAGTAGCTTCAAAGTGCACGAAACTTCTACCAGCCAGAAGATTTTCCAGTATTGCAGAAGTGCGTGCAGCGCTTTATGAAGCAATGCAAAGCGAGGTGCTGAAATTCGGGTCCGAAAAGGAAGAACAGATCGTCGAATTGCTGCATTCAGGGAAACACCTAGATGATCAAGAATGGGACAGCGTTTTCTTATTGTTAGAGGACCTAGATGAAAACTCCTCGACCTTGGATCTAGTGTTACGAGCTTTTTCGAAAGATCACTTAGAGGCTTTGCATACCAATGCCCCGGACTTGCTAACAGCATTCTCTGGTTACTATATAGATTACGTCAACATCGGTCGCGGAAAATTTAATTTCGATTACTGCGATGTAATCGCTGACAAATTGACTTGGCTGTTTGAGTTCGGAGATGTAGGGGTAAGAGCATCCTCCCTTATTGCAATGTTGGGGTTAGGAACATCTCACAATCGTTGGTTTGTTGAAAGACGATTCGCAAATCTCGCTGGACCAACCCTTGACACACCCACAGCTGAACGAATTCTTCTTGAAATTGAAGTACGTGATCTTAAGTTACTACCAGACATTGAGCATTTAGAATGGTCAATAAGCATAAGCCGCTCTTCACTAAATCCCGTCCTGCAGAAAATTTGGATTCCCGTTAGTGCTTAACATTGAAACTTCTTCGTTTAGTCTATCAGGCGATGGGGAAAATTTCGATTTTCTAGCCTACGCATCGCTTCCTGAAAATGTCCACTTATTGGCAATTGCAGACGGAGTAGGCTCAGCTCAACATGGTGGTGATGCTGCAAGTCTTGTAATTAAAACTTGTACAGAGTTTGGGATACCTCAAAACATTCCAGAACTCTTTGCGGAATTAGATTCAAAAATTAAAGCAGCTGCTGGCCTTGCCCCTGATCAATGGAGCACGACATTGTCTGCATGTTGGATTACTGAGAACACAGCCTCGGTAGGTCATGTTGGAGACACTCGTATCTATCATCTTCGAAATAAAGGCATACAGACGCGGACACGTGATCAAACAGAGGTAGCAAAATTAGTTGAGGAGGGAGTTCTATCCCGGGAACGAGCACTTCGATACCCTCGTAGAAATGTTTTACTTTCATCCCTGAACGGAAAAGGGAATTTCGATTTGTTTCAGTGTGAATTTTCCGTACAAGATAATGACCGCCTATTACTCCTCTCTGATGGCGTATATAAACAATTAACCAAACAGGAAATCGTAGCGCTTTCTCTTCAAAACTATCGTGTTGAATATTTCGTGAAGGCAATCCAAAACCTGGTCATTGAAAGAGGTTTAATTGATGATGCATCTGCAATATGCGCAGAACTTCATTACAGCTAATTTGTATATTGCAATACGTAAATAAAAATATTCAGGGACTAGGCCATTTTGATTTTTAACTATTACAAATGACTTGAAGGAAATATTTTCCCAACCTCTTCCGAAGCATAAATACCCTTGTCCAGCGTCGAGACAAGCACGAACACAAGCAGACAGACGCCTCAGCCAGCCATACCCTAACTGACTGGCAGTGATGGGAACAGATTGCGTGGAGCCGCAATAACGAGCCTGCCGGGTGAAGCCGGTTAAAGTTTCAGAGATGCCGAGTGGATGGCGTTGATGATGGGTCAGCTTGGGAATCACGCTTCAACTTTTCATCCACGATCCGTAACACACCGCCAGCAATGGCAGCGCAGCGAACCCGACAGGAGTTGTGCGAGTTGGTCTAACTCAAACGGGGCAATGCCCCTGCCTCCCGGTTGCAAGAAAAGACCTGATTTGCGAGTGGTGACGAAGCGAAGCTGAGGAACACCGCAAATCACGTGCGCAGCACGCAAGCCTCGAATGGTCTCCACCAATCGTCCCGGCCAAAACAGCATTTCGGGATTTTGTTCATTTTTTCTCGGATGACCACGGCACTTTGCCTTTCATTCGATGCAATGCATTCGCCTTCGGCGACTGATCTCGTGGTGAATTTCGTAGCGCTTCGCTGCTCCGAATTCACCCACTCGATGGCTTCTTTCCTCACATGCATTTCTCGGGAATTGGCGTTGCCCCAACCCGGTAGGTCATGGATGGTCTCCATGTAGATCACCTGAATTGGACCTAAGTCATGAGCATCGTTAAGCGAGGAAATAGCAAGTACTGGTATATGCAATTCCAGTTCAACGGGCAGACCTACATCCGCTCAACCAGGACCACCAGCAAGAAGACCGCCGAGCAGATGGAGGTCGAATGGAAGGCCCAGCTACATGCACAGCAATACCGAGGCAGGAAGCCACGGATTTCGCTGGCAGATGCATTCCAGCAATACAAGGTGTCGAAAAAGGGAATTGCCAGCTACGCCAACTTGCTTGCCCACGAAGCCGTGTTGTTCCGCCTGCTCCCCATGAAGAAGTACATCGACGAAATCACGGCACATGACCTGGAGCGGTTCAAGCAAGCACGCACCAACGAAGGCGTTGGTGCGGAAATCATCAAGTACGGGTTGCTGTTGGTTCGTGGCACATGGAAATTCAGCAAGAAATTGGGCTACCAAGTCAGCGACATCGAATTCCCTACCGTGAAAATCCCGAAGGTGCCGTTGCGCTACCTGAGCAGCGAGGAGGAAACCCGCCTGCTTCGTGAATTAGCACCTAACCGGGAAGGTGCCGGCCTGAAACCGATGGCTGAGCGCAGCGAAGAACTGAAGCGGGTCATGCAGGACGCCTACGACCTAGTTATCTTGCTGCTGGATACCGGGGCTCGGTACAGCGAAATTGCCAACATCGAGTGGCAACGCATTGACCTAGCGGAGCGAGCCATTCACCTCTGGCGGTCGAAGGTCGAAAACGAGACGGTTCTGTACATGACCGACCGGGTATTTGAGGTGCTGTCCCGCCGAGAAAAGTCAAAGACCAACCGGTTTGTATTCAGCAATCGAGACGGCGAAGCCCGTGGTTACTGCACTCAGTCAATCCGCAAAGCGATTTTACGAGCTGGATTACAGAGGTGCCGAGTGCATACCCTGCGTCACACCCACGCCTCTCGCCTTGTCCAGAATGGAATGAGCGTTTACGAAGTGCGCGAAATCCTCGGCCACAGCGACATCAAGACAACCATGCGTTACGCCCACCTTGAATCCCGTCAGGTGACATCGAAGGCCCGTGACGTAATCAACCAACTCAACCAGCGAAACGGCTAACCAAGGAGATCACCATGCCACTGTTCGAAGTCAGATTCAGCGTCTATCGCCAAAATGAGCCAGGGAAAGCGACTATTGGCAGTAGCCTCACTTCAGGCCTGACGACCACCATCCAGGCCATCAACATGGGCCAAGCACGAGCGATGATCGAGGCCCAGTACGGGAAGAACTGCTCGGTGCATGGGGTCAGGCCAGTTTGAAAGCAGGCGGCGTCGCTGCGCTTACCGTCCAATACGCACTTCATCTAAACGCCATCGGGCAGCCTGAAGGACAGGATCGGGGAACAAGGGCTTGAACTTTTCTTCGAGCATAATCGACTCCATCGAAAGTTCCAGCCGACCTAGTTTCGCAATCCGCTTCAGTCCGTCTTGAAGATCGCTGGAGACAACGAGTTTCTTCGCCAGCGAAACAGCACTCGGGCTGCTATTGAGCATCTGTTCAAACCTTAATGGCGAATACCCAAGTCCTCGGCAGAGATCAATTGCCTCTCTCAGCCTGTCAGCAAATTCACCGCTCAGCTCCACTATAGCTCCAGGCACAGCTCACTCCTCTACAGGGATAAAGCACCATCTTTACCCGTCGAACCAATGCAGTCAATCAGATATCAGCGGCATAATGAAACATTCTCGTTTCAAGTAAAGCCGCATGGATCATTTTGAAGGGATTGTCGCAACCCTGCTTGAAGCTGACGGATATTGGGTCCGTCGTTCATTCAAGGTAAATGTTACCAAGGAAGAAAAGCGCAGTATCGGAAAACACTCGATACCACGCCCGGAAATTGACCTTCTCGCCTTAAATCTCGCAAAAAATGAGGTGATAGCGTTCGAAGCCAAGTCATTTTTCGACTCGTCAGGGGTGAATTTCAACGAGTTGAGTGCGACGCACGATGTGCCAGAAGGCCGCTACAAGCTTTTCACATCGGCTCGGTATCGCTCGATAGTGTTTTCGCGGCTCCATCAGGACCTTATTGCATGCGGAATGGCAAATGCCAACACTGAAATCCGATTAGGCCTTGCTGCTGGAAACGTGCATCAGGGACATGCAGGAATCATCCAGGACTTCATGCAGAAGAATGGATGGCCATTCTGGTCGCCTGATGACATCAAGAAAAAGGTCACTGCACTCGCCGCGAGAGGGTATGAAAACGATGCCTCCATCATCACGGCAAAAATTTTAATGAGATAGCCAGATGAACCTTGATATCCAAAGCGTAATGAACACCCTTGCCTCTCAACGAAGAGTATTCCATTCAGAGGCTGACTTTCAGCATGCGTTTGCTTGGGAGTTGCATCTCCGCCAGCCTAAGGCATCGATTCGTCTGGAAAAACCGCTGCGAACAGATACCAAGACTTTGCATCTGGATTTTCTTATCGAACACCACGGCGAATCTATTGCCGTCGAGTTAAAGTACAAAACGCGTAGCCTGAAACTCAATCTGGACGGCGAAGACTTTCACCTTTCGAGCCATAGCGCTCAAGACCTTGGCAGATACGACTTCATCAAGGACATCTGCCGTCTTGAAGAAATCACCTCAACAATTCGCGATTGTGAAGGCTGGGCTATCTTGCTGACGAACGACACCGCCTACTGGAAAACGCCCCAAAGCACTGGAACAGTAGACGAGGCATTCCGACTAACCGAGGGACGAAGCCTTAGCGGCAATTTAGCGTGGACCGATCAGGCTTCAGCAGGAACGAAGAAAAACCGAGAGAGGGATTTGTCGGTTACCGGGCAATACACGCTGACATGGAATGACTACTCCACGGTCAACAATCCAAGCTACAGTAACTTTAGATATTTGGCAGTAAAGATACCCGCTGCGCGGGAAGCCTCGTAAAGATCACGAGGCTTGGTTTTGGTTATTTGTCTGATAGCAGCTACAGCCCTGCTCTCTGCATCAACTCAGCAAGGGAAATGCCCAAAGCACCTGCCAAGCGTGACAGCGTCAAGATTGCCACGTTGTTGTCACCCCGTTCGACTCGGCCAACGTAGCTACGGTCGACTTCGGCCAACAGCGCCAACTTTTCCTGGGAAATCGATTTTTCCAGGCGAATAGACCTCATCGCCGCTCCAAGAGCGGTGAGTACTGGGTCCTGTCGGTTGCTGGAGAGATTTGGCACCCCGACATGGTTACGTTATGATGCGCGGGAATCCACGGTACATGTACCGTCATTTTTGCTTGCCTATTTCTGATCGTCGGTTAGATAGTCGAGGCACCAAGGATTTTAATGCAATGGCATAATATATCGCTTCGAGAAATATAGGTGGCCGGATGCAGCACACACACACCAACAATCAAACAGTTAATTCGTCCGTATGTTGAAGGACGGCAATTACGCATGCCAACAAATGCAGATTCTATGTCTGTAAGCAAAAACTAGCCTGAGGTATCGAACCTAAGAAAGGGGATGGAAGTGGGAATTAAGGGGAAGACAGTATATGCAATAGGGGTCGTGGCAGTCGCCACAATTGGCGTAGTCTCTTGGTATACGTTTCAAGACCGGTATGGCAACAAGCAGGCAAGTGCAGCAACTTCAACGCAACCGGTAGCGAGTGCTATTCAAGGTAATTCAACAGCAGCCCCAGAACCTGCCAAATGGATGTTTATTAGCCCAGATCGGATTGAGCTATTAAAAACCAAAGTCAGCAGTGGCGACGTAAACAACAATGCTGATCTACTCGGCGATATTTACGGTTATGGCATCTCGGTACGTCCAGACAACGCGCTGGCAAAAAAGTACTACAAGCTATCGGAAGAATTTGCAAAATCCAACGATTACAAATCAGAAGTTAGTCGACTCGCTGTTGTTCAGTTTTTATTAACCAATAGTGGAAAAACGAACAGCAACGCCACTGATGGCAGTTTTATCAAGCAACGCGAGGATGAATTTATCAAAACTGCCGATTCCTGGTGCGCAAACAAGCAGGATAAACAGGAACATTTAGCATGCGCGCTTCAAAGGTTAAGCGGGGTTGGTTTACTTAATGTATTAGCAGTTGAATGGGCAAAAGGGCAAGGTGCCGACTTTTCAAACGCCAACTTCGCAACATATTTAAGTGAGGCTGCAAGCCGTAATAAATCTCGGATCGAGATGGATGCTTGGCTAAGGTTAATCGACTACGGGTTTAACCCAAATACTGTCTTTAACGACCGCTACCGGAATATCACCTTAACGCTTCTTGAGAGTTCAATTGACTGTAATGAAACTTTTGCAGATTTCAGATTGGCCGCAAAACTAGTTGAAACCGGAGCCAACGTAAATGAAGGTACGTATGGGCCCATTGCCAGACTAATCAATCAGTGTCCGGAGCTAGATTTAACAAATACCTTTATTAAAGCAATGGTTGACAAAGGGCTTGACCCCAACCGAGTGATTACCGTCTTCCGAACTAAGCAAAGAATGCCTGTATCAGAAGCTGTAGCCAATTCTGGATCGATAAAATTAGCTGGATTATTTGCTGCAGCCGGTGGAAATATTAACATGAGCGCTGTTCAAGAAAAGCAGGACAAGATTGCTTTGTTAGAGCAACGGGCAAAAGCCGGAGACATTGAAGCGATGGTTACACTCGGGTCTATGTACTTGAATGGAGAAGGAGTACCAAAAAATAAATCACTTGCTTCTCCATATATTAAAAAGGCAGCACAGGCCGGCAATGCTCAAGCCCAATGGTATATGACTTGGCTTGATGACACTCCAATTGGCGAGCATATGTCATGGATAACAAAATCTGCTGAACAAGGGTACTCTGCGGCCGAATTTCAAATGGGTAAAAGTTATGAAGACAGTGGTCAGCTCGAAAAAGCAAAGTATTGGTATCGACGATCTGAGGAACATGGCATGTCTATGAGTGGGCGCTCTGTTGCCCAAATCGACAAGAAACAGGATGTAGGAGCTATCAAAGGATCTAGTGCGGTATGTCAAGGTTATCGTGACCAAATGAACGCTTTAAGCTCGGGTGATCGCTTAGTTGACAGTTATCAACGTCAGCAGATTCTCGATTCCGCACAAAAATACGGCTGCCTTTAATTTTCCTCAACTTCTCTCATTGCCGAGCTTTACAGGCAAGAATTTACGGAACTTGAGGATGTACCCGGCCCAGTCACTGACTGGGCCATTTTTTTTTTATGGCTGTTCATGAAAACCTCAAGAGTTATAGGTCATTTTCAACACCTCAATGAGGAGGCCATAGCCAGTAAGTAGTGAGATATCGGAGTCACTAAAATGTATCAATGCTCCCGGGGAATGGACATCGAAGACTATGCCCCACTATGGACAACATCCATCGGATTCGCCAACCAGGCAACATCATCCGAAGGCACGGATTAGCTCTCGTGCTCCGAGAGCCGTTTTTTACTAACTGGATTCCAGTTTTTCCTGATCGGGCGAAGGCCAATCGCCCAGTGTGATAGCGATCATTCGGTAGAACAAGCGGGTCACGAGCCTGTGGAAGTCGCACGCAGTTGCTGCTGTGCCTTTAGCATCTTCAAGCGAGCCTGAGCGGCCTTCGCCGCATCAGCCTGACGCTTGGCGTTCTTCTTCAAGCGTTCAGCGTTTTTTTCCATTCCCGAGAGGTCGAATAGTTCAGCAAGTTTCATGGTTGTCTCCGTTAAATTGTTCAACGGTATTTATCCCGACAACCTAGTGGGGCTGGAACTCGGCAAGGCAATCAGCGTTGCCGGTAGGCATTGTCCAAGCGACAGTCAGCGGCACAAAGCCAAGACTGTTTGCCAGCATTGATGCGGTCAATAAATCTGACAACGCTGGATCACTTCGAGGACGCCTTTTCGGCGTCCTCTTCTTTTTCACCCACTACGACCACGGGGCGAACCTGTATGGGTTTATGACGTACCTCGAAGTCGCCACGGAAACCAAGGGGTTCGCAACAGGACGAGAAAACTGGGCAGGCTTCTATGCCGGGTTGCTGTAAATTCCTTGCCTAAAAATCCGTCACGAAACAGCCAGCAACCAGAAAACTCAATCCCAGAGGGTGCGAGCTCGCATCCTGACGGCCAGCGAATCGTATATTGTTGGTTGGCTGCCAAGCCGTTGCTGTCATCCGAAAGCGGTCTTTGGAAAATCTTTCAGGCAGCAACGCCCCGATGGATTGCTTGTGTCGCATGAGCATCGCCCGGCTTTGGTTTGGGCAACCACGAAATCCCGCGTGGCAGGATTGCTCTGAAAGTCCCGTTTGGTGACACCAAAGCAGTAACACAGCAGCCCATCATCTGAGTTTTCTTTCTGTCCAATCTGTTTCCTCAACCGCGACTTGAGAATCATCGAACCGTCATCGCCGAAATAAACAACCTCGCAAGCAGGATCATCGCAGAAAAAATACCGATGCCCCGTTGGCTGCCAAGCCCATGCTTCCTTGATGTGATGTTCGATAGCTCGAACCGGCACCTCGGAATACTTTTGCCCGTTGACCGGGCAACGATGTTTTTTCGGATGGCCGTCCTCACAACCGGAGGAAGAACAGCATTCGCTCATGACGCACTCCACGAGAATTGGCCTTGGAGTGGATTATCCTCTGTTCGCCCTAGAGGCGATAGGCAGCTTCTGGAAGTTGTTGCCTGAGTATTCTGAAAACTGACTATGAATCATGACAACACTACCGGATACACCGAATCTTGATGATGGTGTAACAGTGCCGTACACATACCCCATCCCATGTCCTACACCGGGCCACTCGACACAAGCAGATTCCCCAGCCTCCCCATAATCCAGCAACATCATGAAATCGACAACGCGGGATATATGGCAATTTCCGTACTCTGGGTACCCTGAAAGATCAACAGTTGCCGGAACCCGAATTCCGTTGCCCGTAACTGTTGCAGGAGGGACAGTGGCGATAATGGGAATGGGTGCCACTTTTCGAATGCCCGGGATCATTCCAAATGTGCCTACCTAGATTCTCACAATCCCCCTGAGCTTATTCCCGCGGAATTAAAGAACGAAATAGACTAGAATCAACTAAATTAACCATATCCAAAGGCATATAGCTTTCCCTTGGAACGTTTTCATCATCTCCATGGTTAATAATCTTCAAGTCAAATAATGGCAACTTAAATCGCCTCGATCTTGGGGCAACCATTTTGATTATCCACCTATTAATCACATACCAATATTTTCGAGCATGACGTATTTTACACTTAGGCCACATTAGCGGATACGAAACAAGAATGTACCTAGGATCATCACAATTAGATATATCTACTTTGTCAAATGCCCAAACACCTCGCATAGCGAGCTCATCGAACGTCGAAAAATACTCTTCCACTTTATCAGCATCTAAATCAATAAATTCCGATAAGAATGGATTTCTCGCAATTTTAAATGCAGGCGGCGCGAGTAGGAGTCTAGAATGAATAAAATCATTAACTAATGATAATTCGCCAAGGTACATAGGCAAACGCCCACCTGCTGAAGCAACAGATACGATATGGCGATTCGAATCCAAAAAATACCAATTGATATCAACATACCTCCCCTCAAATTCAATTATCTCTTTTTCACTCATTTCCGAATACCTCGATGCAGTTTGGGCACCTCTTTATCACCTGTCCTGTTCTTGGTCTAACGGCAGGAGTAAACACTAAAAGTTCAGGCGGAATCTTTTGGAATTTACCCAAAATCTTGTTTGCCGCCCTCACCTCGCAGCAGCATCCAAGTGTATTATTATTTAATTTAGTACCAACCCCACCTAAATTATCCAATTTTATCTTTAAAAGGGGAGCGAATGAATTTATATCTGGCGGAGGACCACTACGATCGGTCTTTTTATTTCTTTCACCCTTCAAATATTCAGCGCCAATTGCTGTTGCAGGCAAATTATTTTTCTTGTACTTCCTTTTTAATATCCCTACATACCATTTCAGTTTTTCTTCAATCTCAATGGAAGCCATAAATTTATTCATCCACAAAATTAATTTAAATACACGTTATAGGCTCATGCTGCACCATAATGAACCAGCCTAGAATTCAATCACAGATTCAATATGCATAAAATTTACGCAGATATAATTCGGCTATTTTATTCAAAAAAATTTCTATGCCAGCTATCTACCTTTATTTTTTTTGTCTTGTGGCAACGAACCAAATATATCGCGTTATACACAACCATAAAGCATTTGTCATGTATGCCACCACACACCAGCCCCCCTTTCTCCGGCGCCGAAATATATATTCAAACCGATTAACGAAGAAACCGAATGCCGTTGCCCGAAATCGTTGCCGGAGAGACAGTGGCGATAATGGGGGTGGTTGCCACTTTTCACGACGCCGGCAAACATCAAAAGATCCCGAGCTAGCATCTCACACTGCCCACACTACCAGCCTGGAGCCCTTATTTCATGCGGGTTTCAAGGCGATTGGCAGGCCGAACATCGCCCCACTACAACCCCACACTGAGCTATTTCCTACTGATCCCCGAAAACACTCAGGCATATCCTATTCGTATTTGAAAACCTTGAAGGCCAAGCTCTCGAACAGAGTGGATATATCCCACTCGGAGGGTGGAGCGGTTTTCTGGTCGAGGACTTTTCCGGATGACAACACCGTCCGGTGCTCACCATTCTTGAATACGATCATGAGCATTCGGTTCTTCTTGTTTGGCTCGATGTCCAGCTTGGCACACATATCAACGATCTGATCGTTGTCGTAGGCTTCGGCGGAAATTAGGTCGCGCCGGTATTCTTCAACCTCACCCTCAGAGTACCAACGACCTCCGGGAAATGTATCGATTTTCGCAATGACCCGCTTGATGGCCTCTGACAAGCGAATTCGGAGCAGATGGAGATCATTTCCTTCGAGTGTTTCCAAGCGTTTCAGCAAATCAACAATCAAGTTCTGCTGCACAGAGGCATCGACTTGCGAATTACTTAGTCGGATTACATCATCTTCAGCTTGCCGTTTATCAATCTCCAAGGAAGCGAGTTTGCTTTCGTTCGCCTTCATTCGATCAAGGATCAACTGGGGAGCCGTACCTTGCCCGGTCTTTTCGAGGGCATCAAGAAGCGACTCGTTTCTAGCAGAGACATCGAGAATTTCCTGCTTGATAGACTCAACACGAACCAAAGCGTTGTTGATGTCGGCCTGTACATCCTGATTGACACCGAGCACCCGAGAAAAATCGACGGTTTTACAAAATCGTAAAACCAACCGCTCGAAATCAGTGTATTCCCATTGGATAAATTTACACCCTAGACCTCGTCGAGCAGGGCTGCAGGCGATGTATTTCGACCTCTTGTGTTTTCCACGACGGGTTTCAACATACCCGCCCATGTGCATCGAACCTCCGCAGTAGCCACATTTCAGCAGACCTGAGAACAAATTACTGAGGTTCGCCCCTTTACTGACGCCTCCCCGAGTACGTCTTGCAGCACGAGCATCAGCGACAATCCTCCACTCCTCCTTCGTCATGATCGCTGGATAGTAATCAGGGACAATGTCGAGAGGTGTTACCTCACCATCGCGCTGTAACTGTAAGTGCAGTTCGCCATACACAGCAGGATTTTGCAGAATCTTCTCAACATAGGAATTCTGCCAACCACTAACTTTCTCGGAAAATAGGGGCACCCCCTCCTGGTTAAAGGTCTTTACGATAGTAGCGCTGCCAACGCCATCGCGAGACATTTGAAAGATACGTTTAACGACTTCGACTCGTTCGGGGATGAATTCAAAGCCGACATCGCCCTCGGCTGGTTTGAGCCAATACGGGCAACGAGCTGTCAGGCGTTTGTTCGCAAGGTTACGTCTCTTGGCATCCCAAGCAGATCGGAGACGTTGGCTTTTCATAGCCGATTCTTCGTTGGCTCGGCTCATGATAACGATCGAAACGATCAGGCTTGCCCAATTCTCGTTGGTCTTTTCATAGCTATAGACCTGGTTATCGGACAGCGTGACGATCACAATTCCGGCTCGAAGGATGTCGGTAAATATCGACAGAGCATCCATGACCTTGTCTCGAGATAATCGATCAAGACTCTCAACCAACAGGTAGGAACCAACGGGTATCCGCTTTTCCTCAACAAGTCTGAGAAAGTGGCCCAAAGCGCCTTTCTTCAGGTTAGACCTGTCAAAGGCGGAAATACCAAGGTCACGCAGGTTTAGATCGGTGTCCAAATCTAGGCCGTGTTTGGATGCATACTCCTCAGAAAGCCTTGTTTGACGGGCTAGAGAGTCGCCTGCTTCCTGCTTGGCACTAGAAAATCGAATGTAGGAAAAAGCCTTCGGCATGGCTGCCACCCTTGAAACATCTAAGACAAGGGGATTATACGAGCTTATGTTTTAATAGATAACAGATGCTCATCAAATGCGTCGTGCCGGTGCGATTGAAAACCGTCCATAAAGACTGGGGAATCGCCTTCTGGTCGCCAATGGCCAGCGCCACCAACACCCCGGCATAAGGATGAGCGGCCGGGGGTAACAGTT
>JAQTWB010000005.1 GCA_028689495.1 bacterium | reverse complement strand
ACAAGTCAGTTGCTCTACCAATTGAGCTACGCCAGCCCACTGCCGAAAACGGCAGGCGGGAAGCTAACAAACTGATTACCCTAGGTCAAACCCCAGACAGGGCTAAAGTATGGTTCAAAGGAAGGAACCTCTCCTGAAAGCCCGGTTTGACACCCCTGACATTTCCCAGTATTCGTCTGTCTCTATCAAGCCGAGCCCTTAGTCTAATGCCCGGCAACACGCCTGCTCTCTCACAACACACGATCGGGGTAGAGACTCCATCAAAATTCCACATCCGTGGTGTTTTATCTTTTTTTTAAAGAGGTTTTAGTTATGAAAAAGCACATGCACATTTCGCTACACGTCTCACTTTTGCCACGGCATAAAGGGGAAGCGCCATGAACAGCTCACTGTGTTCGAAAATAAAAACAGAGGGCGGGCTTATGGAGGAATTGATCAAGGCCTTGAACAAAGCAGAACCGTTAGTCAGGCAAGATTTCGGAACCAGTAACTATCTCTACAAGGTTTTTTTACAAATCCATCGCGAGTTTGATTCCTTTTGCGATGAATTGGAAATCCCCCCGCACGAACGTGGTTCGTTTAGAGAACAAATACGGAAGATTGTTAAAGGAAATCGACAATTCAATTACCTTAACGTTCAAAAGTTTCTCGACAGCACGCCCCAGGAATTTATTGTCCGCGGGGAGTGGACATCTGAACGCTGTAGCGTAATCATTACCTGACTGACATCGAGAACGTCAGTCGCAACAATTCCACATCCGTGGTGTTTTATCTTTTTTTTTAAGAGGTTTTAGTTATGAAAAAGCACGTATTATACGCAATTGCAGCTCTGTCGCTGCTGCTTAGCGCCTGCGACCAGATTCCGCTGGATATTCCACTGGGCAAGAAGATACTCGTCATCGAGTCAAAAGATCGAATGGCGGTTGAATCGTTTTCCTTTCTACTCCCAAAAGACGGTTTGGAAATCAGATTCACAGTTCAGGGTGATTTCGCCTTCACCAAGGATGCAGGCCGAGCGCAGATTGCATTTAATCAATCTGCCAGCAGCAGTGGCAATCAGATGCAAACAGTTAATTTTCGCGAAATTTATGCCAACTATGCTCATCAGGCACTGCTAACGGCGGCAAAAGAAACTTTCGAACCTGTTTCTGTTGTCGATATCCACAAAGATAAAGAGAACTTTTCGGCTCAACTGCTAAGCAAGCTGCGAACAAAGCTCGCGCAAACACCAGTTGACGTCGAGGCGCTAACAATCGTTACCGTTGAACGGCAACCGGCATCAGGCAAGTCCCCACAGAACGAAACGCTCTGGGAATCAGAAATCAACCTCTGTGACGCAGAAAAAGCCCTGGGCAGTATTGTGGATAAGATTATTCCAGACCCCGCAAAGCTCAAAGAATTCTTTGACGTGCTCAGAAACTAACTTTCAAGGAGCCGGTCAACCGCCAAAAAGCGGTTGACCGGACAAAAGGTTCCATGTGAGTCTCTGCCAGATCTTCCTTTTAAGGCCGGTATAATTTGCCGCCAACCCTCTCACAGGTTTCCGAGTTTTTTGCTTCAGTGCTAGACGAAAGCCTCTCTTCTATGCAGAACCGAATTGGACCACCCCGTCAGTATATGCCTGCCCCCCCTCCAGAGGCTTGCTATTACCCACAAGTTCCCGACCAGATTACCTTGTTGCGGAGGGCTTTGGGAGGTAGCTTCCAAAGACAAAAGTGTAAAGAATCAGGTGATCACGCTCACTCCAGCTCTGCGCCAATTCGCGGCAGATTTGCAGCTTGGCGGGAGATATGAATTGCAGCAGAGCTGGAGCTCTGCTGGACATATGAATCGCAGCAGAGCTAGAGCTCTGCTGCCCCACTGAAGCCACTATTTTCGTTCCTGCAGACTTGCGGGTAATAGCAAGCTCCAGAGGAGGGGAATAAATTAACAAATTACCGTCGGCGACGATTGATAAAATATCCCCATCGCCTGACGAGGCATCTACACTCCCTCGATAGTAACGAAACTTTAATTCCCCTCCTCTGGAGGGGTGGCAGGCATAGCCTGACGGGGTGGTCACGATAAATTGTAGAATATTACAAGATATCGCAAGACACTCTTGCACAACCACACGACGGGCTTACGTGCAATTTCCGGGTTAGCTGTTCGCCCGGCGCAAGGCCCGCTCCATGTCGCGATTGGCCTCCTTGGCCTTGATGTCCTGGCGCTTGTCGTGAAGTTTTTTCCCACGCCCGAGGCCAAGTTCCAATTTGCAGCGCCCGCCCTTGAAATAAAGCTTTATCGGCACCATTGTCAGCCCCTTATGCTGGGACTTGGTCGAAAGCAGCTCAATCTCATCTTTATGCATCAGCAGTTTTCTCTGCCGAACCGGATCAATCTCGTCCTGCCGAGAAAACGCGTAGGGAGTAATATGACAACCGACAAGAAATAGCTCCCCGTTCTTCTCACGCACATAGGCTTCTTTGAGATTCACCTCCCCGGCGCGAATCGATTTCACCTCAGAACCGCTCAGCACCAGTCCGGCTTCAAATTTCTCCAATATCTCAAAGTCACGATGCGCGGTCTTGTTACTGGAAACAACAAGCACGCCGTCGACTGACTGTGGACCCTTTTTCTTGCTCATCTTCTTTATTCTCTGCTCTTACACCAAACTAATCCGGGGATTCAGGTGCTACTGGGTGCGATGGGCGCCTCTCGAGGCACCCCTACATATTATTTTGATTCACATCTGTAACATTCAGACTAAAACCAGCCGGCATGTTGTCGATTAGACGCACCGCGCCGACATTCATCGCCCCCAATACTCTCACCGCTTCAGCTGCAGTCTCGGCCGGAAGAACCTCGTCGTTTATCACCGCCAGATAATCCACCTCAAAGCCCTCAGCCTCAATCATCACCCGAGCCTTCTGCAAAAGCTCCGGCAAAGCCAACTGTTGGCCGATACCCTGCGAAACAAACTCAAGCGCTCGCGAAAGACAAAGCGCTTTCAACCGTTCATCTGCCGAAAGGCGCACATTTCTCGAGCTCATCGCCAAACCGTCCGCCTCACGCATTGTCGGGCAAGAAACAATTTCAACCGGAAAATGCTGTTCAAGAACCAAGCGTTTAATCAGCTGCAGCTGCTGCCAATCCTTTTCACCAAAATACGCCTTATCAGGGCCAACAATATTAAACAGCGCCGAGACCACAGTCAGCACCCCGTCGAAATGCCCCGGCCGCGAGGCTCCGCACCACAACTCGGCCATTTTCCCGGCTTTAAGCGACACAGTTGCCTTGTCTCCACAGGGATACATCTCCTCAACTGACGGCAGAAAAACGCAATCTACTCCAGCCTCTTTCGCCGCAGCGAGATCTTCTCCAACTGTACGCGGATACTTTTCCAGATCCTCCGGGTTATTAAACTGGGTCGGATTTACAAAAATCGAGAGCACGACCTCTCCCCCGTCTGCTTTCGCCCGCTCGACCAGTGAAACATGTCCGGTGTGCAGAGCTCCCATTGTCGGAACAAAAAGGATCTGCTGCCCGGCACTACTTCGAGCCGCCAAATATTCACGCAAAGGTGATATCGCCTTAAAAACTTTCATCAGCTGTAAGTCTCCTTATCGCCCGGGAAATTGCCACTTCTAACGTCTGTCACATAAGCTTCAACCGCACGGATAATTTCCTCAGTCAAACTCGCATAACGCCTGACAAAGCGCGGTGTTTTCTCACGCCCCGGCGCCGAAAAACCGAGCATATCCTGAGCGACTAACACCTGGCCGTTACACTTAAGCCCAGCGCCAATGCCGATTGTCGGCACAGCAACCGCAGCGCCAACACGCTCAGCCACCCGACCGGGCACGCCTTCGAGAACGATAGAAAATACTCCCACCTCTTCCAGCGCCTTGGCGCTGCGCAGAATCGCTTCTTCCTCTGCCTGACTTTTGCCCTGAACCTTGTAACCGCCCATGGCATGCACCGACTGTGGGGTTAAGCCAAGATGGCCCATCACCGGAATTCCAGCCCGAACGATTGCCCGCACCTGGGCCTCCATCTCCTCTCCGCCTTCCAGCTTAACCGCTTGGGCGCCTCCCTCCTTTAGCAGCCGACCAGCGGACCGCACCGCTTCTTCAACCGATGCCTGATAAGAAAGAAACGGCATATCCGCTACAACCAGCGCCCGCCGCGTGGCACGCGATACCAGGCGCGTATGGTAAATCATCTGCTCCAAAGTCACCGAAAGAGTTGTCTCTTCCCCGCAAATCACGGTTCCCAGAGAATCGCCAACCAGCAAAATATCAACAGGCGAGGCATCAAGAATCGCCGCCATCAGCGAATCATAAGCCGTGAGCATCGTGATTTTCTCTGCAGAGGCATAACGCCCTCGTATTTCCGGAACTGTGACTCTCTTCATCCGATTACTCCGCTCATCATTTAGCGATATTAAAACAACTCACCGTCCTTACACGCAATGCTTCAGAGTGTCGATATAACGGGGGGATTTGGTGTCGAATTCGAGCGCGCAGCGGAGTGGCTGCCAGAATTCATAGTCTGTGCTAATAGCTGCCGGGCACAAGAGAATCAAAACACCGGAGCACAACGTGGACGAGATATCATTACTGGGCAGGCACTGCATTGTTGGACTGAGCGAGCCACGACTGACAAGAACCGAAGCGAAACTGCTTTCGACATTGCGCCCGGCCGGCATTATCCTTTTTCGCCACAATATCGACACAGCTTCCGAGCGCGGCTGGGGCCGGGACCTGCTGACACTTATCGCCAACGCCCGCGAAGCGAGCGAGCGAGAGAAGTTCATTGTCAGCATTGACCACGAAGGCGGGAAGGTGCATCGCCTGCCAGAGCCGATTACCCGCTTCACTCCATGCTGTTCATGGCAAGACCTCGCCGAAGACGTTGGCCGCGCCATGGGCGAAGAACTGGCCTCAATTGGCGTCAACCTGAGCTTTGCCCCTGTGCTCGACATACTCAGCAACCCGGAAAACCGCGTTATTGGCGAACGGGCCTTTGCCACAAAGGCCGAAGAAATATGGCCGCGAGCCGAAAAATTCATTCGCGGCCTCGAAAATGCCGGCGTTATCGCCTGCGGCAAGCACTTCCCTGGCCATGGCCGAACATTTGCCGATTCACATTTCAAACTGCCAACTGTCAGCGTCAGCCTCGACGAACTGGAGAATTGCGAATTCGTGCCCTTTCGTCAGGCTGTCGACTCGGGCATCAAGGCGATGATGACAGCCCACGTCGTCTACACCGCCCTTGATCCCGAATACCCGGCAACACTTTCGCGGAAAATCATCAACGAACTTCTGCGCAGCTCTTTTGGCTTTTCTGGCACAGTTTTTACCGATGCTCTGGAAATGAACGCCCTCGGACAAAACACATTTGAAAGTAACTCGCTGACGGCAATGCAGGCCGGAGCCGATTACCTGCTTTACGGAATGGGCAAAATTGACTACCCGGCAGTAACTGCCCAGAAGTCGGTGATTCACATATTGAAGATGATCGACAAATCCGAAGCACTGGAACGGGCGATCTGCCAATCCGCCGAGAGAACTGAAGCCTTTCTCAAACAACTCCCTAACAATCGCCTCGCCGAGCTCGATAACCCGGAAGAGAAAAAACTGCACCGCCAGCTTGCCGAAGAACTGCAGCAAAGATACGCAAGCCAGACTGCGCACGAGTAAAACAAAAGCAAATGAGATCATTCTCCAAAGACTACCGCGCGAACCCAAAAGCGCTCAACCAGTTTTTCAGCCACGCGTTCAACTCGGCCGAAGATACACGTGAAATCATGTTTCGGCGGAGCCAAAAAGGTTTCAGTGCCTTTGTCCGTTCGAACCTGGAACAACAAAACAAGCAACGTTCCAGCGCAGTCGAGCGTACCCTGAAAAAACTCTCCCAACCCGGCGTTACCGCCGCAGTCAGCGGCCAACAGGCGGCACTGCTCGGCGGCCCGCTGATGGTGCTTTACAAATGCCTGGCCACAGCCCGCTGGGCGACATACCTCGAACAGCTGAACGATACTCCGGTTGTGCCGATTTACTGGTTGCAGACCGAAGACCACTCGGTGCGGGAGATTAACCACATCAACTATCTTTCCGCCGAAGGCACACGAAAGCGATTTGAGGTGAATCTCGGCGATGATGAAAGCATGATTTCCACCGCTTTTCGCCAGTTCCAAACACCTTTTGCCAACACAATCGCCGAACTGAAAAGCTCCTTGTCCTGGCTTCCACAGACACAGCAGATTTTCAGCCTACTTGACGACGGACTAGCCCAGTCAACCAACGCAGTCGATTCTTTCCGCGCAGTGCTAAATATCTGCACGGATCAACTGGGCATCCTTTTTTTCGACCCGACAAAGCTTGACTCGATCAATGGACCATCCTCTGACACCAGAGTCCACCCTGACGACCCACGCCCGAATATTTTCACACGGACAATAAACAATTTCCGAGAAATCGAAAGCGCCCTACTCACTCGCTCTGACGACCTCGCCCTGGCTGGTTATGCCACTCAAGTGCCAATCAAAGCTGACTCGCCGCTTTGTTTTTTTCACCCGCTGGGGAAAACGGAATCTCGCTCCCGCCTGCTGGTAAAAGACGGTTCCTGCTTACTTGAGAGAACGCCCGGTAACCGAGGATCGAACCAACAAACAGCGGACATCAGCCTCCCGGAAATGCTTTCTCTCGCCAAATCCAGGCCAGAGCTTTTCAGCCCCTCTGCTTTGCTTCGCCCGCTCCTCCAGGATTCTCTTTTCCCTACAGCAGTCTATATCGGCGGACCAGCCGAGGTCAGCTATCTGGCGCAATCAGCAACGCTTTATCCACTTTTTGACATCGAAATGCCGCTTGTTGCCCCCCGTCCGCACTTTACAGTTATCGATGCCAAGACAAAACGTCTGCTCGCCGACACCGAACTCGATGCATCCGAGGTGTTAGAAAATCCGGCAGTCCTGAATGAAGCAGACAGCGCAATCGACAAACAGGCGAGTCAACAGCAAGAGCAATCGTCAGACAAATTCGTGGCTATTTTTAAAGAATTAAAACAGGACTTCGGCGAAATAAGTCCGGCACTAGGACAATCGGTCGATACATTCAGCAACCGCTTTTTCCAGCAGTTTGCTGGCCTCTACCAGAAATACGCCAATGCACTAAAAGAAAAACAATCGGTGCGAAGGTCGCGACTGAGCAAACTTGCCGACATCCTCATGCCCGACAATGCCCCGCAGGAGAGAAACCTTTCGCTGCTCTTTGCCCTGTGCAAATATGGCCCCGGGTTTCCCCAAATGGTTTATCAACGAATCGACCCGATAAAGCCGGATAATCAGCTCCTACAAATTGAGGATACCGGGCCAGGCAACTTACCATAAAGGACTTCAGCCGATGAAAGAAATGTTTGACTGCGACCTGCTCGCTTTTGCCCCCCACCCCGATGATGCTGAAATTTGCTGCGGTGGCCTGCTGGCTTCAATGAGCGCCAAAGGTTATCAGGTCGGACTTGTCGACATGACGCTCGGCGAATGCTCCTCGCGAGGCACCGTCGCTATCAGACAAGATGAGGCAAAAAACGCCTCGGAGATCCTCGGCCTGACATTTCGCATCAACGCCGAACTCCCCGACTGCGGAATTTCTGCCGATGGCTCGGCGATTCTCCCCGATGGCGAAAGTCAAATCGAGCGAATTGTTCGCATCATCCGCCGCCATCGTCCGCAAACAGTTGCCCTTCCCTGTCAATCGACCCGCCACCCGGATCATCGAGCGGCAAGCGAACTCCTCACCCGCGCGATTTTTCTCGCCGGCCTGCGCAATTTCAAATCGCATTGCGGCGAGGCCCATACGGCACTGCAAACAATTTATTACCAGATGCGCTTTGCTTTTCGCCCAAGCTTTATCGTCGACATAACCGCGGTTGCTGAACAAAAAATGGCGGCAATCCGCGCTCACAAAACCCAGTTTGGTCTCGACGGCAACAACTCGGAGCTGCCAGCGACTCTCGCCTCCTCTGCTCTCTCACTGTCCAGCGTTATAGCTCGTGACAGCTACTACGGAATGATGATTGGCTGCCCCTCGGGCGAGCCATACCTGGTTAAAAACGTCTTACGACTCGACGACCCCTGTGAATATTTCAAACAATGCCCCGGCAAAGGTGCGTTATTCTTCCCCGATGAACTGACTGGCTGACTGGCTGTTCGAAAATGCCAAATAAAGGACAAGTTAAATGAGCTGCTGCAATATGAAACGTCCGCTCCGCATTGGCATGGTTTGCTACCCTACAGCAGGCGGAAGCGGTGTGGTCGCTGCCGAACTCGGGAAACACCTCGCCCACTCAACAAGCTGTGCTCCCTGTGGACATATCGTCCATTTTATCGGTTACGATATCCCGCTTCGTCTGAGAAATGACGATGGTCGGATATTTTTTCATCAGGTGGAAATTCGCGAATACCCGCTCTTTGATTATCCACCATACACAGTCGCGCTAGCTTCAAAAATGGTTGAAGTCTGCAATCGTTTCAATTTGGATATCCTGCACGTCCACTACGCTGTTCCCCATGCAACCAGCGCATGTCTGGCGCGTGAGATCATCGGCAATGAGAAGATTAAAATCATCACGTCACTGCACGGCACAGATATCACACTGGTAGGACGAGACCCCAGCTATAAACCGATAACCCATTTCTCGATTATGAAAAGTGATGCAATTATCACTCCATCTGAATACCTGAAGGAACAAACTTGCGACTTCCTCGATATCCCCTGCACCAAGAGAATCAGCGTTATCCCCAACTTTGTCGACAGTGCGACATTTAACCCCGGGAATAAAGCACAAGCCCGTGAACATATTGAACATTTTCTGGGCATCAAACTGCCCGAGGTCGTCATTTGCCATGCCTCAAATTTCCGCCCTCTAAAACGTGTCACCGATGCCGTGCGGGCATTTCATCAGGCATGCTCCAGCGATAATGCCTGTCTGCTGATGATTGGCGATGGCCCGGACCGCCCGGCAGCTGAATCACTGGCCAGAACTCTTGGCATACAAAATAAAGTAATATTTCCGGGACAAGCGACCGATATGGTACCACTGCTACAGGCAAGCGATATCTTCCTCTTCCCAAGCGAAAACGAGAGCTTTGGTCTCGCTGCCCTTGAAGCCATGGCTTGCGCAATTCCAGTGGTCGCTTATCGAGTCGGTGGAGTCCCGGAGGTAGTTGAAGATGGCGTCAGTGGCTTTCTCGCTCCTCTGCGAGACTTGCCAATGCTGACAAAATACCTGGCGACTTTGACCGGTAACAGCTCACTCCGCACGACAATGGGAGAGGCTGCGCGACTGCGGGCAACTGAAAATTTCAGTGCCCGGGAGACGGTCGCTCGATATGAACAACTTTATCATGAGGTTCTCGCTTGAATCAGTCCGATGCCTGCACAGTTATTTTAGACTTCTGCCGCGAAGCGGGAGAAATCGCCCGCAGGCGACAATATGGCCATTGCGTAACCTACAAAAGCGATGGCTCCCGAGTCACCGAGGCCGATAAGGAAATATCCGAGTTACTCAACCATAAACTGCGGAATGTTTTAACCTCGGCGGAGCATCTTTTAGTAGACGAAGAACAAGCAAATCTTGATGAGCTGCTGGTAAGCCCGGAAATTACGCGGGCGAAGTATCTCTGGGTCGTCGATCCGATTGACGGCACTACAGTCTATAGCGCCGGACATTTCCAATACGGCATCTCGATTGGCATCCTGAAAGATTGCAAGCCCTGGCTCGGGGCTGTCTACTTTCCAGCACTGCGCGAATTGTTCTACGACGATGGAGATGAGGGGTTCCTGATCAGCGAGGCCTTTACAGTCAACGAAAGTCACCGCAAAATCGCCACATTTGCTTCACTCTCCCGGACAAATCCTGTTTTTATCGGGCTCGACCCGTTCCTTGGTGAACTGAAATGGCAAAGTTCTTCCCATAGTCTGATTCTTCCCGGCAGTGCCGTTGCCGCATTGTGCTGGCCACTCGCCGGACGAGCGATTGGTGGACTGTTCTATGCCAACCTTTGGGATCTGGCCGGCGCCTGGCCGTTAGTCAAACGGGCCGGGATGGAGCTCCACAACCTGCGAACCGGTGACATCCTGCAAGAGTTTTCAGTTGAGAAGTTTCAGGGCAACCCGAAAAACAGAAACTGGCGCATACACGACTACTATATCGTATGCCAATCTCAGGACTTTCAGCGAATACAAAACATGATTCTCTACAGGCAACCATCCTTAAACGATAAGTGAATGACCAATGACTAACCATGCTAGCCACCAATTTGGACCGGCAGATTTCAACAGCGACAGCCTCGGCGAGCCCAGCCATAAATCGCCGATCTCAAACCGTATTGGCTTTTTCGTGCCAGAGAATTCGCGTGTTCTGATTGAAAATAGTGCCGAGAAAATTTTCTCAATCTGCAAGTCCGGGGTAGCCCCACTAAGTTTCGAACAAGCCGGGCCACGGGAGAAAATATATTTCAACCCTGAAGAAATTAACTGCGGAATCGTCAGCTGCGGTGGACTGTGCCCGGGAATTAACGATGTTATCCGCTCAATCACCTTGACATTAAGTCGAAGCTACGGGGTGAGGAACATTTACGGCTTTCGCTATGGCTACCAGGGGATCTCCAACGACCGTCACGAGCCATACTTGCTTACGCCGGAATTCGTCGACGGCATACACGAAGAAGGTGGCAGTATTCTTTGCACCTCGCGCGGCCCGCGCGAACCGGAAGAAATGATTTCTGTGCTTAAACACTATGGGGTAAAAATTCTCTTTACAATTGGTGGAGATGGCACGTTGAGCGGCGCTTACCGTCTCGGACAGGAAATTATCCGACAAAACCTCGATATCGCCGTCATCGGCATTCCCAAAACCATCGACAACGACCTGCTCTGGGTCGAAAGAACATTTGGCTTTACCACAGCAGTCGATGAGGCCTGGGGGGCGATAACCGCTGCCCATGTCGAAGCATCATGCGTTTGGAACGGTGTCGGCGTTGTCCGGCTAATGGGACGAGAATCGGGGTTCATTGCCGCTCATGCTAGCCTCGCCCACTCCGATGTTGATTTCTGCCTTATCCCCGAGGTGCCCTTTTCTCTGGAAGGTCAGAACGGACTACTGAAACATCTGCAAAGGAGGCTGGAGAAAAGCCACCACGCAGTAATCGTCATCGCCGAAGGCGCCGGACAGGAGTTCTTCTCGATGAAACAAAAAGCCGATGCCTCTGGCAATATTATTTTCAACGATATTGGTATCTATCTCTGCCACTGCATTAAAAAGTACTTCCAGGAACAAAACATCCCTGTCGGCCTAAAATATATCGACCCCAGTTATCTGATTCGCAGCCTGCCGGCGAATGCCTTCGATTCAGAGTTCTGTATGGTTCTCGGTCAGCACGCCACCCATGCCGGAATGGCTGGAAAAACAAACCTCGTTATCGGACACTGGAACGGCCACTTCGTCCACGTTCCTCTGCCCCTCATCGCCGGGAAACGCAAACAACTCGACCCCGATGGTCACACCTGGAACCGGGTGCTGGAAGCGACGGGACAACCGTCATTTATGGTCTGATGGGTGGCCTTACTTCTGCACAATGCTAATCGAAAATGATTTTCCACCAATAATGCCGTCGATTGCCGGATAATATTGCGCTGAAATTATCACCTTCTCGCTAAGCTCCGGCGTCAGCATCGCACTGATTTCGTCAATATTATAAATCCGGCAAACACTGACCAGACCATCAATGTAAATCATGAATGGCGTGATACCGGAGAAACAACAGAGTTTTGCGGCGAAGGACATCGGCCTCAGAAAAGGCACAAAAAAAGCAAGGGGTAGAGCGAGCGGCAAGAACACGCGAAACAGGTCCCAACCACTGCGCGGGTAAGGCTCGGCAATAAAAATGCTCTTGCCGTTTCTCACCATATCTTGCAGCAATTCCGCAGCATCCTCGGGTCGCAGATGATGAAGTGCCGTTATAATACTAACCGCGGGAAACTCACCGCGAGCGGCATCAGCAAACGAAAACGGCGATTCGATGTAAGCGAAAGCTTCTTCACCAAATTCTGTTTTCAGTTGCTGCCATCGCTCCGGTTGAGGAAACAGGTCTGAGACGACAATCTTCGGCAAATTCAAACCCGATCTTCGCGCATCGCGAAGAAGGTTATCCGTTGGTCCGGCAGAACCTGAGGCGATGTCGAGAATCTTGTCAGTTCCAAGTCGCTTGGCGAAGTCTGCGTAATCCTTCTCCATGCCGCGATAGATCCGGGTCAGCGGCAGCACCGTATTCAGGACAGCCATAAAGCTCTCGCGCAACGGACCACTTACCCAGGACTGGTCACAAAATTCCCACAAATGTAATCGGCGCATGAGCTATACCTCAAACCTCGGTGATATTACCTGATTACATATCGGTATATGGGACGACTTTGCTTAAGGCTAATAAGCCGCAGACAGACCAATGACCCAAGCGGCTGAGTCCGGTATGAGACCCTGCATTGAGCGAGCTACGCTAGCCAAATTCCTGCGGGAAATGGGAATATTGCGAATTATCATTTCACCAGGGATGTAGAATAGAGGTAAAAACTACTATCTCAGCTCGTCAACATCCATAATAGCCGAAAAACCTCCCGCAAATTGGCTGCAAATGCATCATCGCTGATCTGAAAGGCATAATGAGGCCGCTTGTCAGTGCGAATTGTCACAATTCTATCTCCCATTATCCAAAGGGTACTGCTAAACCGAAACCCTGTGGGTAGCTGGCGTATCGTTCGATTTAGCACTCTACCTGTCAACTTCTCCTCAGGGCCGACAATGTTTGAAAATAGTTGGATTTTCATCTCTGGGTAGTAATCGTCCTTTCGCTTCCAATGGTATTCAAGCCACTCACTGTAATGTTCAACAAACGAATAATCTTGGTACCCCCACAACACTCCGTCTGCTGCTTTCATCGCCTCTTCCCAATCTGGAAGGCGTTCGACAAGCATCTGCCGGACGTTTGCCTCGGAATTAAAAAAACTCAGTTTTGGTACCTGAAGATTAAAAGACGCAAAGTAAGGCTCAAGAAGCGCTCCAAGCTGCTTTGATATCGCGACACGCCCAGATGCCTCCACCTGCTCTCTCTCCATTAGTTGCGGCAAAGCAGCAGGACCGCTGGCCACATACCTGGTCACTGTCCCGGAGACGTTGGTCGAGACTAAACCTTTTTCAACTAACCCGGAGAGGATTGAGTAAACGGTCGTCCGAGCAATGGAAGTTGAGCGACAAAGATCTCTCGCTGTCGCCTCCCCGACCTCAAGTAGAGCCAAATAAACATGTGTTTCATTCTCGTGAAACCCAAGTCGGTGGAAATATTCAGTGATCATCTCATCCGTTGTCGATTCATCGTCAACACCTAACTAACTAAAAACTATACAATTTCCCGACACTGCTCACAGTCTCGTCGGTCAGCATGGACAATGATTCCTATATCAATAAGATATTTATCACAAGAGAACACTGAAACCTCCTCTCTGTGGGGCAGCTAAGAAGGAAGATCGCTCCACCCGAACAGATCAACCGGCTCAGTAAAACCAGGATAAATCCGGACATGAAATCATTAGCCCAAAAATTAGTTGCAACGACCCTTTTCTTATTAGCCCCAACTGGCTGCTCGCCATCACAACGAGAGCATGCCGACACTCTGGAGAAGATCAAACGCGAAAAACGCATTGAAGTCTGCTATGTCACAATGCCTCCAATGGTTATTAAGGACAGCACAACCGGAAAGCTAAAAGGACATATGATCGAAACTCTGGAAGAGATCCTCTCAGAGAATCATGTCTATCCACGCTACCACGAACAATCATGGGGCACCGCCGCTCTAGCGCTGCAATCAGGGATCTGCGACCTGGTTGCTACTGGCTATTTCATTAAAACATCAAGGGCCTTTGCTGTCGCATTTACAGAACCGCTTCTCTATCTTGGCGACAGCGCTCTGGTAAGAAAGCAGGAATTGCGTTTTCAGAAAATATCAGAAGCAAACGATCCAGCCGTCACAATCGCAGTTGCGTTGGGTGAGTCTGGACACGAATATGCAAAGAAATTTCTACCAAAGGCGAATCTTAATGTCCTGGAAGTTGAAGGGGGAGACCTGTCCCGTATCTACCTTGAGGTGCAGAACGGAAGAGCTGACATGGCGATAAGCGACTCCTGGAACGTGAAACGGTTTGCGGAACATCACGACAATGTCGAAATCAAATTTCAAAGCCCACCCCTAAACCTAAATGCGGTCGCATGGGCCGTCAGACAGAACGACGTCTCACTTCTCAACTTTATTGAGAATGCCCTCGAAGTGATGAAAACATCTGGACGCCTTATCGAACTTGAAAAAAAGTACAAAGCTCACTGGCTCCACAAAACAACTACCTTTGCGCAGGAGTAACCAAATGGGAACTCTTGTCATTTCCCTTCCCGCATTGCTGAAAGGCCTGTTTACGACCGCAGCTCTCAGTATCACTATCTGCACACTAGGAACGGCACTCGCCTGCTTATTAGTGGCTGCAGACCTAGAAGGCGGAGTGGTGACAAAAGGCGTTATAAAGTGTTATGTGAAATTGTTTAAATCTATCCCTCCACTGGCACTGCTCATCTGGCTTCATTACGCAATACCGTCTAACTCCATATTCCAGCTAACTGCATTTAGCTCCTCCGTTATCGCTCTCACATTAAACATTGCACCTTTCCTCGCGGACGCCATCCGTAGTGGCATTAACAGCGTTCCGGCATCACAATATGATTCGGCAAAAATTCTTGGCTTCAACAAACAAACGATCCTGTTGATCGTAATATTTCCTCAAGTAATCCGTAACTCCATCTCGGACATCAGCTCATGGTTCATAACTGTTATTAAACTAACATCGCTGACAAGCATCATCGGCCTTAACGAACTGATGCATACAGGTAATACGATTATTTCCGAAACATTCATGCCTCTGGAGATATATACCGGGATTGCTTGTATATACATTATAGTGGTCTTCTTATCCGAAGCACTCATTTTTGCGCTGGCACGATTCATTCCCAAGCTACTGACAACTGGATTGTGAATTACAAACAACGAGCGAATCTATGAATCAAACAGTCTGCATCTCCATCAGAGACCTATGCAAGAGATACAAAAAATTCGCTGTGCTGAATCACATCACACTGGAGGTCAATACTGGTGAGCGTATCCTCATTTCAGGGAACAACGGAAGTGGCAAATCAACGTTACTTCGCTGTATCAGCCAGCTGGAGTCATACGAAAATGGAGTTATTCGCATAGGTAACAACTCATTCAGCCCAAACTGCACCACGCACATCAAGAACGTATTTTACCAGCAACGTATTCTCGGTTTCGTTATGCAACAAGATGCCGTATGGCCTCATTTGAGCACAAAAGAAAATATATCGGTTCCACTTCACTATGTGATAGGCCTCTCGAAAAAAGAAGCCAATCGTCGGGCGATGAAACTTATTGACCAGGCCAGCCTCCTCCACAAACAGAATGATCTGGCCGAAACACTATCTGGAGGCGAAAAAAGAAGGCTCTCAATTATCCGCACGCTCGCACTCAAACCAGAAATATTACTTCTCGACGAGATAACCGCAAACCTCGACAAGACATCGATTGTAAAAATAAGGACACTTCTGAGCACACTGCCTACGAACATAACAATGATCGCAGTCTCGCACCAACCGGAAGACCTTTCCAGTATCATTACTCGGCACCTCTGCATGAAGTCAGGTGAGATCTCCGAGTTACCATATCAAGCACCCGAGGAAGCTAATAGTCCAAGTTATACTTGACCAGACAAGACAACCACGTTTTATAGGCACAAACTTCACAACCTCGCGATGGGCTTATTCACAACATCCGGTATAGCTAAATTGTAAACAAAACATCAGAACTGAATCGGCATTTCTTGGAGCATCTTCAATCAATAAAATTTGTGGAGAACAAATAGAAGTTGGTAATTTTTGTCTATCGCCAATTAGCCTCAAAACTTTTGGGTTGCAATTTGAGATCTGCCGTGTATGCTGACAAGCAATCAACGCAATCAAAATAAAATCGATCGCTAATAATTACGGATAAATGTCCGATTTATACATTTGCCTCATCAGCATCCACGGGCTAATCAAGGCCCACAATCCCGAGCTTGGCCGAGATCCCGATACCGGTGGCCAGATAAAATATGTCATCGAACTTGCCGAGGCTCTCGGAAAGACTGAAGGCATTTCCAAGGTTGATTTGCTGACACGACGAATTGTCGATGAGAATCTTGACAGCGCATACAGCGAAAAAGAAGAAATAATTTCCCAGAAATCGCGCATTGTCAGACTTGACGCCGGTCCTGATGAATATATCGCCAAAGAACAGCTCTGGGATCATCTCGACAGTTATGTCGACAATGCCGTCGAATACCTGAGAACTCAATCCAGATTGCCCGATCTACTGCACAGCCACTATGCGGATGCCGGTTATGTCGGTAGCAAACTCTCGCACATCCTCGGCATTCCGCTGGTTCACACCGGCCACTCGCTCGGTCGCGTCAAAAGAAGGCGCCTGATTGCTGCTGGGCTGGAACGCGATTTCATCGAAGAACGATACAATATGACTCGGCGGATCGAAGCTGAAGAAACTACGCTGGCCTCAGCAGTCCGCGTTATTACCAGCACGCATCAGGAAATCGAGGAGCAATACGAGCTCTACGATTTTTACCAGCCACAAGTAATGCACGTCATCGCACCAGGGACAAATCTCGAACACTTCTACCCAAGTGACGGCAATGAATGGCAAAGCGATATTACTGCGGAGCTAACGCGTTTCCTGCAATCACCCGAAAAACCAATCGTCCTGGCGATTGCTCGGCCCGATGCCCGTAAAAACTTTTCGACTCTGATTAGTGCTTTTGGCGAGTCACCAGCACTACAGGAAGTCGCGAATCTCGTGCTGGTCGCCGGAAATCGCGACGATATCAACGAAATGGACACTGGCTCACAAGAAGTTATACAGGAAATTTTCCAGCTGATTGACCTCTATGACCTCTACGGAAAAGTCGCTTACCCGAAACATCATCAGTCCGAAGACATCTCTACGCTATACCGTTTGGCCGCACTTAGCCGCGGTGTCTTTGTCAACCCGGCCCTCACCGAACCCTTTGGCCTTACTCTTATCGAAGCGGCAGCCTGCGGGCTGCCAATTGTCGCGACCGAAGACGGGGGACCGCGCGATATCATCGGCAACTGCAAAAACGGCATTCTGGTAGATCCGCTTGATGCTGAAGCTATTGCCGAATCCTGCTACGCGATCATTACCGACAACAACAAATGGAATTCGTATTCCTCCTCTGGAATCGCAGGTGTAACACAATTTTATTCCTGGTCGGCCCACGCCAGGCAATACCTGCAGATGCTCAAACCCGTGCTGGCATCTGCCGCACCACCAATCGTCCGCAGTGACAGCCGACCTCCGGCGTCGAAAAATGACCGGGCGCTATTTTCCGATCTCGATAAAAACCTCCTGGGCAATACCGAAGAACTGCCGGAACTTGTGCGGCAAATCCGCAGCCATCGCAAAAAGATATACTTTGGCATCGCCACTGGTCGCCACCTGAGCTCAGCGCTGAAGGTAATGCGAAAAAACAGCATTCCAGAGCCAGATGTGCTGATCACCAGCCTTGGGACAGAAATATATTACGCACCGCAGTTGAATGAAGATCTTGTCTGGCGCCGCCATATCGAAAAGGGCTGGACTCCGCAACTGGTTCGTCGTGCATTGACGGACATTCCGGGCATCGTGCTTCAGCCTAAAGAAAAGCAGGGGCGCTTCAAAATAAGTTATTTCATTAATCCGGACATCGCTCCACCCCTGGAAGAGATTCAGCACATCCTGCACCGTGAAGATCTTTCGGTTAATGTCATCTTCTCCTTCGGGCAATTCCTTGACATCCTGCCTATAAGAGCCTCAAAAGGACTGGCACTCCGCTATTTCGCTGCCCGTTGGGGAGTTGCCCTTGACCATATTCTCACGGCGGGGGGCTCCGGCGCCGACGAAGACATGATGCTTGGCAATACACTGGCGGTAGTTGTTGAAAACCGCCACCAGGAAGAACTGTCACAGTTAAAGGAGGCAGATAACATTTACTTTGCAAGTCGCGCCCATGCCGGCGGGATTCTTGAGGCCATCGACTATTACGATTTTTTCGATCGCTGCTCTCCTCCAGAGACGACAGCTGGGGAATCAAATGATTAATATATTGTCCTGAGCTGCCGCATGAAACCTTTGTTTATCTGCACCGACCTCGATCGCACCCTAATCCCAAATGGTCACGAAGCTGAATCACCCATGGCGCGGGAAATCTTCCGCCACCTCTCCACATTGCCGGAAGTCAGCATTGCCTATGTGACCGGGCGCAGCTTTCCGCTGACAATCGAGGCAATTAGCAGATTCGAATTGCCGCAGCCGGACTGCATCGTCTGTGACGTGGGAACGAGAATCTTCGTCCGACAGCAGGGCCTGTTCCTCGAAGATGAAAAGTGGTCGAACATTTTGGCGAAATGTTGGCCATTTGAAACTCCTTTGGAACTGGACCAAAAGCTCAGAGATACTTCCTGCACAGCCTTAACACCCCTAACCTTGCAAGAACCGGAAAAACAGAGTCGATTCAAACTTAGCTATTATTTTCAAATTGGCGAAAATTCGAATCAGCTCGTATCGGGAGTAAAACAGACACTTGACATGCTCTCGTTCGAAGCTACCGTTGTCGGCAGTATCGATGAGGTAAAAAGGCGCGGCCTGTTGGACATATTGCCAATCGCCGCAAGCAAACTCCGCGCAGTAGAACACCTAATTAGCAAGCTTGGCCACAGCCACGAGCAAACAATATTTTCCGGCGACAGTGGAAACGACTTAGACGTAATGATTAGCCATTTACCGTCTGTCCTTGTTGCCAACGCCTCGACATCCGTAAAAGAAGAAGCGCATCGGCTATCCCACTCGAGAAATCTGGGACAATCCCTTTATGTGGCAACCGGAGGATATCTCGGAATGAATGGCAATTACTCCGCTGGTATCATTGAAGGCGTTGCACACTTTTTCCCGGACTATAACGCTTACCTACTGGAGACATGCAATGAACAAAACTGAAATTTTTATTTTCGGCGAAGTTCTTTATGACTGCTTCCCCGACGGGCAAAAGGTCCTTGGCGGTGCTCCCTTCAACGTTGCCTGGAACCTTCAGGCGATCGGTCTTGAACCAGTTCTTGTCAGTCGCATTGGAGACGACGATAACGGTCACGAGATTAAAGAAAATATGACCAACTGGGGTATGAATAGTTCGGCTGTTCAGACAGACCAGATCCATCCTTCCGGAGTGGTATCAGTCATTCTCAACGACGGTGAACCAGCTTACGATATTGTTTCTGAAGTAGCTTACGACTTCATCACTTGGGACGAACACCTGGCGAGCCTCAGCCGTCAGGCAAAAGAGTCCGGCAACGACACCATCCTTTATCACGGAAGCCTGGCCCTGAGGAATAACTGCTCACTTTCGACCTTCGAGAAACTGCGGGAGGCACTTGATGTCAAGGTGTTTTTTGATGTGAACCTCCGGGCCCCATGGTGGAGCAAGGAACAAATTCACGATCTTATATACCGAGCCAACTATCTTAAACTAAACGCCAGTGAATGGACCCTACTCTCCGGCCATGAAGGCTGGAATGTCGATGCCGCCAGAGCGTTTGTTCAACAATATAGCTTAGCGCTGCTGATAATCACCTTTGGCGAAAATGGGGCAATCGCCTTGGATAACGAGGGGCAAATCTTTTCGGTTACGCCCGACCAGAATAGCGCCGTCGATACTATCGGCGCCGGAGACGCCTTCGCCTCAATATGTCTCGCCGGGATTATTAAAGGTTTAGATACTGAGTCCTGCCTCCAGGCGGCCCAGAATTTCGCCTCGCGCATCGTCGGCCTGCGTGGAGCAACAACAACTGACCCAAATTTTTATCGCGACATATTAAGTTAAGCTGTGGCAAACTTAATTCACAGACATGCCGCTTCGAATTTTTGACCAGCAAAAAAACACAACCAAATGTACGAACAGGTTTCCCACTCGCTGCTAAACGAAATACTTGATGAGCTTAAACCCGAGGTGCGGCGCCAGGACCTACGCTATTTCTACATACGCCTCGGTGCGAATTTTTATGCGATATACTCCTTGTTCTATCTGCTCTACGGAAAGCGGGCCGATTTTAAAGAGCAAATGGTCAAACTCGTATCTGTCATGGCCAACCAATATCTTTGCCGAGCAGAAGAATTGGAAATCACCGACAAGGAACGGGAAAAGGACCACAACTGGTTCCTTAATCAACAATGGGTGGGGATGGCCCTTTATGCCGACGGATTTGCCGGCAATCTGAATGGTGTTCGCGCTGGCCTTCCCTACTTGCAGGAACTTGGCATAAACATGCTTCACATCATGCCGATGCTGAAATGTCCCGAAGGAGCGAGCGACGGCGGCTACGCGGTTAGCGACTTTCGCGATCTCGACGAACGCATCGGTACACTAGAGGACATTCAAGAACTTGCCGGCAACATGCACAAGCGCGATATGCTGCTGGCCCTTGATGTAGTCGTCAACCACACGTCAAACGAACATGAATGGGCCAAAAAAGCTCGTGCCGGAGACAGCAAATTCCGCGATTATTATTACACTTTTGAAACCCGTGATGTTCCGGACATGTTCGAAGAAACCATGCCGGAAATTTTCCCTGAAACGGCACCGGGAAACTTCACCTGGGACGGGGAGATGAATCGTTGGGTAATGACAGTATTCAATAATTATCAGTGGGACTTGAACTACAGCAACCCGTCCGTTTTTATTGAAATGATCGATATAATTCTTTTTTGGGCCAACCAAGGCGCAGATATTATTCGGCTCGATGCCGTAGCATTCCTTTGGAAAAAGATCGGTTCCAGCTGCCAAAACGAACGTGAAGCACACCTCATACTACAGCTGATGAAGGACTGCTGCCAAGTCGTCGCACCAGGTGTTGTTTTTATCGCCGAAGCAATCGTCGCACCACTTGAAATCATCAAATACTTCGGTGAAGACGCGGTGAATGCCAAAGAATGTGAAATTGCCTACAATGCAACGCTTATGGCGCTACTCTGGGATGCGGTGGCAACCCACAATGCAAAGCTTTTAAATTGCGGCATCCGCAGCCTCCCTGACAAACTCGATCGGGCGACCTGGCTCAACTACATCCGTTGTCACGACGATATCGGCCTTGGGTTCGATGATAACGATATTATCGCCTGTGGCTACAACCCTCATGAGCACCGCAAGTTTCTTGTCAACTACCTCACTGGTAATTTCAAAGGCTCAAATGCCCGTGGATTGCCTTTCGGTAATAACCCGAAAACCGGTGACGCGCGAATTTCAGGATCTCTGGCGTCCCTGGCTGGCTTGGAAACCGCTCTCGGGACAGGCGATCAGCGAGCAATCGACCATGCGATAAAAAGAATCATATTGCTACACAGTCTGATCCTCTCCTTTGGCGGCATTCCTCTCCTATACTACGGTGATGAAATCGGCACTCTGAATGACTGCTCCTTCCTCAAAGAAGAAAGCAAAGCTCACGATAACCGCTGGATGCACAGGCCACGAATCAACTGGGATAAAGCTGAACTGCGAAAGAAGAATGGCACAGTAGAAAACCGCATTTTCGAATCACTCAAACGCCTAATTGCCCTGAGGAAGACAATCCCGGAATTCGCCGACTTCAACAATCGTGATCTTATTGAACTCTATAACCCGCATCTATTCGCCTTCTGGCGTAGTCAACCTGAACAGTCCTCGTCTCATATACTCGTAGTCTGCAATTTCGACTCGTCGCCACAACACATGAACCTTACTCGCCTCGGTAATCGCGGCATGTTCCGCAGTGGTTCATTAAGAGATCTCTGCAGCAATTCCGCGCCTGCCTCCTTTGGCGATCAACTGGTGATTCCACCGCTGCACTTTTACTGGCTGACCGATCGGATATAACAAAACGCCATACAAATTCCCAAATTCGACGTGCGTTACTCTATTAAATTGTTCCCCGCTTCCTGCCACATCACTTCAAAGAGCTCGCGATGCATCTGGATCATACTCTTATTCTGAATTACCATGGCCATGACTGGAGGTGTTAACTGATGCATCAACACCTGATGGGGAACAATCACAAGATTTGTTGAAATAGTCGTTCTGGAAGGTAAAAGTCGTATCTCCTGCGCATTCTGCCTTTGCTGTCTGATGTGCTCTCGTGCAGTTTCGGTATCGGTAAACAAACATCGTATTTTAAAATTGAGACGAGAGCGCTTTTCGATAAAACGCCGGAAAAATCCAGAGTCCAGGTCATACCACTGTTCCTGATTACCAATGACAAGGTAATCTTGACCGGGCCTGACCTCCCGCAACAGATCCAGATAAAGCGCTTTGGTCGCTTCAAGTCCCTCATGATAACGTATGAGCGTACTTCCTCCGGTTGGCTGAAAAAGCGACCTGAGATCTGGAAGAGCTTTCTGAAGGCTGTTTTTACGCGACTCTAAAAGTGTCTCCAGCCGTTCCGGAGATTCAGCGACAAACTTCCGCTTGAAGCCACGTTCCTCAATGCGTATCAAGCCCTTCTGCTGCAACGAATCGCAAACTGTATAAAGAGTGGTTCGTTTGATCTGTGTCATCCGCGACAAACTGATAATTGTCGTTGGGCCAAGCGGCAGGGCGGCAATATAAGTGTTGGCCTCATTCTCATTAAGACCGAGATCTGACAGGAGCCTCGTCAACTCAGATATCTTCATCCACCTATCCTTCTACACTGGCGTTAAAAAAACGCCTGATTCCTCTCAAGCCTCACAAGGGGCTTACCTGCAACATCCGGACTGAAGCACACACGGCACACTGTCGACATTTCCGACAACATAGTTAGCACATAATTACAGAGAGTTAGATGCATTAATTACGATTTGGTCGACAAATATGACAGCATACCGCAAATCCGCCATAACTCCACTATCAAACATATCCATGTAGGAGAACTTAAAACGATGCACCGCAGAACATTCGCCAGGTCAATTCTAGCAATCGGCGTATTGGCTAGCCTTCCGACAATCGCCTTCTTCGCTCAGGCGGAACCGACCCGTAAAATCACCGTGCGCCTGCCGATCCCGGTAATCGAAGCGGCACAAACCCCACTCTACGTGGCTCTGGATAATGGCTACTACGAAGAAGAGGGACTCAATGTCGAGTTCCTTCCTGGTTCGCGAGAGCTCAACCCGGTAAAAATGATTGCCAGTGGCGCCGATACAATTGGCATCCTCGGCGGACCCGACACACTAATTGTCGCACGAGACAATGGGGTACCCATAAAAGCAGTTTCCATACTACATCGCGCTTCAAACTTCCCCTGCCTGATTACCCTTGCCGAATCAGGTATTACTTCAATTAAACAACTCGAGGGCAAGAAGGTCGGCATGTTTTATGGGCATATCTCAACAGATGTGATTCGCTCCTTCATCCACAAAAACAGAATTAACGTTACTGAGGTTGATGTCGGATTTGACTACAACCAACTGGTGACAGGCGGAATCGATGCTCAGTGGGCTTTCCGCACCACAGCCGGCCTTGACCTTCCGGCAAAAGGGGTAAAAATTAACGTCATCAACCCTGAAAGCAGCGGCATTATCACACACGGTTATACAATTTTTGTCAGTGAAACTACTCTTAATCGCGATGAAGATCTTGTTCGCCAATTTCTCCGCGCCACTTACAGAGGCATAGATACCACACTGGTAAATCCCGACCTGGCAATTACATCCCTCCTCAAAAGAGATCCTTCCTTGGACCGAGAACTCAATAAAAAACGGCTGGCATTATACAATGCTGTTACCAGCTCATCATCTACTTACCCGGCAGGTCACATGGATGAAGAAATGTTCAACAGCACCTATGAAAGACTAAGGGCTGAGGGAGTAATAAAAAACACAATGAGACTTGATACCCTCTACCAAGTGATCGCGGTTGAACGATGAAAACAATAGAAATTCAACAACTGTCAAAATCATTCAACTCTGGAAAAATGCTACTGCCAGTTTTTTACGACATAACACTGACTGTTAAAAGCGGAGAATTTGTCTCACTCATCGGCCCAAGTGGCGCCGGCAAAAGCACAATTCTGAAAATTGTTGCCGGCATTGATGCCCCTGATTCAGGAGAAATCAAATTCGACAACAATTCGGACAACGGAAGGGATCTTACTTCAAATAGAAAAGCGATAATCAGTTATGTCCCCCAGCACCCCGCTCTTATGCCGTGGCTCACTGTTTTCCAAAACGTTCGTTTTCCACTTGAGTTAGTTAAAATGTCAAAGGGAGATATGATCGATAATACCTTAAAAGCCTTGGAGCTTGTCGACATGGCGGCATATGCAAACCTTCTCCCCCATCAACTTTCTGGCGGCATGCAGCAACGCGTTTCTCTGGCCCGCGCACTTGTATCAGGGCCTGAAGTGCTACTGCTCGACGAACCGTTCTCGGCCCTTGATGAAGTAACACGATCAAACCTCCAGCAGGTTCTATGGCGTATATGCAAATCTCTTAACTTGACCGCACTGATGGTGACACACAGCATATCAGAAGCAGTGACACTTTCTGACCGAGTGCTGGTATTGTCAAACAAACCCACAAAAATTATTGCTGAAAATTCAATCGCACTGCCAATAAAAAATATGGAGCGCGACACCAGTTGCCTGGCTTTCTTTAAATCAGTGCAGGATATACGAAAATGCCTACATTAAAAAAAATCCTGCCCCCCATAGTGGCAATAGTTATCATTCTGATAATCTGGCAGGCTTGTCTGATTTGGACTCCCGTCAACGGCCTGCTGCTATCAGCACCCACAGAAATATTCTTTGCGCTATACTCGAACCTGAATACCATTATCTATCACTGCGCGATTTCACTATTCGAGGCTACTGCCGGACTCATCCTCGGCGCATCAAGTGCCTATCTCCTGTCCTTGCTATTGACCCTTAACAGCACCTTGAAAAACACCATCTACCCTCTGGCCATTGCTTTTAAAGCCGTTCCAGTGATCGCCGTTGCCCCACTACTGGTACTCTGGTTCGGCAGTGGTTGTGGTTCAAAAATTGCCGTCGCCGCCCTGCTCTCGTTCTTTCCCGTTTTGGTCGGATCGGTAAACGGTCTATCTGATATCGACCGCAGCACCAGAGACTACCTTTCCTCTCTTGCCATCTCCCGCAGGACACTACTGCTGAAAATCTCCATTCCATTATCCCTTCCGCAATTTTTCACATCCATGAAAGTAGCAAGTTCTCTCTCAATAGTTGGAGCGATCGTTGGGGAATTCACAGGATCATCAATGGGAGCCGGATACCTAATAAACACCGCCTCGTATTATCTACAAACACCTCTGATGTTCGCAGTTATTGTATTGATGTCACTTGGCAGCCTTGGTCTTTTTGGAGCTATCTGCTGGCTGGAAAGTAAAATTATTTACTGGAAACTCCAGGACTAGAATTTCAGCACCTGCTCTTTTATTTTTACTCTGCGGTAGATTTAAACTCGGATGGCAATTCCACCCGAGTCCCACTGCTGTTTTCTTGAATAACACCAAGGAAACAGTAAGTGGCAAAAGGTTAACACTGAGGTTTTGTTTTCTCTAAATTTTCGTAATCCACCGGTGATTTGACTAGATATCGGTTAAGTCATTGCACTTAAGGACGTAACTACCGTTTTCCAGCCAAATCACCCGGGAGAACGAAATGAGAAAATATAAAGAGCAATTGATAAAAAAACTGGCAACAATGGTAAGTCTGAATGCGCCACGCGGTGCTGAAAAATGGGTTTTGTATGATTTATGGTACCACAATACCGCATTCGCTCCGCACCTTGAACAACCCTGTCAAATCAGAACAATTGAAGTTCTCGAGGAGCGCATATTGGCGGCCAAGAACCCCCAAAAACATCGCGCCCGCATAGACGAATTAAAATGGGTGATTAGCCGGCCCGACAATACGGACTTCAGTCTTAAGGGAATAGAGCAGTTTCTTAATCGTCTAGACGACGAAGGCTGGGTTACCTGCCAGCTGCCAATCTATACTGAACAGCAGTTGTCGGACGTGAGCAAAAAAATCGATCATCTACTTGTCTCGAAAACACTTCCTCTGACCGACCTGGAGCATTTTTTAAAAAAATACGAAGATAGGTAAATAAAAAAGCCGCTATAAAAAGACCGCTATAAAAAAGCCGCTATAAAAAAAGCCCCTGTGACGCATCGCGCCGCAGAGGCTTATAAACTAGCCGAAAAGGATTTCGCCACTACTGCCTACAACCACTCAACCGTTTATCTGGCCTTCCACCGGCTTCAGCTTAGCCAGCACGTGATCTTCAATCCACTGATAATCAAGCCACTCGTACGGGGTCACAGGAACGCCGGCGATACGCATTTCAAAATGCAAGTGATCTCCTCCAGCCAAACCGGTTGCGCCGCTTGCAGCAATCTGTGTTGTAGTGTCGACAACATCACCAACATTGCAATCAATGCGCGAAAGGTGGCCATAAAGCGTGCTAAGTCCACGACCATGGTCAACTACAACTGCGTTGCCATATATCCCCAACGAGCCAGCATAAAGGACCTTACCTTTATTCGTCGAATACACCGCAGCTCCCTGAAGCGATGCAATATCAAGCCCTTCATGCAGAGAGTAGCCTGCTATTTGCGATTGATAGTGATAATCTCGCTCTTCACCAAAACGACCCGTAATCGCACCCTTCATTGGTTTGGCAAACGATGAATCCCAAAGAAACTCCGGATCGCTGCTTGCCGATATTTCAACCAGCTTCACTCCCAACGCTCGACGATACTTCTCATTTACATCGCGAAAACTGCTGATGTAACTCGCCTCATCTTCACTGCGCAGACGGGCCCGCATTGCCTTTCTCTCATCACTCTTTACTGCAGATGTATTTTCAAGAGACTCGTAATATTCTGGGGCAAGATAAGAAATGATTTTATCCTCAACAAAATTCTTGCTTAGCGTAATGCTGTCTTCTGGCCAATTAACCTTCTTCACGCGTAACGGAAAACGACGCGCAGTCTCATTGCCAGCAACATCGCGAACAACAACTTCCGCAGCATCAACCGCTGAATCAAACAGTCGAGGAACCGCAAACAAGGCCGCGAATTGGCGAGTATCGCCAGCGCGAAGCGGATGAGCAGGAAACTTCATCTCACCGATGCGAACAAAACTTGTAAACTGACTGTCATCTCCCGCCTCAAAGAGCACCATGCCAGCCCCGCCTTGAGTCACATTCTGTTGGTCGGGTATAACGCTCAAATAAGGCTTTTTCAAATCGACTTTCACCTGAGCCAGTTTTTCTTCGCCATTGGAAATGAAAGCACGATCAGATGCTGTCACCCGTAACTCAACAACATCGGAAGATAGCTCTTCAAGCATGGCCTCAGTGATTTCTGCCTCAGCCATCGCATTACCAAGTTTTGCACTACCATCAGACTTCCATTCGCCAAGCGGTGTCACCTTGTCCCCATCGCGCATCTCTATCGCAATGTGCGTAATCCCTGCCCCGGCATCTGAAGCTTTTGCTGCAAGTTTAAAACCACTGCGACCAACCGAGGCAGGAACTCCCTCAAGGGTTATTTCCGGCTTGTCTTTTTCAAAACGCCCGAGACTGTCGAAAATAAATGAACGGCTTTGAGAAAAAGACAATGCTGCAACGACAGGGAGGAGGATAAGCAATAAAAAGACAACAAGACGTTTCATAGGATCTCCAGAATAGGCAACAACTTTACAAACAGGTTTCAGCTATCAGGATTCGAGCGACAGGACAAGCGAAGACGATAAACCCGATGGATTTTAGCCGCTACCCCAACAGAGCATCGAGTAGGTTGCTGCAGGAGCGCTCAATCATTTTGTGCACAACGACAAAACCATCCGCACCACCGAAATAAGGATCGGGAACTGAAATATCTGCGCCAGCCTGCTCATCCCAGGCTCGCAAATACACCAGCTGCTCCCCTTCAACGGCTCCCATGCGCACAAGATTGCTATAATTATCGGCATCCATAGCCACAACCAACTCGAATTCTCGCAAATCCTGCTGGCTGACCTGACGGGCCTGGTGAGTGCTCATATCGATGCCAAAGCCTTCTGCTGTCTGGCATGTCACAGGATGCGCTGGGCCGCCAACATGCCAACCTCCGGTACCGCGGGACTCCACACGAAACAAATGTTCAACCCCTCTCTCCTTAATCTGATGCCGAAAAACGGCCTCGGCCAGAGGACTGCGACAGATGTTACCCAAACAGACAAACAACACCGATTTTTTTTGCTCTTTACTCATCAAAAACTCCACATTTATTTGCGCACCAAACCATCCGAGATGATGACATACTTGCTGGTTGTCAGCTCCTCGACTCCCATCGGCCCTCGCGCATGCAACTTATCAGTGCTGATGCCAATTTCCGCCCCCAAACCAAACTCCCCACCATCAGTAAATCTGGTTGATGTATTAGCATAAACACTTGCTGAATCGACTTCGAGCAAAAATTTGGCAACAGCATCCTCGTCGGTGGAGATTATCGAATCAGAGTGATGAGAACCGTAAAAATTAATATGTTCAATAGCCACATCCACCGACGGAACAACACGCACCGCAATAATCAGATCCAAATATTCTTCATACCAGTCAGCTTCGGTCGCCAGTTGCGCCTTCTCCCTACTTCCTTCCGGAAAATGCTTCATCGACTCTTCGTCCAGCCTGAACTGAACACCCTGCGCCAGCAAACGACTGTAAAGCGCAGGAAGAAATCGCGCCGCTATCTCGCTATGAACCAGCAATGTCTCAATTGCGTTACAAACTCCTGGACGCTGACATTTGGCGTTTTCGGCAATATCAAGCGCCACACTGTCAACCGCAGCACGGTCGACATAAAGGTGACAGACACCTTTATAGTGCTTGATTACCGGCACATGGGCCTGTTCGGTAACGGCGCGAATCAAACTCTCGCCGCCACGCGGAATAACGAGATCAACAAAATCTGTCATCTGCACAAGCGCCCGCACAGCGTCGCGATCGGTGATTGAAATCAACTGCACCGCCCCTTCCGGCATCCCCGCTTTGACACCACCAGCTATAAGAGCCTCAGCAATTACCAGGTTGGAATGCTTTGCCTCTTTGCCACCTTTTAAAATAACCGCATTGCCCGCTTTAAAACAGAGCACCGCGGCATCTGCTGTAACATTGGGGCGAGATTCATAAATAATGCCGATCACACCGATTGGACAACGAACCTTGCGAATAAAAAGTCCGCTTGGCGTGTGATATTCTTTGACAACCTCACCAGATGGGTCCGATAAAGCCGCAACCTCGCGCACTCCCTGAATCATCGCATCAATGCGCTTGTCATCGAGCATCAGACGATCAATCAGCGAATCCTTAACCCCGGCAGCCTGCGCCTCGGCCAAATCAAGCGCATTGGCCTTCTTGATATCCTCACGCCTTTCATCAAGGGCGACTGCCATTGCTTCAATAACACGATTCTTGTCCGCAGTAGTCAGACGCATCATCGCCCGACTTGCCGACCGTGCCGATTTACAAATTTCGTAAACTTCTGCTTGAACGCTCATGCCACATCTCCATGTTTGCTGCGCAAAATCACCAGATTATCGCGATGAATCACCTCTCCGCTGCTGTTGATGCCTGCCACCTCGGTGATTTCACCCGTTTTCCTGCCTTTAATCTTCAGAATAAGTTCAGAGTCAAATTCAGTCAGCCCGCGAGCTATCAGCCGCCCCTGACGACAACGCACACTGACAAGCTCGCCAACGCCAAAACTCCCCTCTACTTTAAGCACACCGACCGGTAGCAGGCTCTTCTGCCGCTCTTCCAATGCCCGAACAGCTCCGTCATCAATGACAATCGCGCCCCGGGTGCGATGAAAAAACGCAAGCCAGCGTTTCTTGCCGCGATCGCCAACAACCGAAAAATTATCCGCTGCGCCAATTAAGGTGCCAACGTCATCTCCCATGAGCAAGCGCTGAACGGTATTGTTATTGCGACCATCGCCAATCACCACACAAACACCAGCCCGAGCCGCCAGAGCCGCTGCCTGGAGCTTCGACGCCATACCACCTGTCGACAACTCACTGCCTTTGCCGCCAGCAAGTTTCAACACATCTCGTGTTACTCTTTCAACGTAAGGAATCCGCTTTGAGGTTTTTCTCCCCGATTCGCTAACCCCCATACGCTTCAAGCCGTTGGTCGTTGTCAGCAGAACAAGTAAATCCGCGTCAACAAGTATTGAGGTCAAAGCAGCAAGCATGTCATTATCGCCGACCTTTATCTCATTCACCGAGACGACATCATTTTCATTGATAATCGGTATAACACCGTGGCGCAGCAGATTGTTCAAAGTGTTTCTCGCGTTAAGATGGCGAGTGCGATTCTTCAAATCATCGGCGGTCAAAAGCACCTGACCCACAACAAGTCCGTGTCGGGCAAACAGCGATTCGTATCGCGACATCAAACGCGACTGACCAACCGCGGCTGCCATCTGCAAGTCGTGTAAATCGGTCGGCCGAGATGTCCAGCCCAGCGCCTGCATTCCCGCGCCAACAGCACCCGATGTAACAAGCACCGGCGTAATGCCTTTCTTGGTCAGGTCAGCAATCTGATCGACAAGCGCCTGGAATCGCTCATCAGAGGGGCGGCCACGGCTGTCAACAAGAACCCGGGTGCCTACCTTGAGCACAACTTTTTTCGCCTGCGCCAGCGCCGTGCGATACCCCCTACTCTCTCCGGCCATAAATACCGATTCTCCTTCAGAATTATTTTCAGCGTTCTTCTGCCTTAAAGACCGCGCCATCTCCTGCCTGCCGATGACTAGCACAGAGAGACCACCAAAAACAGACCAGACAGGCCAATGAAACGGAAGGCAGAACATCAACGTTAATACCGGGACTGAGAAATTGATAAAACCTGGCAGGACTATTCCGACCGGACTCGGCGACAAACCCCCGACAATTACGCCAAATAACAACTTACGCGAAACCGACTATCCACATGGCAATAATACCAACTTCCAACAACCCCCGACCATACTCACGAGGTTATAGCCTGCTGGAGTTTCTCTGTTCCCTGGCTGTCTTTTCCATTCTGATGTTCATTTCACTGCCATCACTGGCCAATGTATCAAATAACACTCTCTCTCCCGAGGGACTTGAGATTGTCCTCAACAACCTGCGACTGAAGTCCCAGCTGAACCGGCAAATCATTACCCTGAAATTTTTACCAGGCGCGGGTTCCATCGCCGTCACCTCATCGAACGATGACAATGAACCATCCTTGCAACTACCCCGGGGAAGCCGAGTCGACGAATCCCGCTTTGGCAACACTGCCGGCGATTACCATCTCTTGACCTACTATCCCGGACGGACCGCAAGTCCCGGTAGTGCCGAAATCACATGGAACGAAAGCAAAACATGTCGTCTCACCCAGTCTCTGCGCGGAGAAACCATCATTGAATGCCCATGAGAAAACTCATTCAAAAAGACAAAGAACATAATCTCGGGTCAGCGGCAATTGAAGCTCTGTTCGCCCTTGGCCTGCTCTCCATTGTTGCCGCAGGTTCACACAAGCTTTTCGCCAGCCAGATCAGTCATCTGCGACTGGCAGAAACGAACATTATCGAAAAAAACGCCTTTGCCGCGAAGGCCATCGAAGATTCGCTGGAAAAATTTCAACAGGATATCCTGCCATGAGCAATCAAAATCATCACGCAGGCTACAGCCTGATGGAACTGATGCTTGGCATGCTTTTGTTTTCACTGATAAGCGCTATCGGCTTGCGAGTCGGACAATCATCACTAATCGCGCTGCGGGCAGCAAACGATCAGGTCAAGCTACAACAAAAAGCACTTGATGCCAGCCAAATTCTATACTCGCTTAGCTCAGCAACCTTAAAAAATCGCTTAATCCCCTCGCTACATACCTATCGTTGCAATAACAATATCTGTGTAAAGACCTCCCCGGGCAGGAGTGTCGCGGAACGGCTGACCATCGCACAAAGTGCCGACCAAAGCGATGCCATTCTGGCCCTGGAGGTCGATGCTGACAAACAGCTTGTGCGCCACCCGGAGGCTGGGAACATCTTTTGTTTGAATAGCGGTAAAGGCCTTTCTGAAATCTCAGACAGCTGGCTCCCGGTGTTTCTTGGGCAAAACGAAGTAGACAATTCTCCGATTTTTTCGTTTGCACTGAATCTAAAAAGGATGTCTCCGGATTCTTACTGTCGCAGGCCCTACAAATTGCTCGGCGCCGAACGCACGCCTCTCTGGCAGGAGAATAACGTTGGCGGAGAAGATGAACTTCCTTTAAGCGCTAGTGTCGCTTTTATCTCTCTTGTTTCAGCAGACCTTATATATCTTGACCGGGAAAAAACGCTGCACCGTCGCTCATTGCTGAACAAGGCAAATCAAAAAACACTAAAAGAGATAACATCATTAAATGCAGAACTAATCTCACGAAATGACACCACCTGGCTAAATGCCGGGTTTTCAGTCGCCAATAAAACATCAAGACAAGTGAAATTACCGGCGCAGCTTCCGCTATTTGACCCACTGGACTCCATTGAACTGCCTGCGAAATGAATCACCGAAAAATGAGCCGCCACGAAATGGACAACCAAAAAATAACAAAACAAAACATAAAGAACCGCGGATTTATATTGCTCAGCACACTCTTTATAATTGCTTTGCTGACAGCTCTTGGCGCGCGGCTGCATCACCAGGTGATGCAGCACACACAACTGACATCACTCTCCGCTCGCCAGATCAGCAAACAAGCTGCGGCGTTTGACAACATCCTTTCCCTTGAAAGAGAGATTAACAAGAACGGAAACTATCTCAGGTACTGTCTGCCGATAAGCGATAACCTGACTTTGGCCGGCTCCCTTTATCGGTGCCCAAGCACTACCGTAGAATCAGCATTTACACACAAAAACGGACTGGGGCGAACTTACTGGACGGGGGAAAAGATATTGTCAGATAATTGCCGGAAGGAGCGCTGCCAAATAATCAGCCGCGATATTGGAAGCAGAACTTTTATTGAAGAGCTCTTCCGACCTGAGCAACCGCTGACTTTTAACCAGAAAACGAGCGAGCATCTCCTGATTATTCGCAACCATGCAGATATATCAGCCGGAATGATACTCAATGAAAATGCCGTAAGCGAAATTATCAGCGCTGGAGACATGACCTACGACCCACGAACCATATACATGGCAGAAGGTTCACAGCTCATTTTAAAAAGTGAATTCGGTTCTATTTACGAAAAACAAAACGACACCTCGATCCCAAAGGGAAAACAAATCGCCTTCCCCGAAGGCGCCATTGCCGAAACAATAAACCTGGCGGGAAAAAACCAGATTACCTCGATGACAATCGATTAGCCCAAATGTCGCACCATCCGGGCTCGAAACCTGGAATCAATTCAAAAAAAGATGCGCCAGATCCTGATCAGATCTTGGATTCCTTGTAGATCACGTGCTTACGGGCGACCGGATCAAACTTCTTCATTTGAATCTTCTCTGTGGTCTTCTTCTTGTTCTTGGTCGTAGTGTAAAAGTGACCTGTATCGGCAGTAGATACCAACTTTATCTTGTCTCTCATGTTACCAGTCTCTCGTCAGCCAGGATAACTATCCGGAATTATTGAAATTTAGCAATAAGCAACGCCTGCTGCTTATTATCCCTCAATGGGCAAGCGGTTCCTATATCGGCCCTGCCAGAGGAAGTCAAACCATACGGACAGAAGTCGGCAGGTATACAATCGCTCGAAGGGCGAAGTTATACCGTGTAAAAAAACTTTTTCAGCTCTCCCGGAGAAAAAAGTTAAAGCCCCATCCCGGATTGTGACGAAATGAATTATGGGAATAAAGCACCCGGTAATCTGAAGGAGCAAACAATGTCTGAGAACCGTACAATCCTGATAGTGGACGATGATGACGATGGAAGAGCCATGGTGCGCACAATTCTCGAAGGTCACGGCTTTGAGGTGCAGGACGCCTCAGGAGGAGAAGAGGCCTTGGAAAGGCTCAAGTCCATTTCTCCCGCTCTGATTATTCTCGATATCATGATGCCCGTGATGAGCGGTTATGATGTGCTTGTCCGACTGAAACAACATCCGGAGACACAAAACATCCCGGTGATTTTCCTCACCGCCAAGGGCGACCCGGATGACTTGCTGGTAGGCTACAAAGACTACGGCGTCGAATATTACATCACCAAACCCTTTACGACCCGGCAACTGCTTGCCGGTATCAAGCTGATACTGGGATATCTCTAAGGGACCGGGTTACTCGTCACAGCTCAAAAAAGTGACCTCCGTGCTCAGGAGCCCCCTTAGCTTCCGAGCGCCGCTATCCAATTTTGAACGCGGCTTCTACTTCTTCAGCAATTTTGCAGTTACCTGCTCAAGCTCAGCTTCTTTCTCTTGAAGACGAGCTTTCCTTTCCGCAGTGCACTGCAGATGGGCGTCAGCCTTGGCTTTCTGCTCTATACTGCTGTAAATATCCTTATTCTCCTTTTGCGCGGCCTTAAAATCATGCTGCATTGCAGCGAATTTTTGTGGATCATATTTGCTGACCTCCCGATCCGGAGCCGAAGGTAAACCGTGCTCCGCCTTCAGCTGATTGGAAAGCTCTTTACGGAGGTCATTCTCGCAGGACTTCATTTCACCATTCAACTCTTTCTTGAACTTCGCCAGCGCTGCCGCTTTTCCGGCCGTCAACACATCTGTCTCAAGATTACCGGTTCCTGGTACCTTATTTGCGTTATCCGGGGCCAAATTTGCCATGTAAACTCCAAACTGCATCTTAAATGGTAATTAATTCTCCTCTATCTTGGACTCAAAGAGGGTCGTGACTATTATGCTGCCGTAGGCTAAAGCTGTAGCCTCTAGAGTAGTTTTATTCTTCCCATCACTTAAGGTGACGATAAGTGTCTGTTTTTATTACATTCGAAGGCATCGAAGGCTCTGGCAAGTCAAGTGTGATTGCAGCAATCGGCAAATTTCTCAGTGAACAGAACTGCCCGGCATTACAAACCAGAGAACCGGGCGGCACTGAGCTGGGTCAAGAGATCCGTCGTATCTTGTTGCAGACCACTCCTGCTCCCTGCCACTTGGCCGAGCTGCTGCTTTTTGCCGCTGACCGCGCCCAGCACATCGCTCAAGTAATCAGGCCGGCTCTGGACAGCGGCACAGTGGTTCTTTCGGACCGCTATGCAGATTCCACACTGGCCTATCAAGGCTATGGCAGGGGAGTCTCACTTGAGCTGCTGAGCAGGTTACATACCATCGCCACAGCTGACCTTGCTCCCGACATGACCCTGCTACTCGATCTCCCCGTTCAGACCGGCCTTGAACGCGCCGCCCTTCGCCGTGGCGAAGACCAAGCAAGCTGGACCCGCTTTGAGGCTGAAACGCTGGAATTCCACGAAGCAGTCCGTAATGGCTTTCTTGTCCTGGCCCAAAAAAACCCTCAGCGCTTCCGTGTCATAAACGCCAGTCAACCCCTGACCGATGTTATCAATGAAGCAACAAGCCACGTCGAAGCCCTGATAAAACTGACAGCTAATTCCCGCTAACAGGTGACATCCGATGTTCAACGAGCTTAACAACGACGACTTTATAGGCCACAATGAGGCACGAAAGACCATTACCCAACAACTAATCAGCGGGCGCATGGCTCACGCCCTGCTCTTTCAGGGGCCCAAAAGCATCGGCAAACGACGAGTCGCCCAATTTCTGGCTCGTGAAGTCCTCTCTGGCGGAACAAATGATAACACAGCCTCCCTGCTCCGAGCCGGCAACCATCCCGACCTGCACGTCCTTCAACGGGAAGCCGGTAAAAAAAACATCAGTATAGAAAATGTTCGCGAGCTGATTACTCGCCTGCAACTTAAACCATTCATGGGCAAAAAGAGCGTTGCCATTATCGACGAAGCTCACGAAATGAGCATCCCGGCAGCGAATGCGCTGCTGAAAACTCTTGAAGAACCCGGCTCACACTGTCTGATTATTCTCATCTCCAGCGCCCCGCATCTGCTGCTGGAAACAACCATTTCACGTTGTCAAAAATTAAATTTCGGCGAACTCGAAAAACGTGAAATCGAACAAATCATCGCCAATATTGCCCGTGTCCTAGGCCTGCCCGACGAACAGGCACAGACCCTGCCAGCGCTGTGCCCGGGCGATCTTTCCGCACTGGGCCTCGGTGAATTCATTGACAACAAAACCCTGATTTTCAGCTCAACCAAAGAAGCCAGCGCTCATCTAAAAAATATCTCGGCCCGCTTTCAAACAATCAACAGCCAACTAAAATCACTCGTCTCCTGCAAATCATCAACCGCAGAATATCTTTCCACCGCAATGGAACTCAGCGAAACTAAAAATGATTCCGATCTAACCTGGAGTTCAATATTTCACTTCCTCGGCCACGAAATGCGTAAAGCTCCTCCTGCCCAACGCGAAAGCTGGGCCAACCTCCTGCTTGAAGCTCTGGAAGACAAACAACAAGCCAGTGAAAGAAATCTCTCGCAACCGGTGCTGCTGGCAAACCTCTTCCTGCGGATGGCGGCGATTTAATCGATTCAATCGCTACACTGTGCACTCTTTTATGCCCCTACTGCAGCGGCGACTTCCGGGCTAGCCCGAAAATTGCATGTAAGTTCCCATCTGACTTGACCGCATACGGAAATAAATCCCCCTCTGTGGAGCTTGCTATTACCCACAAGTCTGCAGGAAAGAAAATAGTGGCTTCAGTGGGGCAGCAGAGCTCCAATTGGAATATGGAATACGTAAACAGTCTGAAAAAATTCCCCTCTTTGGAGGGGTGCCCGAAGGGCGGGGTGGTGCAAATTACATGGAGAGGGAGAGACCACCCCGTCAGGCTTCGCCTGCCACTGGGAGAGGAAGGCGCCTGCCTTCCTCATTTGCACCGCTGAGCTTACTGCAAGCTCGCTAAATGGGAGTGTTGCGAAATTAACATTTCGCCAGGATTGACTACAATCTCATGCAACCCAATCATCACCCCGGACGAATATGGTGCGAAGATGGTGGTAATGCGAACCGCAAACAATCCAACATAGGATAATTGATATGGATGAACTTTCCTGCCAGATGACAGGGCAAGAAAAACTGCCGTTTATTCCAAAGCTGGACACGCCGGCCCGATCTCTCCCGGCCGATAAGAATGACCCGGAGTCACTGCGCAAGTCCATCTCGATCAGAAACGCCTGTAGCTGTTTCTACTTTGGCAAACGACCCCTGAGCGGCCTAAAGGCAGTAAACAAACGTCCGCTAGAGAGTCCCATGCTAGGTAAAGCTAACCTTGAGCCCCTGCATGAACACGGCTACTTTGCCGATAATGGCGATAACATTGGTTATGGCCCGCATGGCTTGTTTAGCGAAAACATGCAGTTACACAACTATGTATTCGATCCGGTGTGTTACGATTCCGCGAAAGCCGCCCAGGCAATTACCGCCGTCAAACCACAATCATATCTCATGCTTTCACCGATAATCGACTGGCTGACGCGTCCCCTATCGCCAAAATCGCGGTTTGATAACTGTCAAAGCTATACAGCAAAATTACGTAAATTTATTACAGGAAAATAGCGGCACGATTCATTTAATGATCATCATAACCTCTGACAGGCAAGTAACCCGATAGTGCACGTAAATACCCAGGCTCGTGTATAGCAGCACAACCATGTGCAATCAGGAGGTTTTTGATGAACACGTTCGACGATAGAGTCAAACCCCCAAGAACGGAGACCAAGGAAGCGCTCTCCATGCCCCAAGCTCCAGGAGTGGGCATTGAGGTAGCAGCATCTGACCTGAAGCCGGGACTGAACAAATTTAATCGCAATGTCACTATTCAGGGCACCCCTGCAGAAGGAGCAGAAATCATCGCACCAAATGTTGCCATCAACAACGACAAACAAATTCAAAACTGTTCAATTACAGCGTCGTCTGGCGGACGATTCAAGATAGCTGGGACAACGGTTGATGTCAGTCCTGTCGCCAGCGGAGAAATTCTCATCAGCGGCAACATCGCCGACTCGAAAATCACCGGAGCGCAAATAAAAGGCAATAACTTCAGCAACTGCGAAATCACCGCCGCGGAGCTAAAAGCCAATAACCTGACTTCCGGCTCGTCCGTAATCGCCGCCAAAGTCCAGGCTAATGCTATTGACAGCGACTGTGAAGTTATCGCACATAAAATATCCACCAAACAAAACAGTGAAAGGAGGGATGCATGAGAGTCAGCCCTTCAACACAAGTTTCCAGTTTCCATAATGCCCTGGCTCTGCTTGATAAGGCCTTCATGCTCAAAGACGACAATCGCGACGAGCTGTCAATTACGGTAGAAAACACCAAGAAGGTGGCGGAAACGATTCGCGAACTCTCACACACACTGGAGGAACGAGAACGACTGGCTCTGGCAATGACCTTGCTCACTGTTTCAAAACAACCCGATTCTCACTTTGAAAACAAACGACACTTTATCGATTTTCTGACCCGAGATGCACTTGTCGCTTTGAGTGATAATGATGAATCTACAGTTGCGATGGGCAGCGCTAAAAAAAAAATAGCTGAAACAGACTATCGACGCAGCGTCAGGCAATAGGTCTAACCCGCAGTATTATCAAAACCCCACTAACCCGAATGTTGCTAAAATCTTACTGAACAACGAATTCGGTGAAATATATATCGCTTGTCATTTCGCCCCCCAGGAGCTTATCGATACGATGTTTGATTTCTTCTCGCACTTTTTCCTTACCGGCAGACGAAAGTACATCCTCTGCGGTTTTGTTGCTGATGACATAAATCACTTCATTGCGAATCGGTGCGACAAATTTTTTCAGCTCCAAGCCCTCGGGGATTGCTTCGGGGTCCATCACCAAATCCATCTTTACCTTCAACAGAGAGCCGCGCTCCTTAAGGTTCACAATAAAAGTCTCAAGCGAGAGCATTGAAAATTCTCCTTCCTCACTACCCCCACCTCCAGCACCACTATTGGCATACGCTCCGCCGGGATAAGCCGCCATTGCAGCAACAACAACCAAACAAACCACTATCGACTTAATCAACTTGGCTACTTTCACGTTCTCGACCCCCATTTCATTCACTCAACTAAAAAAAAGACGGTTAACACCAGCAGAAGAGCCGGCAAAACATAAAATATCATTCTGCTGGCTCGCCCCCCATGAACGGCAACAGCAGGCGTTGCGCCCGCAAAAACTTCGGCCTTCCCGGAGCGTCCTCTGGCAACATCACAACTATCACTCTGTTTCTGAACAGCTTCGGCCAATGGCCTCCCGGCTGGCGGAGGTGCAGCTGATATCGGTTTCGGAGCTGCGGGTGGAGCCGGAGGCGGACGCATCTCCGGTTCCGCCGTTCCACGCTTCTCGTTAAGCTTACGATCATAAATTTCACGCTTTTTCGTATTGCGCAGGGTGGCGTAAGCTTCCGTCAGAAGATGAAAAAACTCGTCCGGTTTTGTTTGTTGAACTACTGGTTGTTTAACTGCTGGTTGTTGAGCTGTTGGCCCCACCTGTCCAAGTATCTCATCAAAAAAGTTCGAATCAGGATGATAAACACGAGCGATATCATGATAAGCCGCCTTTATTTCCTCAGGCGTCGCCTTCTCGTCGATACGCAAGATTTCGTAATATGTTTTATCTTTCCAGTTAATCATAAACCATTCATGTATTCCCAAACCAGTTTCCCTACGGCTCCCGCTATGGAGAATTATCGGTATGTCTGCTAGAGAGCTTAAACAATTAGCGGAAGGCAGGGGAAATGAAAAAAATCACCATATACACAACAAACTACTGTCCCTATTGCGTCAAGGCCAAGGAGTTATTTTCCCGAAAAAACCTGGCATTCGAAGAAATTGACCTGAGCGAGGACCACGAAAGGCGCAGCCAACTGGTCCGCGAAACCGGCATGCGAACCGTCCCCCAGATATTCGTAGGTGAAACCTTTGTCGGTGGCTGTGACGACCTCCATGCCCTGGAAAAAAACGGCGAACTCGATCGGCTACTGGAATAGCGCCGCGACGCCCCTGCTTGACTTCATCACTCCGGTTTACTTTTCGACAAAAAAAAATGAGACACCCTCCCAGCGCTGAAAGTGAAACGAATCCCGAGTCCGGAAAATCGAAGCTGGCTTTGCTGATATTCAGCACACTGCTGTTTATCTCATTCATCGCTTGGGCGGACCGCAACGGTCGAGTCACTTACTTCCTCACGGTTAATGGTATCGGCCCATGGAAAAAAGGCCAGGCTCTAATAGAAACATATAAGAAAAATTTGTCTGCGATACCGCCTGAAGACAGGGACACTTTCCTGGCCATGGTCTCCTCCGATACCGGCGCACTATCGGGCATCATCAGCAAGACCAGTCGACGGACGGGAATCCCTGCTCCTATCATTGAAGTCATTGCCGAAAAAGAAAGTGGCTACGAACGAAACGTAACACCGCGTTTTGAAGCAGTCTGGCAAAAACGAGCACGTGCCCTTGGCCGGGAAGAACTAGAGATCCAGATGCTTTCCAGCTCGCACGGCATCATGCAGGTCGCCGGATGGTGGGTTCACGAATTTAACCGCCTGGAACGCACAAATAATAGCTGGCTCGATCTTTATTATCGCCCCTACAATGTCGAACTCGGCGCAAAAATTTACAAAAACTGCCTCTCCCGGCAGCCGGCAAACTTGAAAACATCAATTAAGGTGTGGAACGCTTTTCGATGTTATAACGGCTCAGGCAGCGAAGCGCGCAAATATGCCGACAATGCCTACCGATTATTGGCCGACAAGCTGGTAGCGGAATTAACTCTTCCCGAAAATAGAGGTTGAAACCAAAACAAACCCGGAAATAGTAGCACTAGATATTATTCCAACTCGTGGGGCCGGATATAAAGTTTTTTATCCACAGAAAGCGCAGTGTCAGAATTTACGTCATGGATACCAGCGAGTTCTCTCAACCCGGCCAACTGTAAACCGACCTTTTGCAACAAAAGATGGGCATCCTGAATATCGCCTTGTTGCTCGAGCTGCTCTAATTGCAGCAAAGCCTTTTGGGTCTCAACCACCAGACGACGAAAATGAATATGGCGACAGTCTGCCTCAGAAAGCATGGCGACCTTAACAGCGACATCGGAAATGCCCTGACGCATTTGCCGCATTTCACGCTGCATCGCCTTTTGAAAATCAGCTTTGCTTTTTGCCGTAGCTTTTGTGAATTTTTGACTTTGCATATAGTTAAGTTGCCAGCTGTCTGGTGATACCGTTTCTGCTATCGTGGGCTCCGTCGCCAACAGTATTTTTCGGCTCAGGTATATTCACCCACTTGTCATGTGGCCGAACAGGAATGCTTCATTTTTGCGACAATTTCGTTGCAAAAACTCACCCTGTTTATCGGATATTGGCAAAATAGAAGTTTCTTTGTTTGCCCGGGTCGATGCACTTTATTAACAGCCTTCACCTTCAACCAATGTTAACTACCCCCATGCAGGCCCTGATCCATCAACTAGAAAAGGCCGGGGAGCTTCTGCGCATTAGCGACGAAGTCGATCCCTACCTTGAGATGAGCGAAATTCAGCGCCAGGTATTCCAAGCCGAAGGTCCAGCTGTCTTTTTTGAGCGGGTCAAAGGCTCCCCATTCCCGGCAATATGCAATATCTTCGGGACAAAAAAACGTGCCCACCTCCTGCTTGAGCCCCACCTTTCACATGTCAAAAAACTTGTCCGCTATAAAGCGAATCCTGGTCATCTCCTTAAAGACCTCGGACGAGAGCCTCTGACCAGCATGGCCGCTCTTTTTTCTGCCCTACACGCGATTCCCGTCCCCTGCATTGCGGGCATGCGCCGGTTTAAAAAAACCACTCTCTCCGCTCTGCCGCAAATTCATTCATGGCCCGACGATGGTGGCGCTTTTGTTCTTCTGCCCCAGGTTTGCAGTGAAGACCCGGAAAAACCTGGCATCTGGCATAGTAACCTTGGCATGTATCGAGTACAAATCTCTGGCAACGACTATCATCTCAATGAACAAGCGGGGCTGCACTACCAGATTCACCGTGGTATCGGCGTCCATCACAGCAAGGCAATAAGCCGTGGGCAGAAACTCCGCGTCTCGGTGTTTGTCGGTGGTCCGGCAGCGCATACTCTGGCAGCGGTCATGCCTCTGCCTGAAGGACTGAGTGAACTGCTTTTTGCTGGCGTAATGGCCGGCAGAAATTTTCGCTACTTCCGCCACAATAACTACCTCTTCTCCGCCGACGCCGACTTTGTCATCACAGGTACAATCGACCCCGAGAAAACTTTACCCGAAGGGCCGTTTGGCGATCATCTCGGCTACTACAGCCTGAAACACGACTTTCCTTATCTCGACGTTGATGGAGTTTATTACCGCGAGGGAGCCATCTGGCCGTTTACAGCAGTGGGACGACCTCCTCAGGAAGACACTTCATTTGGCCAGCTGATTCACGAAATAACTTCCCCGATAGTTCCGATTGAGCTGCCCGGCGTAAAGGCGATACACGCCGTAGACGAGGCAGGAGTACACCCTCTGCTTCTAGCCATTGGTAGCGAGCGCTACACGCCATACCAAAAACTCGAGGCCCCTCAGGAACTATTGACACAAGCCAACGCTATCCTCGGCTTCGGTCAATGTTCTCTGGCCAAATACCTTTTAATATGCGCCGACCAAGATAACCCAACATTAGCCGTCGACAATATCCATGACTTTTTCTGCCATCTACTATCCCGAGTAAACTGGTCCCGCGACCTTCATTTTCAAACGAGCACTACCATTGATACGCTTGATTACTCTGGATGCGGGGTCAATAGCGGCTCAAAGGTTGTTATTGCAGCTTGCGGCACGGAACGACGCAGATTACTTACATCGCTGACAGACGACCTCGGACTTCCTCAAGAATTCAGCAATCCTAAAATTGCGTTACCGGGAGTCATCTGCCTCACTGGCCCCAAAATCACCTCCAGCGAACAAAGAATAACAAGTGTAAAAGATTTCACTTCGCACTACTCAGCCGCCTGGCCAGGGGAGGAACCCGCCTTGATTGTTATCTGCGACGACAGCAATTTTTGCGCAAGCAGCCTTAAAAACTTCCTTTGGATTACTTTTACCCGCTCAAACCCTGCCAGCGATATTCATGGAATCAAAGAATTTACGACAAACAAACATTGGGGCTGCCACGGACCGCTGGTGATCGATGCTCGGCGCAAACCACACCATGCCCCGGAGCTAATCCAGAACCCGGAAGTAGAGAGGTCCGTAAAAAAGCGACTGGATGACATAAGGGGATATTGAAACACACATCCTTGATGCTGATAGCAAAAACCAGATACCTGAGCGCGGTCAAAGGAATCACCACTCCCGGAGCCTACAGATGTCTGAGCTGGTACACATTATTGCGTAGCGCACTCTTTCGATGACAAGAAAATGTACAAGTTTGTACAAAGCCCCGCCCAAAGCAAAAATCCACAGGGCTCGCTCCTTGTAATCACACACAAAAACACCACAGCCTGACCTCAACACCACGGAACGATTCTTGCACGGATTCGGTCGGTTGTGGTGCGGTGTGGTTAACTGTGGGGGCTGAAATGATCAAACACGTTGTTATTACCGGGGGAAGCGGATTTATCGGCTCTCATCTAATTGCCAGATTGCTGCCTCTTGGATTCAAGATAACCAATATCGACATCACGAACCCGCGCACTCTGACGACGGTTGCGACTTCCTTGTACCAACACACTCAAGACCTCGAATACCTTCCTGGAGACTTCCGCAACAGACTGGTCATCCGCAGCGCCCTTGAGAAAGCCGATGCGGTTATTCACCTGGCCGGCTCATATAACAATGGCGCCGAGGCGATACAAACCAATTCATACGGCTCCCGATTCATCTTCCGCGAGTTGGCACGCCATTCTCATCACCTGAAAAAAGTAATCGTCGCCTCGACCAGCCAGGTCTACGGAGAAGGAGAGCACTGCTGTTCTGCTTGTGAGTTATCGTTCTTCGGCACTCGCAAAACCAGCGACCTCGAACAGAAAAAATTTGACGTTCACTGCCCGCGCTGCGGGTCTCCGGCAATTGGCCTGGCGAATAATGAAGAAAATGGCAGAGCACCATCTTCAGTCTTCGCAAAAAGCATGGCAGCAGTAGAAGACACCGCATCAGAGTTCGCTTTCCACACTGGCGTCAGCACGACTATTCTCCGCTATTTCAACGTTTTTGGTTCAGGCGACTGGCGAAATAATCCCGGCAAAGAAATTCTCGCTGATATTCACCAAAACCTGCTAAACAAGCAACACATCATCCTTCCCGAGTTCGGTAACTGCAGTCGTGACTTCATCCACGTTTTTGACGCAGTGGAAATTACTCTCACCTGCCTGCTTGCTGACTTACCGGAGCTCACCCTGCTGAATGTCGGCTCAGGCAACGCCCGCCTTGTCTGGGAAGCGGCAGAAGAACTGTCCGATATCTGCGGAATCAGGGGGAAATCATTGCAAACCTCGGCATTTACACCAGGTGAGCCCCGGTCTTCGTATGCCGAAACATCTCAGCTGAAAAAACTGCTTGGCTTCAAACCCCGAACAAATTTCCGTCAAGGCCTTGAAGAACTTACAAGGTACTCAGGCATTATGGTCGATGCTGCCTAACCCGGAAATCTACGAGCACAACAGCCAGTTTGGCAATTTCCGACATCAGTGACAACATCGACACAGCAGGGTGGACACAAGGCCCGCGCCCTACGGTAGACACCAACATCAATCTGAAATGTCTACCCCGAAAAATTTAACGCCATTTAATAACATTCCGTCTTGACGGGAAACACAGTCGCTACAGAAAACGACAGCAATAATCTAAACGTTACTGCTGATGGGCACATGACAACAACAACCCCTTAACCGATAACCCTGCTCTTACGCATTTTAAGGTTAAGGAACTCGACGAACAAAGAGAAAGCGATAGAAAAATAAATGTAGCCCTTGGGAATATGAATGTGCATGCCATCGGCGACAAGTGCCATACCAATCAAAATCAGAAAACTAAGTGCCAACATTTTCACTGTCGGGTGCTCGGTCACAAAGTCACCGACCGGACCAGCAAACATCATCATCACAAACACAGCGATGACCACTGCGGCAATCATAATTGAAAGCTGATTCGCCATTCCCACAGCAGTGATCACAGAATCGAGAGAAAAAATTATATCGAGAAGCATTATCTGCACAATAACCGACCAGAACGCTTTCCGTGCCCCATTAGCTGAATGCTCCTCTTCCCCTTCGATATTTTTGTGAATCTCCAATGTGCTTTTCACCAGCAAAAACATTCCTCCTACAAGCAAGGTCAAATCCCTTCCCGATATCCCATGCCCAAGCAAAGAAAAAAGCGGTTCGGAAAGTCTCATTACCCAGGAAAGTGATAGCAACAGTCCAATGCGCATCAGCATCGCCAGCGCCAGGCCAATTTTTCGCGCCATCGCCTGCTGGGATTTTTCCAGGCGAGAAACAAGAATTGTAATAAAAACAATATTGTCGATTCCCAGCACAACTTCGAGAAGCGTCAAGGTGGCAAGAGCGGCCAAAGATTCAAGAGTGAAAATATTTTCCAGTATCATTAGTTGAAACCACCTGAAATAATTGCTTTTTTACCCGAGACTTCGTAAGTCCCGGGTCAGATGACGACTTTCTCAACTGTCAAAAGCTGTTTTATTACCTAAAAGATGCTATTTAAGCCGGGGAGTTCGGGGCTCCTTTGCTGGGTCTTCTTAACTTCCCCCCTCCATTCCTGCAACGGGTAGAAAGAAACTTGGCTCCTTGCCGGTGGAATTTCCCTCCTCCGGTAAGATAAACCCAGGAGGTTTTATGTTGTTAGAATACGATAGTCGTGAAGTTAATTTTTCTGCCTACGCAGGAAACAGCTTGGTTGTCTCCGAGGTCGGTAGGCCAGGCGAATTGTGCCAACTCCCAGCATGCCTTGCAGCTCTGGTTAAATACCAGGCATGGCTTGATGAACACTGCCCGGCGAGCACATTGGTCGTCGCCTGTCACAACAATAACGACCAGCGCAGAGAAGATGTGATGCTGATCACCTGCGACCGCTGCATTGTCGTCAAGCACTCGTTGCTACTGACCGATCGTTTGTTGGTGCTGGAATCTCCAGGTGATTATCCACACCAGTCCGAATATGACTTGATGGACGAAACTGTCCTGAAGCAAATGAAGACGGAAGGCGTAAAGGGCGTTGAACTGATTGACAACACTGATTTCAGTGAAGCATTGACGCTTCAGACATTGCAACACGCGAGACTGATGTCACATGCCTAAATTAGTCCGGCAAAGCCTGCACAATACAGGCTTTGCCGCTTCGTTAAATAGCTGATGTCGAGAAATGATTCTAAGGTTTTCATTATTAAGGTTAAAAATATCTTACCGGCATCCCACATTCTCTCGATCTGCAAAAATACTTTCCTTGAATTTTCGGCTAGCTTTCAACTGATTTCCGAGCTAGCCTTTACCCGCATAACTCAGGAGAATACCAATGAAATCAATTCTCATAACTGGCTGTTCGTCAGGCATTGGTCGCGCCGTAGCCATGGGCCTGAAAAGCAGAGGCTACCAAGTGCTGGCGACCGCACGCCGAGAAGAAGACGTACGCCAGCTCAGCGAACTCGGCTTCCAGTCTCACATGCTAGATCTAAGGCAACCATCTTCAATCGCCACAGCCGTTGACTGGGGCATGAATGTCTCCAATGGACGTATCTACGGCCTGTTCAACAATGGAGCCTACGGCCAACCAGGAGCAGTCGAAGACCTGACGCGGGATTGCCTGCGCGAACAGTTTGAAACCAACCTTTTTGGGACTCACGACCTGACAACACGACTTATCCCGCAGATGCGCCAACACAACGAAGGACGAATTATTCAAAACAGCTCCTTACTCGGTTTTGTCTCTCTTCGCTTTCGCGGCGCTTACAACGCCAGTAAACACGCTCTTGAGGGGCTTACAGACACAATGCGCCTGGAACTAAAAGGCACAGGGATTCATGTTTCTATTCTTGAACCAGGCCCAATTACAAGCAACTTCCGCAAAAACGCCCTTGCTGCCCTGGAACGAAATATCGATGTGGACAAAAGTTTTTTTGCCGCCGGCTATAAAGCGACCCTCGCCCGCTTGACCAAAGAAGGACCCGCTGCTCCCGGCACCTTACCGGCTGAAGCCTGTCTTGCACCATTGCTACACGCCCTGGAATCCACCAACCCAAAACTTAGGTACCGGGTTACCTGGCCGAGCAATTTTTTTGCTGTCATGAAACGCATACTACCGGGACGAACTCTGGATTCACTCCTCTCCCGGGTTGAATAACAAAGCTTCAGGTAGTATTGACTGAAAAATCACAAAAAAGGCTCCAAACATGAAAGAGATAGTTTCACTCCCGACAAGCTGCTGCTGCGAAAACAATTCAGATTCTTCTTCGACAATCCCCGATTGCCTGCGCTGCCTGAAAATGAAATTGCGCGCCGACAGCCTCGCTGTATTCCTCCTGCTCGACAGCGGCTGGATACTTGAGGCGTTTGAAGGGAATATTCCTGAAGAAGCAGCTGAAACTTTCTTCACCGGTCTGCTTCATGCCGGGCTGCCAGAAAAGCTCTATCAGCATCAAGAAGGTCTGATTGTCGAAGATGAATCCGCCCTGAGCCAACTTCTGGATTCGACATCATCCCTGCTCAACGAAAGCTCACTGATTGCATCACCTTTCCGTTATGACGAGGTTGAAGGCGTCAGACTGGCGCTGCGCGACATTCGCGACCCGTTTTCCCGCTCAGAACTGGAAATCATCAGCTGCTCAAGTATCTGCCCCCCCGGCTGCTGCGAAGCCTGATCCCATTCCGGTAATTCTACTCGCGCCTTTATCTGCTTCGGGTCGTCAACCGACCTGAAGTGGGAGTGTTGCGCTATTAGCCCGGATGCGCACGCCCCCCTCCTTAAATACACCTTTACCGCACCTCTTGGCCGACAATCTGAATCATAATAGTTGGTGACCTCTGTCGGTAACACGAAATAAGGCACCATATCTCTGGCCCAAAAATTCATCGGAAAACAAACCCTCTTTGACTGGTTGCCATGCGAATAAAACATCTGAGTCTCAAAACAAAAATTCTCTTTATCCCATTGGTTTTCCTTGCCGCTCTGACAGCCATCGTCTTTTTCACAATCAGCTCAATCACCCAGTCGAAAACAGTGGGACATATCGTTGACGTCGCAGGCGCCCAGCGAATGCTCAACCAACGCCACCTGAAAGAGGTCCTGATAGAAGCCAGTGGCTATAAATTCGGAGACTACAAGGACACAAGGGCACTCATGGCCACGGCCCTGGAAAAACTCACCATTGGTGGAGAGATTGTATCCGGTAGTGAAACCGTTGCACTTCCTCCAGCCCCAACTAAAGAACTTGACGCTCAACTAAAAAAACAGAAAGCCATGTCACTGGAGGTCAACTCCCTTGCCGACGATTACCTCAAAACCCCGGTTACAGATCCAATGTACCCTGTGAAACTCGTAATGATGATGGAGAAAGGACAGGAATTCCACAAAACAGCCGACGACACCGTGCTCATGTTTGCCGAGCAGTCTACTGCTATGTTTGAGACCATGATCCAGCAGCAAATCTTTCTCGGCGTTCTCTCCGCCATTATCGCTCTGACATTCTGTTTCCTGTTAATGAAAAACTTTGCCCAAATTGATGAGGTCGTTCGCCTGGGTCAAGAAATTGCTTCAGGGAAAATCAAACAAAAGAAACTATCCGTCCGCTCAAATGATGAAATCGGTGTTCTTGCCGGTGTATTCAACAGCATCCTCGACTACCTTGGCAAAATATCAACAATTGCTGAAAATATCGCCGAAGGACGCCTTGATGCTGAAGAAGTAGAAAGAAAAATTAATAGCGGACAAACACTTGACGAAGCCGCCCACAGCGATTCCGGATTTAGCGGAGACCTCGCAGTGGCTTTTGAGAAGATGACTGCGAATCTGAGAATCCTGACTGTTCAAGCCAGAGTAATCGCCAGAGACGATCTCGACAGCCCTCTACTAAGCCACCGCTATGAAGGTGACCTGGGAGTCGCTTTTTCGTTAATGATCGAGAACCTGGCCGCTGTCGCCTCGCGGATCAAATCGCTGGCCCGCGGAGACTTGAGCGAACAAACATCTTCCCAGAGAAACAATGTCACTGGCGTATTGGAAGGAAGCGTTACGCAAACCGAAAGAACCCTCCAACAACTTCTTCGGGAAATTCAAACTCTGATTGAAAGTGCAAAAATCGGCAAACTTGACCAACGTGCAGATGTCAGCCGATTTTCTGGTGCATACCAAACACTCTGTCTCGGGGTAAATGAAATGCTCAATGCTATTTCGGCCCCGGTCAATGACATTCGCCAATCTCTAATCGCCATCGCCGCAGGCGACCTGCGCATCCGCATCAACAACAACTACAGTGGAGATTTTGGCGAACTGAAAAATGCATTAAATACAACCGCCGGCAACCTGGCCGACAGTCTGAAACAAATCGCCATCAATGCTGAAGACTTGTCTTCGGCATCAAGCAGGTTCCAGGCTATTAGCGACGATGTCCTGCGCGACGCCTCTCGTACCTCAGAGCAGGCTGAAAAAGTCTCGCAGGCAGCAAAGGATGTCAGTGTCAATGTTGAATCAGTTTCTGCCGGGACACGACAAATGAGCGCGGCAATTAACGAGATAACCCGTTCCACAACTGTTGCCGCGGGCATTATCAACGATGCATCGCGTATGGCTGATGACGCAGGCAAAAACATTCTCACCCTTGGCACCTCAAGTGAAGAGATTGTTGAAGTAATCAATCTTGTCACTTCAATAGCCGAACAAACAAACCTGCTCGCCCTGAACGCTACTATTGAAGCCGCTCGGGCCGGAGAAGCCGGCAAGGGTTTTGCCGTCGTCGCCCAGGAAGTAAAAGAGCTCGCCTCGCAAACCGCCGGAGCGACCGACAGCATCAGAATGAAAGTCGAAGCGATTCAAAATGACGCAACCGAAGCAATCACAAGCGTCAAGGCGATAACCGACATCGTCAACCGCATCAACAATACAACTTCAACAATCGTCGCAGCGATGGAAGAACAATCAGTCACCACCAAAGAAATCAGCCACAATGTAGAAATCGCGGCTACCAGCGCCAATGAAATAGCCTCGACGATTGAGCTGGTCGCCAGCGCTGCCGGCAACACCAAAAATGCTGCTGACGAAACGAAAACATCTTCATCATCGCTGGCAAAAGTGGCCGACAAACTGCAGTCGCTGGTTGCTCGTTTTCAGATATGACGACAGGCCGGTTATCTACCTAACCCGGAAATTGCACGTAAGTTCACGGCTGAAACAGGTTTCACCCGCGAATTTACGAATGCAACGACCGTTTTCAACAAAATTCTGCCGTTATGGTTTGCACTCTGTGATGGCCCTGTTGCGGTCGCTTCGAACCTTAATGTCTTATCAAATCAGCTGTGAGGTAAATTTCAATCAACTCCCAACCTGCTACATATCGGGCAATCCGCAACGACATGACCGCGAGCCGGGCAATATTCACGACCGTAGTAAATAATCTGCAGATGCAAACGGTTCCAGCGTTCCTCGGGGAAAAGACCTTTCAAGTCCTGCTCAGTCTGCCGAACGTTCTTCCCGGAAGACAGCCCCCAGCGATATGCAAGTCGATGAATGTGTGTATCCACAGGGAAGGCCGGCTGACCAAAAGCCTGACACATTACAACTGATGCGGTTTTGTGCCCAACCCCCGGAAGAGCTTCAAGCTCGGCAAGTGAAGCTGGCACCTCACCTCGATGCCGTTCCAGCAGTAAAACTGACAATCCGTGAATCGCTTTTGCCTTCTGCGGCGAAAGGCCACAGGGACGGATTATTTGCTGAATTTCCGCCACTTCAAGTTGAACCATCCCTTCTGGTCGGGAGGCACGGGCAAAGAGGGCTGGGGTAACCATATTGACCCGCTTGTCTGTACACTGCGCCGATAATAAGACCGCAATCAAAAGGGTATAAGCATCGGTATGATTGAGAGGCACCTCTGGACTGGGATAAAAGGCTTGAAGCATATCGCCAACCAGCCGAGCCCTGTCCACGGTCTGAATTTTCTGCTTTCTCCTCATAACCATGCGATTTTATTTAGTGACAATGATACCAATAAAAGGATAAACAAACCCTGACACGTTTCAAGCAATCCGGATTAAGGCTGAAAAAATCAAAATTTTGGAATCAGCAGATCAGATTGAATCGTAGTTGGGTTTTTGACTTGATATAAAATTAAAATCGCATGAAAGCTATCTTGCCACATGCCTGAATAGTGCTTCAAAACAGTTAAGTTATATACTGAACATGGCGCAAATCAACCTGGAAAATATACTCAGCCTCATTGAGCGCTTCTCCTCCGCCGGGCGTACAGGTTCGGGCGGAGTCCGCCGACTGGGTCTAACCACCGAAGAATTTGATGCGCAAAAAATCCTCATCGACGAAATCCGCCAAATGGGAATAGAAATTGGCTGTGACCAGTTCGCCAATATTATTGCGACCATTCCCGGCAAAACCCCCGAAGCAGCAGGAATTGCCATTATCTGCCACCTGGATACCGTAGTTGACGGCGGACATTATGATGGCGCACTGAGCGCTGCCGCTGGTCTGGAGATTCTTCGCATCTTTCTTCAGGATAAGCTGCCTCTGGAGCGCAACCTGCACTTGGTATGCTTCGCCTGTGGCCACTCAGTCCGTTTCGGCAGCGGAGCTCTGGGAAGTAGACTCTGGCGCGGACACATCGGCGACCAGGAATTAAACCGGCTTCACGATGCTTTTGGTATCTCGGCTGCCGACGCCTTGAATGAACATCGCGAAAGACTTCTCGCCTATGGCCTCAAGCCTATCAATAAAAAACCTCAGTTTACTCATGTCCTGGAGGTTCACCCGGAACAGGGCACAACACTTGAATCACTGGATAGTCCGGCAGGCATAGTCGCTCAGGTCGCCGGCGTAATTCGCCATAAATTGACTATCCATGGCCATGCGCTTCATGCCGGAACAACACCAATGCTCTTTCGCCACGACGCCCTGGTTGGTGCCGCAGAAATTATTATCGCTGTGGAACAGGAAGTAAAAAGCTGCTCATCGGCAGGTTGGCCAGTCGCCACGGTTGGCAGAATTCACAACTTTCCCAATGCTACCAATGTCATAAGCGACCGAACCGAGCTCTACCTCGACATCCGTGACTTTGTCGAAGGACGCCGCGACATGGCATCAGAACGCATACTCTCCCGTTGTCGGGAGATCGCCGGACAACGAGCACTGCCTCTCGATATTGAACTTGTCGCACTCGGTCAGCCCGTGGTTTGCACCGAAAATATCGCCAATAAAATGCAAGAAATGGCGCTGGCTCGCGGCTGGGACGCGCCGAGTCTCGTCAGTGGAGCTTGGCATGACAGCGTTGTTTTTGCCGGATGGTCAAAAAAAGCGATTATCTATATCCGCACCCCAGGAGGAGAAGGTCTCTCAATCAAGGAATTCTGTCCGCCGGAAGATATCGAAAAAGGGTGTCAGCTTCTGCTGGACGCCACCGAAATGCTTTGTGGTGAGATACTCAGTGGAGAGATATCCAATAAAGAGACATCATGCCCCGAGTCATCCAGCGGCGAGTCGTCCAGCGGCGAAGCAGGCTGATTGTTTAACTGACCAAACAACCTGCGCCTCCCCCGGAATACTCCAGCCTGTTATCTTTTTATTATTTCTTTCCCGTACAGCCACAATTCTTCTCAGATGTACATTGGCTGTGATCCTGACACTGGCAGGACTCACACTTGGCAGCAGGCCGGCGGCAACCGCACTCAGACGGCGTAACGTTCTTTGTGGCACAAGCCGCGACCAACGTACTCGTTAATATTATTGCACTAATTATCAAAAGCTTATTCATGGAACCTCCACTTGAATGAATTATAGAGAGTGATATGCAACTCCCCGCTTGCATCAGCCAACGACCTCAAGCGGGAGTCTAAACACAAAGCGACAACGGCAGACAAGCGACAAATACCCCCCCTCAACTCATTTAGCGATGAGATATTGAGAAAATTTTGCGGTAAAACAACTATCCAGTTGACTTCAAGAGCCAACCTGGGGCAGCATGTAACATAGTGGGAAAAATTCCCACTCACGATACAAACCGGAGCTCACCGCTGGCGACAATGGCACAGGACAATCGCATCACTGACTTTATCAGCACCATGTTGCGCCCGGCGATACGCCTTGCCCTACGCCACTCCCTGCACCTCCAGACCTTGCTCGATTTGATAAAAGCACTGCTGGTGGAAGAAGCAAGTGATGAACTTAAAAGGCAAGGAGATACCGCAAGTATTTCCCGCATCTCAGCCATGACCGGAGTGCACCGAAAGGACATCGCCAGCATCAAAAAGGAGGCCGATGAAAATCGCCCTGGCCTTAGCCAGAGACGAACTCTCAGCGTAATCCAGCGTATCTTGAACAACTGGCAAACGATGCCTGATTTCCGCGATCCATCAGGCCAACCAAAAAACCTTGCCTACTTCGGGAAAAACAGTGAGTTCAATCAACTGGTCAATTCAGTCAGCAGCGATCTCAACCCTTATTCTGTACTCTTTGAACTTGAGCGCTCAGGGGCCGCACAGAAAACTGAGTCTGGCTTAAAACTTATGGCCAACATTGAGAACCTTAAAACGGACAGTATCTCCGCTTATGAACTCTTGGCTAAAGACATCCTGTCTCTCTCAGAGGCTGTTGAAGAGAATATCGGTGACAACAGTCGCCCTATGGCCGCAAACCTGCACATCCGCACCGAATACGACAATATCGCCGCGGACCATCTGCCAGAAATTCGCGACTGGCTACTCCATGAAGGCTCAGACCTCCACCAACGAGCGCGAATATTCCTTTCGCACTTCGACCGCGATATCAACCCGAAAGCTCCCGGGGAAACTTTTGCCGCTAAAGTTGTTCTGGGTTCTTTTAGCATCACAGAAGCCCCACCAGACCTGGCGACGCCAATAATAAACGAACAGCAGAGAGATAAAAATGAAACAGAAAACAGCTAATTTCCTGTTACGAAAAGTGCCGCTAGCTCTGATACTCTTCAGCTTGCTGCTAATCTGCGGATGCGGCGGTGGCTCCAGTGGAACAGGTGGATTAAAGCATGAGGGCATCCTCCTCTCCCTCACGGGCGAACCGATCTCTGGCGCGCTAGTCTCGATAGCTGAGTCAGGTGATTCAGCTTATACGGATAATGATGGCTTCTATAGCTTTGAATCAAACGCTCATGGAGACACCCTGACCTATCTTTTCGACACTCCGTCATCGTCCTACAGCTCAACCGTGACTAACATCCAACCAACAACATCGCGCATCATCGCTGACTTTCAGATTGATGAAGATTCATCTGATATACGACAGACAAGAATCGAAGAAGACGATGATAACGATGATAATAACAACGAGGACAAGAATAATTCTGACGACGAAAAAATCGACGAAAACGAATCGGAAGACGAAAGTTCAGATGATCACCTGGAAGATCGAAATGAAACCGAGGATGACGAGAACGACGGGGTTAACGAAGATGAAAACAAGATAAACGAGCAGGAAACAGACAAAATTTCGGACGATAAACAGGAACAAGAGCTCGAGGATGCCCACGAAGAAGATAAAAATGAAGATGAAAGGGAAGACAAATTAACAGATGAAGACCGGTAAAAAACAATAAAGGGAATTTACATGAAAATACCAACAACAATTTTAAGCAAAACCCTAAGTAGGGTCAGCGTACTACTGCTCTCGCTGACGTTATACACAAACCTCGCCTCTGCGGATGACTCGGACATCATCACTCGCGGAATATTGACAACAAAAAGCAGTTCGTCTTTTGTTGTCGATGCTGTCGAATATCTAATCAATAACTCCACTGAGTTTGAAGATGGATTTGGTCATCACATATCCTACACTGCCTTTACTGTTGGAGACGGAGTGAAAGCAAAGGGTATTTTTGTTGGTGGCTCCCTCATTGCCGATTCTCTGGAACTGGAGCATGAGTCGAACAGCTCCCTATTGCAAGAAATTGAAGGCCTGGTTACCGAAATCAGCGCAAGTCGCATTTCTCTTCAAGGGCAAAGTTTCGACATCAACAACAGCACATTGATTGCCGATTCCAACGGACAGGCCATTTTATTTTCAGCAATCACAATCGGCAGCAAAGTTGAGGTCAAATTCAGCTCTTCATCCCCAACGATCGCCAACAAAATTAAGTTGAAACTCGGAGAAGACAGCGCCAGCGGAGATGACGATGGAAACGATGATGGGGATGACTTTTCTGACAAAATCAACGATGTCGAAGTAGTGGGAAGAATTGCCTCAATCAGTCCAACTTCTATAACTGTAGATGGTCGTGATTACTCGGTCACCGCGACAACACGCTTTGAAGATGAAAACAGTTTCCCAACAACAATCGATTCTTTTAGTGTTGGCGCAATGGTTGAAATCAAGTTTATTCAGGAAGGCAACTTGTTCATTGCCAGAAAAATTGAGTTGGAAGATCATGATGGCAACGAAGTAGAGGTCCGGGGTCCTGTGTCATTGATCTCCGACAGCAGCATTACAGTCCGAGGAGTAACCGCTGCGATAAACGGACAGACTATCGTTCGCCGTAAACATAATGTGGCTGCTCAATTATCTGATGTTCAAACCGGCACCGTTGTCGAACTAAAGGCGGAAAGACAAAATGATAACTCATTGGTTGCCCGCCGTATCTCAATCAAAAGCGGTAACTCCAGCAACGATTTCGATGATAATGGCCACTCGGAGAAGGTTATCTATCGCGACTCGCTTGGCTCCTGGTTTATTCGTTATCGCGGTGCAGACGAACAGACCACCAGTAATTTCGAGAGCATACAATGGGGGCTTCCTGGAGATGTCACGGTCCCGGCTGACTACGATGGAGACAGTCAGACCGATCTCGCTGTCTGGAGACCTTCAACTGGAACCTGGTTCATCAAGTTGTCCAGCACCGGTTTTCAGGTAGCAAGAATCGTCCAGTGGGGACTGACTGGAGACGTACCGCTTGCTGGTGATTTTGATGGAGACAGCCTGGCTGACTTCGCAGTCTGGAGACCAACTTATGGCCTCTGGTTCGTCTTTCTCTCCAGCGGAGGAGACATCCAGCAAGCATACGGAGCAAGCTCATCTCACCTGCTCGTTCGCCAATGGGGGCTGCCAAGCCATACTCCGAAAGTCGCCGACCGAGATGGCGATGGTCGAGCGGATATGATTGTCATCGACGAAAATACTGGCATCTGGTACACCCTCTACTCATCCAGTGGGTTTAACCGCGAAGGAGCACTGGCAGGCAATTCCGGAGCTGGTAACGCCGAGCAGTTCGGACTCCCCGGAGACGACTTCCTGCTAGGTGATTTTGACGGAGATGACATTGACGACGTATCTGTTTATCGCGATGGAAACTGGTTTATCCGTTTCAGCTCAAACAACGTACCAATAGTTGTCCCCTTCGGCCTGCCGGGCGATATCCCAGGAATCGTTGAAGCTGGTGAAAGCTCTGATGATTCACGCGATCGCCTGACTGTATACCGACCAGACGATGGCAATCACTTTGAACGAACACCAGAAGCAAACGTTGTGGTAACACAATGGGGCCTGCCTGGTACGGACGACAAGCCAGTTGGTAATTTTGCCGACAGGTAAACTACACTACATGGCTCAGGGTTTACCTGAGCCATGTAACTTCCGATAATGATTATCTTGTTTTTGTCCAAAATTAGTTTAAACATGTTAATCACCCAATAAAATATCTATAGCAATGTGGTCGATCTCACCTCTTTATAAAGACAAATCCTGCGCTGTTTATGGCTGTTCAACTAGGGGCAAAGTAAACACCTTCATCACTTCCTCCGCAGAAAGCCGGAGAATTTGCAACGATTCCCTCTTTGTTGGAGTAAATTATACCGACGCCCTGAAAACCGCATGCCAGCGAATTCTCTCCGCAGAAAGTCAATTCACATCCCTTCCTATTGCCGAAGATTCTGCGGTAGTGCTGAACATTCTTCGCGGCGGCCTTAACTTTGGTCTGCGTGAGGCCCTGGCACAAGCCCATGGCTGGAACCGCCACGCTTCAGCCTTTATCTCGGCACAACGAGTCAGAGAAACTCCAGAAAGCGACACCTGGCACATCACTGAAGCTGACTACCGAAAAATTCAACTGCCGCCTGTCTGCGATCTGGTATTTGGAGACGTTGTTGCCACCGGCACCAGCCTGCGCCATGGCCTCAAGCTTTTCCTTTCCGCCGCCAGCGAACAGGGCACCAAACTGCGGTCCATTCGCTTCTTCACCATCGGCGGTGACGCTGCGCTGAATATCATCAGCGAAGTGGAAAAACAGGCCATCGCGCTCTTCCCTGACTATCAAGGCACCGCATTGTATTTCCTCGAAGGCTGCTTTAGCGTTGCCAACAAAAACAGCAACCTCCATATTACTATTCCCGGCACGGATCTTCTGCGTCGCGAATCCTTGATGGCGGAGGAGTTTATCGCCTCACAAGGCGAAAATCCTGCCTATCCGATTGAACGCTGTGCCATCTACGATGCCGGATCCCGCGCCTTCTTTTTACCGGAATATCTTGAAGATGTGCGCGATTACTGGCAGCGAGTATATGAGCTTGGGGAAAAAGGAATGACTTATCAAGCTTACCTCGATGAACGTTTTCCCGCCCTTGGACAGATTTCCGCGCACGGCGATATCTCGCTTATCGCAGTAGCCAATGAGATGCTTGAACGTATAAACAAATTAGCAAGCTAAGCTGCATCAACGAGGACATCATCACAGACGGGCGGACACAAGGCCCGCGCCCTACGGTAACGCAAGAATGAAGCGTTACCGCACATCATGCGTTCACAACCTGCCTACGCCACCTACAGAAAGTTCTTCTGCTTATCCCAATCGCGGTGATTAAAAACCTGCCCTGTTTTTCGCACTCTGTCCAGCGACTCCAGATCCACATCAGCAAACAACATTTGACTTTGATTCATCTCTCCTAGCGCCAACACGCCATTATCAGGGAAGCCTCGATCAACCGGAGTATAAACTGCAGCAGCACCGACATTAAGATCAATTGCCTCCAACCAGGGGGCATCGCCAACTGTTGTCGAATGTGCCACATAACACTGGTTCTCCAGTGCGCGGGCCTGGCAACCAATCCGCACCCGATGGTAGCCGGCCAAAGTATCGGTGCAGCTTGGCACAAGAAGCAGCGAAGCTCCAAGCTCCACCTGCCGACGAGCAATCAGCGGAAACTCACTATCGTAACAAATCGAAACGCCTATCTTCCCCAACTCACTATCAAAAACCTTGATTTCATCACCTGCCGATATTCCCCACTGCTCATTCTCAAAACGCGTCATCTGCAGTTTGTCCTGATATTGCACACATCCATCAGGCGAGAAAAAATATGCCCTGTTTACATACCTGGCATGATCAACCCGCACAGGATAAGTGCCGGCAAGGATGTGCAGACCTGCTTCTTGTGAAATTCCTGCAAATAATCCCAAGAACTCCGGCAATAGCTCTTGCAGGGAATCAAGCTGCTGGGAAAGTGAGCTTTGCACCTTCTCCGCAAAAAGCGCAGCAAGTTCCATGCTGAAATATTCGGGCAGCAACAACAGACGAGCAGCAGAATCTGTGGCCTGCACTGCGAGACCGGCAATTTTTCCGGCAAAACTCGGCCAGTTTTTGTGCCTTGATATCTTGTATTGCGCTGCGGCAAGGCGGTATTTACAATTCCGGTTCATCAGTAGCTCCCCTCCACCAAGACTTTACTCCAAAACATCATCAGCTTTTCGCTTTCCTCCGCCTCACCGAGATCCCTCCAGGCCAGCATTGTCTGCCATGATGGTTGACGACAATATCCAAATCTTTCCCAAACAAGATCAAGCGGCTGGTAATCAGCCGGGCGCAAAGGATGCTCAAGGCTTCGCTGCACCGCACAAAACACTGATTGCCTAAAACCTCCCAAGCGCAGTGCCTGAGCCTCTCGCCGAGAGAAAAACTCTTTATAAATCCCCTGCCCGCGAAATTCAGGGAGAAGCACCGACTCACCCAGATAAAATATTTGCTCCAACTCCACTCCGCACTGAATGAATGGCTGCTGAAATTCTTCTATCTCCTCAACCAACGGCAACGCTGTCGAAGCTCCAATCACATCATCACCCGCAAAAGCCAGAACGACTATACTGTCTTGAGCGAGAAGATATGTCTGCAGATACTTCAATTCGTATTCCAGAGAACCATCGTAAAGGTAAGGGAAGGCACGGAATACCGAAATCCTCAACCGAGCGAGGTCATCTATCCAGGGCTCAACCCCTTTGCCAGAGAAACTCTCTATTCGGATATTACTCATGTTTTTCAACTCATCTGCAAATGTTCATGAATTAAACAGCACTCTAAGGGATCTTACACGCAGGAGTCTGACCAATACCAAGACTCTGCTCTCGAATGATTGCAGCTCAAACCACAGAACTGCTATGCCGTTCTCCCAGATTGCCCATATTACTATTTTTGTGCTAATTGGGCCCAATCGGGCGTACATCTTCGACCTCTCCGTCTCTCTATCATGCTACATACGGGTAGCCCACGACCAAACTTGGTTGTGGGCGATATTGACCTTTCCAAATTCTGTGGAGAAGCCCCCTTCCCCATTGGACCGTTTTTGCGAGGTTTTTATGTATAATATTTTTGGTGACCTGCTGTTTATTTCGGCAAATGTCTATTGGCTCTGGACCAGCTTTGAAGGTTACCTGGAGCTCGATCAGAACAACCTGCCGATGCCGACAAACCAGGAAAAAGTAAGGCCGCGATCGCGCATGCATCTAAAGCAGGCATCGCTGTATTACATAAGTGGTATTCTCCTCCCCTTATGCCTGTTGGTTAGCGTTCCTTTGCTATTGCACGGGCTCCAAAGTGAAAGCAAGCTGTCTTTATTCCACACACTGATCATTGGCGTAGCAAGTGGAACACTGATTGGTCTCGCTGGATGGACAACAATCTGGAGCATGGTATCAGGCTATTTTGCCTACAGGCTGCGGACGAAGGAGTTCAACGCACAACTCGCGAGGCATAATAATATCAAGGATGAATACGACGCTTTTTGCGGTCTGGCGAACGGCATACTATGCCGTTCTTCTTTGGCCGCCGTTGCTGCGACAGTGCTGCTCGCTGCCACACGCAATACGCATCTGACAATAGCCGGAATAATACTGTTTGTGATTCTTTTCGCCGTATCAATCCTGCCTGGCGTAAAAGCTGGCTTGATAATTACCAGACAAGCTCATTTTCGTTTCATCAACAACTGAAGGTTTTCCGGATGCGATTCACTTGATTAGTGATTAGCCTCGCATCCGGCTTCGGTCCCATGGTCCTCTTTCCGGTCGAACCAGGATGTTACACTCGTAAAACCACACCCTATACACACGGGGAATATGGTGATAATTAGACAGAACTTGAATTTTTTCACCAAGTGCGGGTCTCCAAGACCCGATTCCCTTTAGTGTAGTTGAACACATCCATGTGCCCGACCCACGGCTGACAAGCCTCAGCCGTGAATCAGGCATACTGGAGGTCAAAGGTTCCTACTCTCTTCATGTAACCTGTCTTCGTTATTTCAGTGAATTGACTTGATGGCATACACCAGCCCTGAGGTTGAAAATAATCCCCCTGAGTTTTTTATCGGGTGAGCTTACGCCATGACCTCAATTCACTGCTTGAAAGCGAGGATCAGATCATGAATACGAATGTTTTAAAACAACTGGCTCAACAATTAATGCCGACTCTCAACGAATACCTGGCTGAAAAGAAAAATGAGGCACTGGATGAAAAGGCGTTCCGGCAAATTGCTACTGCAATCAATGCCGATCAAGGCCTGGAGATGTCAGCTCCCCAGTGGGACGAAGAAACCCGCAATATACTTTTTACGCATGCCGCAAGAATGCATAACCTGCTGGACGACCCGATGCTGTTCTTTCTCCTGAAGTGCCTGGAGCGAGTCAATTGCCTGGCCGATTCAGCATTGGGCATTCTCCGAATGAACGACCAGGGATGCGCTATGCAATTAAAAATACTGTCTCTCATTCTAAATTCGGACAAGGTATATCCGTGGACTTACGGAGGCATGATTTATCTGGCTCTCAATCCTGATAATACCCGGTGCCTGGCAAATATTGCCAGCATGCAAAATGAAATTGCTGTCACGGCACTGAATACAATGCAACTGATGCCTTTAAATCCTGTAATTCCTACCTGGCTTGAGTTTTTTCTCAATACCTCGACTCCCGAGTCTCACATCTCGGAGCAATATCAGGAGTCGCTTACACGACTCGCGCAACTGTATATGGAGTCATCGCCAAAGATATTGCTGTATTTTATCCGCGCTATCTGGATAAATGCCATGTCGACCAGAGAGCTATACGAAAAATATGGCATCTCGGCAGACCGTATAAAAAATGCAATTACTGCGGCACTTTCACAATTTCAGGGTGAAGACAGGGAAATTGCTCTCGATGTAATCAAGCGTTACGAGGCGGCCAGTCAGTAATATTTTGCTCAGCCTGCAGGCTTACCCAGCGTAAGCCTGCCCTGACTGTTAAAGGTTTTCGCCTCCATTGCCCTTCATTGATTATTACGTGCTGCCCACCAAAATACTCAAATCAGACCTGACTTTCGCCAGCAGGAATGATATCCACCGACCACGACTCGATCTCCCAAAATCCAGACTGAGGACTATCCCATGGCAGAAGCGCTGATTTCTCTCGGCAGAGCAAAAGACAACACGGGCTCCCTGACAAGCAAGCTGCTCACAGCCTCAATTGCCGACAAATTCTTTACCGTTGGTGCTCTTTCCTGCGTTATCGGCATCGGCTACCACGGTGTTCACCTCTGGCTGATGCTCAAAGGCAAACTTCCGCCATATCAACACTACATGGCGCTAAGAGAGTCACATGCCTACTTGCAGCTCTTCATGTTCTTCGGTCTCTTCATCCTCGGTTTTGTTTTTCAGGCCGCAGGAAAAATAATTGGCGGAACACAGTCCGCCTCACCTCGCGTTCTGTTCCTGCCTTTAGTGATTGTCGCCTCACTGACTATTTTCTTCATTCCAGGCTTAAACAACCTCAGTCGCGGCTTGCTCACGCTACCCTTCCTTGTCGCTTTCATTCATGTGCTAGCTGTTGTCAGAAGTGCGCCAAAACCAAACTGGCGAGCCACAGTTTTGATGTTGCTTGGTCTTGTTGGCTTTAACGTTGCTCCATGGACCAGCTTTTTCCTTCCATTCCCCGCCTTGGTTTCCCTCAACTTATCAGTAACGATGGTTGTTTTCGGTGCGGGAGAACAGTTTGTCGTCAATTTCGCTGGCGGTAAACGACTTCAGGGAACAGCGGGCACAGCAATTGTCGGACTACTGAGCGGAGTGTTTACCATCGGGCTTTTGTTTATTTTATTCCCCAAGTTACAGACAAACAGCACTCTGACAACATGCTGGCTTAGCCTGCTAACCCTGGCGACACTCAGCTATACCTGGCACACAGAACTATTTGCCTTGCCAATGAAACTCAGTCTTTTCCGCGACACGCCTGTCAGGATAGCGATTGTTACCGGCTACATTTGGCTTCTGACAGGCACGACTCTCGGAGTTATTTATGGAGCTATCGTTTCAGACGGCCTGCTTCACATCATCGCTCTTGGCTGGGGGGCGACTATCGTCTTTGCCGTAAGTGGGCAAATAGTCACCTCAATGAGTGGCACAAAGTATTTCAAGCCTGAACGAACCAAATTGGCCCTTCTCCTTTGGCAACCTGTCATCATCGACCGCGGGCTGCTTCCAGTAATTAGCCCCAGTTGGTCATTCCCCTGGTTGACATCGGTTCTTGCCAGCATCGTTGTCAGCTGGTGGGCACTTGGCATCATATTGGCCGAACGGCGAATAATTCGCGCCGCGCTAAAAAATATCAGTCCACATCTCATCTGATAGGCAATATTGCGACACGATTGCTGCCCGACCTGCCATAACTCAAAAATTGAGATGGAGTTCCTCCTCAAGGGCCACAAAGGGCTGAAATTATGGTGTTTACTGAACTAAAAGAGCAGCTGCTCAACCTACTCGAACCAAACAAAGCCGAAGCCGGCTTGAAAACGGCCGACTCATCCATGCCTGGAAAGGATGAACTTCGAGCGATGGTCAGAGAAACAATGCAGGCGTCTCTTGCTGAAAACACTGCCATTATATTTAAAAGCGATTCAGCAAAAAAAATTCTGGAGACGACTCACTGCGGCAGTGCCTCAAGCCTGTTGAACGAGACTTGCAATCCCGAACAGAGAGCCCTGGTCAACGAAAAATTACAAAGCCTCGAACAGCTGCGCCTGACCAACGGCTCTGCAATTAAACACGAGAAAGGTTTAATCTACCTCGACGATAGCAATACCTTTGCGGCAAACAGCGCAAGTCTCGACCATGCACAGAGTAACCAGGAAGGAATAGCCAAAATCAACAGCCGCTTTATTGCCTATCGCGAAGGGACTCAAACAACAGACGAAAATGCCGCCGTCATGCCGGCACTGGCCCAGACTCATGCCGATATGCGCGCTTATATCGAACTATGCGAAGATGTGCAGAAGGGTGAGATATCAGTAAAAGATCTGAAAGATTTCCTGCAAAACCGAATCAAGATCTCCGAAAAATCAATCAAGGAAAACAACGACGACGACAAAAGCACGGCACTCCTTAACCTCTATCAGGAGATGCGCAAAAGCGTTGCATCCCATGCCCTGGCTTCGCTCAACTCTCCCTCTGGAGGACTCGAAGCAGTGGCCAACATGCCCTCCGACCAGCAGTCAATGCAGGCTGTGACAATGACCGGAAAAGCCATCAGTCAACTACAGCGCAAGTAAGCTGTAGCTCTCAGCATTTATCTATTAGCTTTACGCTTTATACCCCTCCCACTATGAATTTCCCGATGCCGTCGCCACTGACCCGAGCGGGAGCTTGCTATTACCCACAAGTCTGCAGGAACGAAAATAGTGGCTTCAGTGGGGCAGCAGAGCTCCAGCTCTGCTGCAATTCATATGTCCCGCCAAGCTGCAAATCTGCCGCGAATTGGCGCAGAGCTGGAGCTCTGCACCCCCGGTATTGCCGTCTACATGCTGGGAGTGATTTTAAATACGTCCACTTTGCAAGAACTTTACCTCTGTTCGATCTCTAATCGCAACAAGGTAATCTGGTCGGGAACTTGTGGGTAATAGCAAGGAGCGAGAGGGGTATACTAGTTATCTTGTCGCTGCTCCGCAGCTCCAAATATACTGCTTAAGATTAAGGTGTTATTGATCGGGGAATTAAAGTGTGAGCAGTATAATTTCCAGCCGAAATGTCAACAGTTTTGCCAGTATCAACAAACAGTCTCTCGTCTCCCTTTTCTAGCATAACCCCAATTCGGTAATTGCCGGCAAAGAGTTCCTTGCGCTCAAGCAGAACCTGAAATCCCGAATAATCGAGATTTCCCTGATCGAAGTACACCCGATGATATGCCGTAACATCACACCTCAAGCGATTGGCAGTCGGAATTACGTAACGATTCTCAGCTCCGACCAACGTAACACTTATACGACTGCCAATGCTCTCTTCTCCGAAAACAAACGCCCAACCGCGGATAAAAAGAAATCTATCTGTCAGCACAAGGTGCTCAAGTGCATGGACGATCTGACCTTTTGCCTCTGGCACGCCGGCAAGCGGCGCAGCTCTCTGTAAGTCACCCCTTCCGACCGCAGGCAAATGGTATATTCCGGCATCAACCGCCTCCCGCATTATACGATCCGCCAGCTCCGGCATCGGATGCTCAAGTGCTGCGCCAACAAGCTGCCAGCGTTGCAGACTGTCGGCAAGAAATTGTCGTCGAAACGGCAATTCTATAGAATTGTTCAACCATGATGTAAAACAGGTGACACCAGCACAGAGCACCCCGATCAGCAACAACCCTCTCTGCCGGGCTACATTACTCGAGGATTCGACAATTCCAGCAAACAGGCAGGCAAAAGCAACGATAGAAACGATTTTATAGCGACTGGTAACAAGAGCATAATCCACTCCGAGATGGCCCCGCACCAGACTTTGCGCGAGTGCTGTGGCGATACAGAACAAAAGCAGACTAAAAATCGTCACATTTATTTGGTCATAACGGACCCAAGTCAACGAGATAGCTCCGAGTATAACGACAAATCCCATCCCCACCGCCATTTGATGAGAACCAAACGAAAGTGTTGAACCCAAAAAAGTAAGACTATAATCAAGGCACTGTATAAAATACGGGAATAGTCCAAGTTCCGCTAAACCATTCAGATGGCCAACCGTATCGCTTTGCATAAAGAAAAATAGAACGACAAACAAAACGGCTACAAAAATTGCCCTGCGGAATCTCCCGGCGAATACTTCAGTCAGCAATAACAATGGCAAGACGAGAATACCATTGCCCTGAGTAAAGGTTGCCAAGATGGCAAGGCACCCCCCTTCAGCAAACGCAGCAACTGTGCCTTTCCCTGCCATCGCAAAGGAAAGCATCGCAAACGCAATCACCCAGAGATTAGAAAGCGCCGCCGTAGCCCAAATGGTTGCCTCTGAATACTGCGGATGACAAATCATCAAGGACAGCACCAAGAACAAATATCTTCGATTCCAACGATCCAAGGTTGACTGGCAGTAGAATAAAACCAGGCAAACCAGCAGAGCCAAACTACCTATGATATTGAGCCAGACAAAATTTATTTCTCCGCAAATCAACCACTGAAGCAAGGCGACAAGACGGGGCACAACAATGTAATGCTCGTTGTGCGGGGTGAACAGCAGGGTAGCCCACTGCCCGAACTCAGTTGTTCCCTGTAATCTCAGCAAAAACTCCAGATAGACATTAAAGTCATCCGAGTTGGGAATATTGATACTAAAGAACCCGACACTGAGATAAAAGACCGCAACTATCACCAGCGACAACATAACCGGCCAATTCCCCTCTAGCCTCGACATCAGCTGCTTGCTTCGAGCATTCCCTCCCACCATTCCCGACCTTAGAGTTGCGCAAATTGATAATTACTGCTACACCGCTCTTACAGCTCCCGGATAATGACGGACTTTGCAATTCAGGAACAGGTTTCAGTGTTACTTTTAGCAGCTGAAATCATGTCGTGGAGGGGGCACACGGCAATAGAGTTGAAGTGATGATATTCCGGTCCATGTGGCGTTTTCTGTCCAGGCAAGTCCAACACATCTCGAGAGATAATGAGCAACATAACATTCCCCGATCTGCAACTGATCGATCCGATCCTCCGTGCCCTCACCGAGGAAAACTATTCAATCCCGACACCAATTCAGGCACAATCAATACCGCACCTGCTGGAAGGCGGCGATCTTCTCGGTTGCGCCCAAACAGGAACCGGCAAAACAGCAGCATTCGCCCTGCCAATGCTGCAACGGCTACACCTGACACGTCAACGCTACAATCGAAAACACGCACGTTCGCTGATCCTCACACCGACTCGCGAACTGGCGCTACAGATTGCCGATAACATCAAAAACTACGGCCGCCACCTGAACCTGCGCTATGCGACAATTTTTGGCGGCGTCGGCCAAAATCCGCAGGTCCAGGCACTTCTGCCCGGAGTCGACATTCTTATCGCCACACCGGGACGCCTGCTCGACCTTATCGGCCAACAGCACGTCAAACTCGAGCAGGTGGAAATACTCGTGCTCGATGAAGCTGACCGTATGCTCGATATGGGCTTTATCCGCGACGTGCAAAAAATTCTCGTGCACCTGCCAAAGCAGCGACAGACTCTCTTCTTTTCAGCGACAATGCCGAACGAAGTTGCCGGTCTTGCAAACAGCATGCTTTCAAATCCAATCAAAGTAGAGGTAAATCCCGTCTCGTCCACTGCTGAACGCATTGATGATCAGGTGCTGTTTGTCGAAAGCACCAAAAAAAGCTCTCTCTTGCTGGAGATCCTGCGCGAGCACGACATCGAACGGGCGCTGGTCTTTACCCGCACAAAACACCGCGCCAACAGACTGGCCAAGGAGCTGAACGAAAAACGTGTTCGGGCCGATGCCATTCACGGCAACAAGTCACAAAATGCTCGACAAAGAGCGCTGGCCGACTTCACCGATGGCAGACTGCGCGTGCTGGTTGCCACCGACATCGTGGCCCGCGGTATTGACGTTGAAGGCATTACCCATGTGATTAACTACGATCTGCCAAATGAGCCCGAGAGCTACGTTCACCGCATTGGCCGAACTGCCCGGGCAGGAACATCCGGTATTGCCATGTCATTCTGTGACCACGAAGAATCAGAATACCTCGCCGACATCGAAAAACTGTTGCAGCGGAGGGTCAATATTTACACCGAGCATTCACACCACGCCGAAGCAATCGCCGAAAATCACGCCCAATACGTGCAACGAAGGTCAGGAGCTATTTCGCGTCGTCCTTCTTCGCCATCCCGCGGCGGACGTGGCGGTCACGGTGCGGGTCGCCACGGCGGCGGCGGGCGTAGGCGGTAGTCATATCAAAATCCGGCAGACTAAAGCCGGATTGATTGCTGGGTAAATACTGGGCGCCTCGCGAGGCGCCCCTACCGCGATCGATCGTTTATGCAAATAAGATTAGTTGCAATATCTTTCCTGCGCATCAATCCGAGCAGACCTACCGATTGATATTGTTTCCCGTAGGGGCGCATCGTGAGGCGCCTGTCAACTCCCGATAACGGCAGAGGTTCACTAGGTGCTTGCCATATGCCCAAAAAAGTGGCCTGCTCTCTTATCAATAAACCAAGTGGATCCTGAGAAAATACCCGATAAATCCATGCACCCGCTGACCAAAACACAAAACACGCCGGACACCCCCTCAGCCCGCCCCTTCCTCAAATGGGTCGGCGGCAAAAGGCAGCTGCTGCCCGAGCTTCAGGCGCGTCTGCCAAAAAAGTTTGGCTGCTACTTTGAGCCGATGATCGGCGGAGGCGCTCTGTTTTTTTCACTACAGCCAAGTAAGGCCGTTATTTCAGATATCAACGAAGAACTGGTCAACACCTATCAAGTAATACAAAGCAATATCGAAGCACTAATTAAGGACCTCAAACAACATCAGCACGAAGAAAATTACTTCTATGAACTGCGCGACAAAGATCGGAGTCCTCACTACAAGAAATGGGGCAATGTAAAACGCGCTAGCCGCTTCATCTACTTGAACAAGACCTGCTTCAACGGGCTTTATCGCGTAAACTCCAAAGGCCAATTCAACACCCCTTTTGGCGACTACAAGAACCCGACAATTGTCGACGAAGAAAACCTGTGGCTCTGTAGCGAGGCTTTGCAGAACGTAACAATTAAACAAGCACCATTTACTTCTGTGCTAAACAGCGCAAAAAAAGGCGATTTTGCTTATTTCGATCCGCCCTATGTGCCGCTGAGCACAACTTCAAATTTCACATCCTATAGCAAAGATGGATTTGCAGCCGACTTGCAAACTGAACTGCGCGATATCTGCCTGGCGCTTCACGAGAAAGATGTGAAGTTCATGCTCTCGAATTCCAGCGCCCCGCTAGTGTATGAGCTTTACAAAGAATTTAGGATTGAGGAAGTCGATGCCCGCAGACAGGTCAATTCGGTTGCCAGTAAACGCGGTCCCGTCAAAGAAGTAATCGTCAGAAACTACT
>JAQTWB010000060.1 GCA_028689495.1 bacterium | reverse complement strand
TACATCACCTTGCAAAAAACTACCTTGTCGTCTCCATCGCGGTAGAAATCAACAAATCGTCCGGCTTCGCTGAAACCGTTTTTCAAATAAAAAGCACGGGCTGGCGCATAGGCCGCGGTGCCAGAGGTCTCTGCATAGAGCCTGACGCCTCCGAGGCGGCGGACATTGTCTTCGGTTGCCGCAAGTAGCGCGGCAGCCAGTCCGCTTCTTTGGGCTTCGGGATCGACAACTATCCAGTACAGGTCGAAACGGCGCTCGGTTAACGGGATCTCTCCGTAGCAGGTATAGCCAAGCAGATGCCCCTGTTCGTTGCGCAGCAGGCAAAAAAGGTAACTGGTATCTTTTCCGCTAATTACATCGTCCGCCAGTTCTCCGGCGACCTCAATTTCTGTTTCGGAGAATACAGAACTGCGTCTCGCCAGTTCACTGATTTCTTTTGGGTCTCCTGGCATTACGCGATATCCCATCGTGAAATGGTCTTCGTTTACAATTGTTTCGTTGGTCATTTTTGTTCTCCAGTGAGGCAGTGGTTGGTCAGGGCCACTTCCAGAATTCGTTTAATGACATCTTCTTGTCCCAGGCCTATTTCCTGAGCAGCGGCAATATAGCCGGCATCAGAAGAAAGACATGGGTTGGGATTGACATCAATTATCCATGGGGTGTCGTCGGCATCAATTCTCAAGTCAATACGGGAATAACCAGTCAAGCCAAGTCGCCGGGTGCATTCATGGGCTAGTGGAAAGAAACTCGGCATTGTCGGGATGAAGCGCCGTGGAGTGTGTTGGTAGCTGAAACTTTCAGTGTCCCATTTGGCGGAATAGTCGATAATCTGCGGCATTTCTTCGGCAAAACTCTGAAAGAGGATTTCTGCTGGTGGTAACAAGATAAATTCCTCGGCGTAACCAAGCAGGGCGAGATTGACCTCTCTTCCTTCAATGTATTCTTCGGCAAGCCAGGTTCCACCGTGTTTATGTTGTTTTTCCTGCAACAGTTTTTTTGCGTTTTCTACACCCAACACAACATTTTCCGGGCCAATGGCAAATGATGCATGTTCCGAGGCTGACTTGACAATATAGCGAACATTGCCTGCTTCAAGTCCACGAGGGGTATGTAGCTCTGAGTTCACAAGCAGTCTTTTGACCAGTAGCTTGTCGAAAGAAAAAAGCAAGGTCGCAGCGGAATTTCCGGTAAACGGAACGCCATGCATTTCAAGCAATCCAGCGGCAAGAAATGCGAAGCGGTCTTCACCAGAGAGAGACTCAACCAGGTTAAAAACGACATCCGGTTTAATCTGTTCAAGGAGTTTCTCAATCTCTGACAACGTAGCAACTTCACCGCGCACGGGGTTATGTCCGAGAGCGGCAAGGCACTGACATACCTCTTCGGCTTGTAGCAGAGTATCAGTTTCATCGGCTCGACCGGGAACAATCGTCTGGTGTAGAACGAGCAGTTTCATCCGGAATTTTTGCCCGACTGAGTAAGCTGAAGCCTGTTCAGACAGCAGTCCATAATTCGGGTGAGTAGCTGCTGGTAATCTATATTGGCCATACTGGCAAGGATCGGCAGGTCCGAATGTGTCGGGTGTAATCCGGCGAGCGGATTTACTTCCAGGAAATGTGGGACGCCATTTTCATCGCAGCGGATATCAATTCGTCCGGCATCTCGGCAGCCAAGCGCTCGCCAAGCTGCCAAAGCAAGCTCACCAGCGGCTTTGCCGATCGGACAGTCCGCCAGATGATATTCCATCAGCGTCTCGCAATTCTCTTTGTTCTGGTAGGTGTGTCCCCCGACTTCAGCGTCTTTGCCGGAAATAATTTCCATGACACCGACAAGTGAGGCATCCCCCGCTGTCCCTGTAATGCCGACAGTAAACTCACGTCCGGAGAGATAGGTCTCGACGAGCACAGGCTGAGAAAAGCGTTTGAGAAGTTGGGATACGGGTAGTTTCAGTTCCTCACGAGATTTGACTACTGACGCCGCGGAAATGCCTTTTCCGGTCCCTTCCGCCAGGGGTTTGACGAAAAGTGGGAATGGCAGATTTATTTGTTCAATATCGCTGTCATTTCGGACAACCTGCCAGCGGGCAGTTTTCACTCCGGCCTGATGAACAAGCAGCTTGGCGAGACTTTTGTCGTGACAGGTGACAATCACCTCAGGTGGCGAGAAAGTGTAAGGTATTTGCCAGGCTTCAAGAAGGGCTGGAACCTGGGCTTCGCGAGCGAGCCCATGCAGTCCTTCCGCGACATTGAAAATCAGGTCCCATTTCTGGCTGTCGGCTATATTACGGGTTAGTTCCCAGATATTGCCGATACGCACAGTCGAGTGTCCCATTAGCGATAATGCATGTTCGATAGCGGAGATCGTCTCTTCGCTATCGAACTCAGCGATGTCTTCTTCGTTGTAGCCCAACCTGCGGTAGTAGTCTCGCAGGTCAAAAGTCAGACCTATGAGCATTCAGGTTCTCCAGAAGTCGTTGGAAGATACAGGCCATTTGCTGATTTCAGGTCAAAGCCCCGTTGGCGAAGGAACGACTGTGCTTCTCCCGTCCTTCCCAGAGGGTCTGGATAACGATACGTCCCACCTTCAAAGTTTGTCAGTAGCAGGTCGTCTCCATCCCGACCCATTACGTAATCTGGCAGCAGAGGAATTTTTCCACCGCCTCCAGGGGCGTCGACTACAAACTGCGGAATCGCATAGCCGGTTGTATGACCACGAAGCTCACGGATCATCTCCAAACCTTTTTCGACTGAGGTGCGAAAGTGGGCTGAACCTGAAACAGGGTCACACTGATAAAGGTAATACGGTTTTACCCTCATGGTCAGCAGGCCATGGAACAAGTTTTTGAGCGTTAGCGAGTTGTCGTTAATGCCCTTGAGCAGCACAGTTTGTGAGCCAAGAGGAATACCAGCATCCGCCAGACGGCCAGCAGCTTCACGGGCTTCGCGAGTCAGCTCGTCGGGGTGAGTGTAGTGAATGCTCATCCACAGCGGGTGGAACTTTTTCAACATGCGGCAGAGATTTTTTGTAATGCGCTGCGGCATGACAACAGGGATCTTGCTGCCAATACGGATAAACTCAAGATGAGGAATTCGGCGCAATCGGGCGAGCAGCCATTCGAGTTTATCATCGGATATCGACAGGGCATCCCCTCCCGAGAGCAGGCAGTCGCGGATTTCCGGATGCGCCTCAATATACTGAGCAGCTCGTTCCCACTGCGATGTCGAAAAACTATATTCACCGTTAGTTTCACCGACCATGCGCGACCGTGTGCAATACCTACAATATGTCGAGCAGAAGCCAGTGGTCAGAAATAGAACCCTGTCGGGGTAGCGGTGAACGAGTCCTGGAACGACCGTGTGGTGGTCTTCGCCTAGAGGGTCTGGATCTTCTCCCGCGTGGCGGATAAATTCATCGCCAACCGGTACATGTGTGCGTCGCAGAGGCTGGTTGAAGTCTGTCCGGTCGAGCAGCGACAGATAATACGGGGTTATGGCAATTGGCAGATTGGCGGTGCGTAGTGCCACTGCTTCAGCTTCTTCCGGGGATAGTTCGAGAAACCGCTCCAGATCCGTCAATTTGCGGATGCGGTTTCTTACCTGCCATTTCCAGTCGTTCCAGTCGTGTATGGTGGCTTCCGGATAGAACTCCTTCAGGAAGGCTTTGGACCTTTTACTGACAGGGAAGTTCGGAATGGCAGTTGTTTTTGCAGTTTGAATTCCGGAGATAATTTCCGGGTGACTTTCAGAAACATCAGGGTTGATGATCGATAAAACAGGTTCGACCACAGCAGATTTTGTGGAAGAACGGGGATGAAGAGCGGCGCGTGAGGAGCTTGGAGGCTCGTCATCCTGTGAAGTTTGTCTCATATGCAGATGCCCTTTATGAGTTGTTGGTTACCGAGATACTTGGTAACCGAGATACACAGCAGCTTTCTGCCCGTACACCAAGTCAATCTCGTCTTTCTCGCCGCCCATAGTTCTCAGTGCTTTTTTTGCACTTTTTCGTAAAGGAAGCGCTTCCTTCGTTCCGCTCAGGCCCGATCAATGCAGTTAAAGAACCCAGAGCAGCAGATCCAGCTGATATGCTCTTTTGCAAAAAAAAGATAGAAAAAAATTATTCTCATTGGCAGATTTTCTTTGCGTCCGAAAACGGGCACAGGTAGGTCGCCGATGACGAGAATAGTAATCTATCCTGCCAGTGGTATTTCGTCAGATAGCGGTTAGGGGTTTAGTTTTTTTTGCGGATTGTTTCATCGGAGCCTGGAAGGCTCCGCCACTTTGCTTGATATGCCTTTTTGATGTTTTCTGAATATTAAGAAGTTATGAAGTCGGAGCTGAGGTGAGTGGGGTAGAGGTCTACTGGTTGCTTAACTGGTTGCCGGATTGTTGTGGGTTGGACTTCCTTGCTTTGCCCGGTCGAATCGGATATCAGAACGTCCATTCGGGATAGGGGGGCATGAATTCTCGCTGTAATCCCTATGGGTATGGACGCTTCTTTTGTGAAGATAATATCTTGCGGCGAGAATGCCGCTCAGTTTACTCTTCTTGGGCGTTGTTTTTATTTTTAGGCATCAAATTAACCAGTTCTAATATTCTGGTCTGACATTCTGGAGTGTCTGGTGGTGATAGCGGATATTGCGTCATTTCTTTGTGTGAGCGTGTTGGTGCTCTCGATGGTTTTTGGTGACTGGACCTGACACATCCTTTGGCTTATCTGCTAAGCCTGGTGGGATGCTTTCATGGTGTTTTCTGCGGTATTTTCGACAGTGTTTTCTACGGGCACGATTGTCGGACCATTATCTTGCGATTCTTTTTCTAATCTTTTTTTCCTTTTCCCAGCTTTATTCTTTCTCCGGTTATGGTGATGTATTTCAGGTCTCTGAAGGACGAGAGGGGGTTGTCCTCGGGGCAATGATACACGATCGGACTCCTATTTCCCCATTACGTCATCAGGAAATCATTCCCTCCAAACCGATACTTTCTCACCTTGTGGGGTATTGGGATTATCGTTTGCGCGGGCAGTTTGACGAGCAGATGTTGAGGACAGCATCTGTCCTTGGTGGAACGCTTTTGGCGACAGTTCTTTTTTCTCGAGTTTTGGTCGTCTCCTCGTCTTTACTGTTGGCGACCTTGGCGTTTTGTATGCTTTTCTTCTCTTATGGTTTTCAGAGGCTCGCGCTTGATGGCCGGGTTGACATGTTTTTTAATGCATTACTTGCCGCTGGGCTGTTGTTTGCCGGTTCAGGCGATGATGAGCTTGATTTGAAAAAGTTTCGTCGGTTCTCTAGGGTCTATCTGGCCGGGGTCATTGCTGGTGCCGCGGTACTGACAAAAGGGCCGCTGGGCCTGGTGCTGTCCTTGCTTATACTTTCTTTTTATTGGCGTTTTGCCTGTGCTCTGAGCTGGCGTTTCGTCTTTGTCACTTCGCTCCGTCTTTGTCTTGGTGCAGGGTTGGTTTTTTTGCCTTGGTATATTCTGCAGTGGAAGCTTTATGGTTACCCGTTTTTGAAAAGGCAGATCCTATTTGAAAATCTTGGTCGTTTGCGAGGCGTTGAAGGGATTACTGAAAAGCCATTCTGGTTTTATTTCCCGCAAATTTTTCTCCAGTGGGCCCCATGGTCCTTTATTTTATTTTCTCTGCTCGTCTGGTTTTTTTTTCGGTACCGCAGTTTGGGGATGGCGCGTTTAAAGGGAATTTATTTTGAGCTGTCCCTTCGAGAAAGGCGTTTGTGTCAGCTCGCTTTTTTCTGGATTGTTCTGCCGCTAATTCTTTTCTCTATTTCGTCTGGAAAACGCCGTGGATATTTGCTGACAGTGTTGCCCGCATTTTCAATCATCGGTGCCTTCGGCGTTCGTGGTATCGCCCGATTGTATTGTACCGTTCTGCGGGAACAGTTACCCAAGATTAACCGGATACTTTCCCTTTTTTTGATGTCAGCGATTTTTCTTTTGTCGGCTATAGCGGCATTTGTTCTACTCTCCGGTGTTTTGGTTCGTGAACCAGTCCACCTTGAGTTTTTTGGAAGCGCAAGGCGTCAATTTGGGCAGTTTCCTTTAATTGCCATTTTTTTGATTTTTTTGTTTATTTTCTGGTTATCTCGTGTGTTTTTGTCGAGGCCAGAGGGTCAGGTATTGGTTGCGTCTTCCGGGTTAGTGATGTTTGCTTGCCGGTCGGTATTCCTGCTTTGGTTGTTTTTTGTTGCAATGCTTCATTTTGGTATGGCTGTTAAGGGCGAGATGCATAGTTACAAACAGCTGGCATATCAGGTTCGGAATAAGGTCCTCGATTTTCCCCGGATGCGCTTTATCAAGGAGAGCCAAGACGAAGATTTTGATACTTTGTTTTTTTATCTTGAGAGGCCAGTACGTTTGCATTCGCCAGAGGCTCCTTTGGAAGGGGATATGTATTATTTAGCAAGGAAGAAGTGGTTTACAAGCTGGTCGGATAAAACCCTGCACAGCTATCGGGTATTACTGATGGGAGGCAGGGTTATTGACCCTCCAGAGAATCAGCTGATTCTCTTTTATGCTGGTTCGGAAGAACTGAAACAGATTGATCTCAAGGAGGAAAGTGAGAGCAGGCAGTGACAATTGTAATCGAGCATTTTCGTTTTTCAGGATGGAGGCCAGTCGCTGCGATCTGATTTTTGCCGGACTGTTTATTGCTGTGACCGTTTTGCAAATAATGGCGCTGATTTTCAGTCCGCTCGATCTCGCTGCGGATGAAGCTCATTATTGGGAATGGTCTCGTCGTCTAGACTGGAGTTATTACAGTAAGGGCCCGCTTATTGCTTGGATAATAGCAGGGTTCTCCTATCTGCCACTTGAGCCCTTTTATGCGGTGAAGGCGGGAGGTATGTTTTTCGCTGCTGCGACTTCTGTGTTGTTCTACGTTTTCGCCAGGCAACTCGCTTCTCCTGCGGTAGCACTGGCTGGCTGGGTTGCCATGAGGACTATGCCAGTGTTTTCTACTCTCGGTTTGTTTATGACAACCGATCCGCTGGTGGCATTTTTTTGGTTGCTGGCTCTTTTCTCTGCTTTTCAAGCAGTGAAGAACGATAAGCCGCGCTGGTGGTTGTTATGTGCAGTATCATGCGGCGTTGGTTTTTGGGGGAAATATACGATAGCTGTTTTGCCAGTCGCCTTTATTTTACTCCTGCTGTTGACGCCAGAGCGACGTCGTCAGCTGTTTACCTGGTCATTTGTTTTGTCTGGGGTGATTTTTCTTTTGTCTCTTTTACCGGTTCTTGTCTGGAACGCCAAAAATGGATGGGTGAACTTTCAGCATAATGCAGGACATGTGCTGAAGAGTGACGGGTCGGCAATTAAGCTTCAATATTTAGCCGAATTTTTTGGCGGACAACTGGGATTGCTCGGTCCTGTCCTGGCAGCGATGCTGGCTATTTCAATTTATCGCGTTGGTCGCCTCTGGTTAAGGGAACGTGACGCGACTTCGGGGGTCTTGCTGGCGGGAACCGTGCCCTTGTTGTTGATTTGTTTTGTTGTGTCTTTGAATCGTCGTGTTTACGTCAATTGGCCTATGCCCGGTGCATTGGCAGCGGCGCTGATTTTTATTTATGCGGTCGAGCGTGGATTGATGGTTTTGCCGTCAGCAAGAAAATGTATTTCTCATATTATTGGACCGAGTGTTGTGATTAGTTTTGCTGCATACGCGTTATTTCTTGGCGTTACCGCGGGTATTCCGGCAAAATTTTTACCAACAAAAAAGCTTGTCGGCTGGAAGTCTTTGGGCAGTGACGTTAGAGAGATTGTCAGTTCTCGTTCGGAAGAGCCGTTTGTGATGGCGACAAACTACGGAGTTGCTTCAGTAATTGCTTTCTATAGTGGTGGGCTGCCAGTCTATTGTGGCAATGTGGATCGTCGCAGGATGAATCAGTATGACATCTGGGGTGGTTGGTCGAATTTGCTGGGTCGAGATGGGATCATTGTTATTCAGGATCTTGAGGACCTTGGTCGGCTCAGGAACCATTTTTCCGAGATTATTCCGCTTGGTGTTGATGGCAGAGAAATTGGCGATTGGAAATTCGAGAGCCGAAAAGTATTGTATGGCAATGAACAGTTACGGGAATTTTATTATTTCCTTGGTCGTGAGTTTGATGGCCAGACTCCTGACGCTCCTGATGGAAGGTGAGATGTTCATCTCAGGGCCCTCTCAGCAGCAATCTGCTCCGGAGAGTCTGTTGTAGTATCAATTATTGGCTTAATTCAGCTCCCTTTTCCAGAAAATCATTTTCCGAAACGAAATCACAGCGATGTTCTACGCAGGTTACTGTGCCTATCCCGCAAGGGGTGACGGGAGCAATTTCTGTGCAGGTTGTCGACATGCAGTTAAAGCGAGCTTTGAAATCTTCGACTCGCATCTTGTTTATCGCTACATCGAATCCGCCATTGGCACAGTCGCAACAACCGTTTCGCATGACGACGCAGTCTTTATCATTGCCACAGTATTGGTAACGATGCAGGTCGGCATCACTCAGAGCAGTGTTACTACGCGGTGGTTCGGCGGCTATATAACTGGCGTGGAGTGATAGGGACAGTAATAAACAAAAATATGCGGTTCTGTGCATGGTCTTAACTCCTCGTAGAAGTACTGCCTGTGTCTGGTTTTTAGGCTGGGCCGTCATTAGTATGTTGTATCAGGTTAACAATTTAAGTCTGGCATAGCTTGCCGCCCCCCACAAACCACTTTCTTCGTTAGTTATCAATCGGCAAGGGATTTGTTCAAGTAAAGAAGAGTGATGGAATGAGTTTGTGAAAGTTTCAGCAAAGATCGGAGAATTCACAATCTGTGGATTTTTTGCTGCGATACCTCCGGCGATAAATAGTCCACCACAAGCCAGAGTATCAAGGACGAAGTTGCGTGCGGCCATCGCGTAGAATCGCGAGAACGCAGCAAGGGTCATCGGGGAGTCGTTCAAGACGGTCGCCACATCTTCCGCTCGCAGAAGGTCTTTGTAAAAAAAACTGTGCAGGATTGATAGTCCCGAGCCACTGAGCAGGTCGTTCCAGGTAATTGACTGGCGCGCCAGATGTTGCTGGAAAAAGCGAAGGACATCGAAGTCAGCGTCGGATTCAATGATGATATTGCCATGCCCGCCCTCAGAAGCCAGTGCCAGCTGTTTGTTTGGTAAATACAAAGCTTTACCGAGGCCAGTGCCGGCGCCAATAATTGCTAGGGGGGCTTTCTCGTCAGCTGTTTTCGGTCCGCAAAAGTGGGTAGCTGAAGAGGCCAAACTTGAACCTACGGCATAGCCTTGAGCAAGAAAGTCATTTAGTAGGAGGATAGGGAGGTTGTTAAGTTGGCGTAAGTCTATGTCCCAGGGGATAAGAGGTGGTTTACAGTAATTTCCTTCCTTGTTTACGGGACCGGCGACGGCCAGAACGATTATTTCAGGAGTTGGCTGGGCATGGTCTTTTTTCCAGCTGGTCAAAACATCCTCGACCAGGTTGGGAAAGTTGGAGTAAGCTGCGGTGAGGAAACGGTAACTCGATTTAAGCTCAAGTTCTGCGGTTTTTCCTGCGGAGACCTTGAATGATGCGAATCTGCAGTTAGTGCCACCGATATCGGCTGCCATGATCAGACGTTCATTATTGGCAGGAACTTTGCTCATCAGGCTGCTCGCAGAGTGTTTTGTTGATTCGGTATCGGTGTTTTGAGACGGTATATTATGGGACCATACCATTGCGCAACCAGAGAGTTTTTCGGAGGACAGTGCTAAATGGTGCGATCAATCTTCAGGGGGTAACGAGGTATATTTATGGACGAGTTGGAATCAGAAGCCGGAAGTGCGGTGCGGAGTCGGGAGGTTTTACGTGAACCACCTTTGTATCAAGTGCTGCTGCTTAATGATGATTATACGACGATGGAATTTGTTGTTTATATTCTGCGACAAGTATTTAATAAATCTGGGGAGGATGCCGAAAAAATCATGCTGACAGTGCATCAGGAAGGAAAGGCTGTCGTTGGAGTTTATACCCGTGAAATTGCCGAAACGAAAATTGCTCTTGTCGCTCACCAGGCAAAGGAAAGCGAGTTTCCTTTGCGCTGCGTGATGCAGGTGGTTTGATGAGTTTTCTGTCTGGTGTTGCTTGTAAAAATGTTTAAGGTGAGTGATGTTTCAAAAAGAACTTGAACGTATACTGGAGAGAGCTGAGCATATCGCCTCTCATCGACGCCATGAATATATCTGTATTGAGCATCTGCTTGCCGCTCTTCTTGAAGAAGCAGATGTTCGGCAGATTGTTGTGGACAACAGTGGCAACGTGACCCTTTTGCTTCAGGATTTGCACGATTTTTTCTCCCGACACATACCTCTGCTCGAGGACACCAAGGTCATGCCGCAACACACTTATGCGGTACAGAGAGTTGTGCAGAAAGCATTTATGCACGCTCGCTATGCAGATAAAAATAAAATCAGCACCGGCGACATTCTGGCGGCTATATTTACCGAGTCTGATAGTCATGCAGTTTATTTTTTAAAAAAACAGGGGCTGACAAGACTTGATGTAATTGAGTCTCTTTCTGACGGGGCTGAGGATTATAACCCGGAGTTGGAAAGTGAAGCTGACGATTCGGGGTTTGATGAGTCGGATTCATCAGCTGGTTCATCTGCCCTTGGTCGCTATGCTCGTAACCTGACACAGCTTGCTCGGGATGGACGTCTCGATCGTATCGTTGGTCGTGAGCAGGAACTTGGTCGCGTGGTGTCAATTCTTTGCCGGCGGGGCAAGAATAACCCCTTGCTTGTTGGTGATCAAGGAGTCGGGAAAACTGCAATTGCCGAGGGCTTGGCGCAGATGATTACTGAAGGCGCCGTGCCCAAACGGTTGCAAGGCACAGAAGTTTTTGCACTCGATATGGCATCTTTGCTGGCCGGGACAAAATATCGCGGCGATTTTGAAAAGCGCCTTAAACAGTTATTGAAAGAGCTGGAGCGTTATCCAGGCGCTGTATTGGTGATAGATGAGATTCATACAATAGTTGGTGCGGGAGCTACAAGCGGCGGTTCTCTTGATATGGCTAACCTGCTGAAGCCAGCATTGGTTGGGGGGGATTTGCGTTGTCTTGGCAGTACCACCTATGACGAATATCGCAAACATTTTGAAAAAGATCGGGCTCTGGCGCGTCGTTTCCTGAAAGTTGAAGTTGCTGAACCCTCACAGGCGCAAGCGGTCATTATTTTACAAGGCGTGAAAAAAGGGCTGGAGTTACATCATGGGGTGCGTTATTCCGACAAAGCATTGCAAAGAGCCGTGGAGCTATCCAGTAAATATATCCATGATCGTTTTCTGCCGGACAAGGCAATAGATGTTATTGACGAAGCCGGGGTATTGGTCAGTCTCGAGAATGAAAAACTTGCCGATGGAGGTAGTGCCAAACCGGCGGTAACTGTGAGTCATGTAGAGAAAGTGGTTTCCGATATGGCTCGGGTCAAGGTTGAATCAATTAACATCAGTGAAAGAGATAAGCTGATGACTTTGGAGTCGGAGCTCAACCGACGGGTGTTTGGTCAGGCAGAAGCGATTTCTTCTTTGACTCGTGCTGTCAAGCGTTCGCGTGCCGGTCTGGGGAGTCCAAGACGACCGATTGGTTCTTTTCTGTTTACCGGACCGACCGGGGTAGGCAAAACTGAGGTGGCTCGGCAGTTGGCTGACATACTTGGCCTTGAACTGCTGCGCTTTGACATGTCTGAATATATGGAGAAGCACGCTGTTGCGAGATTAGTCGGTGCGCCTCCGGGATATGTCGGTCATGATGAAGGTGGTTTGTTGACCGACGCTGTTAATCGCAATCCGTATTCAATTTTGCTTTTTGACGAGATTGAAAAGGCTCATCCTGATGTTTTCAACATTTTGTTGCAGGTGATGGACGATGCCACTCTTACCGATGCTATGGGGCGTAAATCCAATTTCCACAACGTGACTATTATACTTACTTCAAACGTTGGTTCGGAAGATCTGCATCGCCAATCAATTGGTTTTTCGGAACAAGTCCCACAAGTCGGGATAGGTGCAATTGAAAAAGCATTCAGACCGGAATTTATCAATCGTCTCGATGCGGTTGTTCGTTTTCAGCCTCTGCCACAGAATGTAGTTGAGCGGATTGTTGAAAAGTTTATTGCCGAGATTGATGTAGAGCTTCATCGCAGTCGGGTTAGCGTTGAGCTTACCGCTGAAGCGCGGGCTTGGCTGGCCGAGAATACTTATACGACCCGTTATGGTGCTCGCTCGATATCACGTGAGATCGATCGGTTGGTAAAAGATCCGCTGGCCGAGAAGCTGATTACTGGCGAGCTTAAAGGTGGTGGGACTGTTGAGATTGCCCTTCTGGCTGGCAAAATTATTGTCAATTGCATGAAACGGACAAAACGTGTCGCTAAAGGCAAGGCGACTCCTGAGGCGGTGTAGAACCGGTGCCTTAAGAGTTCTTTGCCTCGCTACAGCAGAGCGTGCTCGCGCATTTTGTCGAGGATTCTGGTTACATCTTCTTCGCCGATTGCAAATTTTTCCTGCATCAGCTTGGCAAGAGCTGCCTTGCTGTGTTTGCCATCAAGCAGGGTAGCGAGGAATCGTTCTTCTTTGCTGAGGACAATATCTTCGTGTTTGAAGCTCGTCACGTGGTTATCCCAGGTCGCTTCAAGGCAGGTCAGAGGAGAAAGTTGTGGGAAGTCTTCGACTTTGCTGGGGAGGGCCACCGCTTCGCGGTGAGGAAATACTGTGCCTTGCATCAGGCAGTGAAAAAGGTTCTGCCCCAGTTCTGCGCGAGAGATTCCACCTGCCGTGCTGGTCGCTGCATGAATATCGTTAAATGCGAGACTGCCGGGCCAGGTCGAGGAGAGAGCTGTTAACGCTGAGGCTAGTGGCTTGTCTTCAACCACAACTTCAACGCCATGTGGATCTTCAAATGTGGTGCCGGTAGTGCTTCTGCTTGTCGGGATCAGCGGAGACGAAAAGAAGAGTTTCTCTACTTCAGCGGCAAAGTTGCTTCGCGGGATAGAGAGGTTTTTTTGGGTCAGAAGTGATCGGCGGAACATGCGCTGGCGGATGAAGTCATTGAACTGTTCGTGGGAAAGCATATCGTCTGCCAGGGTACGGACGGCACTTTGTGCTGCTTCCGGGAGGTCGTAGTCAGAGACCGTGGCCAGTTCCGCATCACAAACATATTGAAGATTGGCTGCTGATGCTTCTTCGACAAAACGTGAAAAGTAGAGCGGGTTGTTGTGATTTTCCAGGAGCTCGTGGAAGATATACCAGTCGGGCAGATGATTAAGTGAGTTGAGCATTGTGCCGATCATTTGATGACCAGCAGTCAGCGGGTTGGAGTGAGCTTTGCTCCAGATAGCCAGTGATTCACGTGCGGCGCGCAGTCTATCATCGGTGCTAATGCAGTTTCGTGTCGCATAGAGCAGGAAATCTCGCAGTATATTGCGAAAATGCCAGCCGGGCAGGGTGTTGTAACTGACGTAAATGAGCCCATTTGGCGCAAGCAGGCTCTGGGCACGCGCCAGAAGAGGGATGCGAGCATCTTCCGGCACCCAGGAATAAAGGCCGTGGATGATGATAAAATCAAAGGCATCTTTGCTTTCCATGGATAGGACATCCTGGACAAGAAAGCTGATGTTATCAAGGTCGAGTTTTTTTCGCCGATCTTCGGCAACGGCGATCTGTTTACTGCTCAAGTCGATGCCAAGAAATTTGGCCTTCGGGTAGCGAACAGCGAGAGGGAAAAGATTTCGTCCTTCTGCGCAGCCAACCTCAAGGACATTTGCTTGTGAGGGGAGCTTTGGTGAAAGAGAAAAAAGTGCGCCTAGTGCGGAGAGGTGGTTGATGTCTGTGTGGGCAAACGCGTGCCCATGATAGGGCACGCTGTTGTAGCTTTCGCCGATGCTGTTGTCGATCATCCGACTACTCCATGAACTCTGGAGTCTTAATCAATCCTGGAGATGAGAGCAGCCATTTGTTGTTTTTACGAACCAGTGAAAGATTCACCGGTTTCTCCTTGTCGCGATAACGCGTCAGCAGCCTGGCTTTGGCTGAAGTGCCGTTTTCCTGAACGTCCTGAATGATAAACTCAGTCTCCCGCAGTTTGTCTTCCTCTTCCTCTATTTTGCCTTTAAGCATCGCGCCAAGCCCGGCCATTTGTCCCTCCAGCATGGCTTTTTGTTCAGGTGGCAATGCGGCAAGTTGTCCAGGGAATCGTCGCTTAACAAGTTCCACGGGATTTTTTAACGTCATTTGGAAAAACTCCCGCATATCTTCTCCGTTTTTAATGTTCAGGCGGGTTCTTTCCTCGGCTGGTAGAGACGTCAGCGCAGAGTCCCAGTCGACATAATGTGTCAGGGTTGTAAAATCCGAAGATGTTTTCATCGCCGCAATCATTGATTGCAGGGCACCGCGAGCAGATTCCTCGGCCGCGGCGTTATTACTGCAAACGAGCAGCAAGACGAAGATGAGTGGAGTCAAGATGTTTTTAGGCATGATTTGAGGTTTCATTGGCAGTAATTTTCTCTTGTTTTTCGATCACTGTTGGTCAAGCCGGTATTCTGAGGCGAAATCGAGAAACTTGTGATCCGGGTGTTGGTTTTCAGCATATTTCTTTTCCCATTCATTGCGGAAGAGAACAATAGGACGATCGAGACTGTCTCGGGCAAGCATCGCGCTTAAAGGTTTTTTGAAAGTTTTTACATTTCCTTCCAGCCAGGCCCCACACTGATATGGATGTATTTCCAGCACCGTCTTCACGTTGTATTCACTTTCCAGACGATGTTGTAGTACTTCAAACTGAAGTTTGCCAACCGCAGCGATATACGGGTCTGCTTCGGGGTGGTCCCAGGAGCGGAGCAGTTGAATCGCTCCTTCCGACGAGAGTTGTTTGATGCCTTTGTCGAACTGTTTTCGCTTTGACACATCTGTTGGACGCAGGCTGGCTACGACTTCCGGGGGGAATTGCGGCATTGGTGGAAAGCTGAAACCGCCGCGAACTGATATCGTATCGCCAATCATGAACGTGCCGGGGTTGACCACTCCGACTATATCGCCGGGATATGCAGCGTCGAGAGTTTCTCTTTCGCCACCAAACATGCTGTGTGAGCGCGAGAGACGTATTTGTTTATCGAGACGGTGATGTTGAATTGAGATGTCGCGTTCGAACTGTCCTGAGCAGACTCGCAGAAAAGCCATGCTGTCTCGGTGTCTGAGATCCATGTTCGCCTGAATCTTGAAGACGAAAGCGCTGAATTCTTCTTCGGCCGGGTTGATTAAAATATCTTCGCCTTTATCGCTGGTCGCTCGTCTTGTTCCCGGTGATGGCGCAAGGTCAACAAATGCATCAAAAAAAGGTTCAACGCCAAAATTGGTCAGTGCCGAGCCGAAAAATACAGGGGTCAGTTCACCGGCAAGGAAACGTTCCCGGGAGAACGGATTACCGGCTTCTTTAAGCAGGGACAGTTCGTATTCAAGTTGTTCCCGTACAGATTCAGAGAGCAGATTTTCAGTCGAGGCCTGCTCAATTGTCACTTTACGGCTTTTTGCCCTTTCAGCGCCCGATACAGCTGATTTTTCAAATAACGTCAGGGAGTCATCCTTGACGTCAGCGATGCCGACAAAGTCCCGCCCATATCCGACAGGCCAGTTCATCGGCGACGAATCAATGCCAAGCACGTCTTCGATTTCAGACAGAAGATCAAAGGCGTCGTTACTGGGCATGTCGAGTTTGTTGACG
>JAQTWB010000185.1 GCA_028689495.1 bacterium | reverse complement strand
TCCGAGAAAAGGTTCCCTTTCCCGTGATGTTGAATACAACTGACCGCATGCGGCGCGAAACCATTGGGCTGCTGATGGATAAGGGTTTGTCCAAAGATTTCTGCTGCGCGTTTTTATTAAAGATTTCCAACTTCTTGGTCGGAAAGTTTCAGTATCATAATCGGCATGACTATCAGGTAGCCTTTCCTTTTGCCTTAATTGTGGATCCTTCAAACAGTTGTCCGCTTCACTGCCCAGGATGCCTTCATAATCGGACCTTTCAGTACAAGATTAGGCCGGATTGGCCGGAAGGTAATCTCACTCCAGAGTTATTTTCTGCATTTATTTCGCAGTTTGGGCCGTATGCCTCCACGGTTTTGTTTTATAATTGGGGAGAGCCATTGCTTAATCGGCACACTCCAGACTTTGTGCGCCAAGCAAAAAGTTATTTGTTGAATACTTCACTATCATCCAATCTCTCCGTGCAGTTCGATGCCGAAGCTTTAGTCCTATCAGGGCTAGACTACATGATTCTGTCGATCGATGGGGCGACGCGAGCAAGTTATGAGCATTATCGACGAGGCGGTCGCTTTGATTTAGTACTTGATAATGTAAAAAAACTCGTCGAAGCCAAAAAGAAACACTGGATGGCCACTCCCAAACTCTCTTGGCAGTTCCTGGTGTTTGAACATAATAAGCATGAGGTTGAACATGCCAAGGCTATGGCCAAGGAACTTGGCGTAAACGATATTCGATTCGCTGAACCCTATGATGTGATCTGGGAAGACGATTTGGTCCCTGGCAAGGACGCGTCGGGCGAGTTGTATGTTGTTGGTTACGAGCAGGGAGAGGAATATAATCGTTTCGATATGATGGGAAACCTGTCCTCAGAGTTTGCCCGGAAATGTGATGAAAATTGGTCTGATAAGCTCCCTGAAGGATATGAGACAATGTTCGATAAGCGGTCTGGTCGAACATGTCAGTGGTTATACTCATCGATAACCATGGATGCTCGCGGCCGGTATTTGCCTTGCTGTTATGTGCCAAGAAAAGAAGCCGGATTCAGTTATATCTTTGCAGATAATGAAAGAGTTAGCGGGGAGAGCCCATATAATTCCGAGTTGTATCGGTTTAGTCGCAAGCATTTTGTCTGGCTTTCGGAATTAAAGAAGCCACGTGGTGTTGCTCCGATGCTTCCAAACGGTCAACCGGCGCCCTATTGTGTGACATGTCCGGACCGGTTTGGCAAACCCTTGGTTAATGAGGTACATTTGAAACGCTATCTGCAACAATTAGACAGAGTTGGAGTACTTAGCCCGGAAAGCCTGGAGATGATAGCTAACTGGGATACCTGAGAGTATGGGTGGAGACTGTCCTTTGGCCAATGTTGGTGACTTGTCTAACCTCCTATTATTGGGTTGATTTTGTCCATCGGTTTCTTGCTAAGCGTCCGATTGTCTCATTGTGGTTATGCGAGCATTTTTTTCTGCCTTTTCACACGTCGTAGAATTTCGGGCAAGTCCCGTTGGATATGCACGTAGAATTTTTTTAAGCCGGGGCAGAGATAGTTAAGTCCTGCTTCGCCCTGTGGGCAACGCACTAACCTGTTTTTAGGGCATTCACCCCAGCACAGATTCAAGTGTGGGCACTGGTTACGGCAATATGCCGGCAAAGTGTCGCGTTTGGCAAAGCCGAACTGCTGTTGTGTTTTGGAATATGCTATCTCCCTCCAATGGGTGGTTTGAATGTTGCCGATGCGGTATTCAGGGTAGACGTAATGATCGCAGGCAAATACTTCGCCGTTGTGCTCCATGGCCAGACCCTTGCCGCAGAATTCTGCAGTGACGCATTTCTGTGCAGGCAGTCCCAACGACTGTGCCACCACCGTCTCGAAGAGGTCCACATACTTCTTGCCGTAATCACGGCTAAACCAAAAATCCCAAATTTTGCAGAGAAAGGAGCCCCAATCCTCCGGATCCACAGACCAGTCGGTCACCACCGAATTCGGTGCACATGGCTTTGCCTGTTGGGTACCGACTACCGGTAACCTGTCTGCGTCCCAGTGCTGAGGAGCGACATGGTGAAAATTTTTTGGCTCGACGCAGGGAATAAATTGTAACCGCCGCATATCCAGTTCCCGAGTAAGAAAGCGATAGACGTCGAGAGGATACTTGGCATTATCACGGCTGACTACGCAGAGGACATTTGCTGGGATACCCTGTTGCTGGAGCAGGCGGGCGGCTGCCACCACTTTGTCATGGGTCGGCATTCCGCCCCTGGTTATCCGATTGAGGTCGTGCAGCCGTTTTGGGCCATCACAACTCAGTCCAATCAGAAAATTGTGCTGCTTAAGAAAAAACACCCACTCCATGTCGAGCAGAGTGCCGTTAGTCTGAAGATCGTTTTCGATTCGCTGAAAGGGTTTTTTGTAGCGGGTTTGTAGTTCGACGACCTTGCGGAAGAAATCCAGTCCGAGCAGGGTCGGTTCACCCCCCTGCCATGAGAATACCACCTCATCACTAGTCTGCGCTTCGATGTATTGTCTAATATGTCGTTCGAGCATTTCGTCGGACATGCTCGGTGCATGGGGCTGGTGGAGTAACTCTTGTTTGTGCAGATAGTAACAGTAAGTGCAGTTGAGGTTGCAAAAGGCGCCGCTAGGTTTGACCATAGCATGAAAGCGTTTTTTGTAACCAACTGGCAGTGGTGCGATGATTGCGGAAGGTTCAGTATCAGTCGTCATCTAAAGTTGTTATCCTTCCCAACCAGAAGCCGTCTGCAATTTACATGTCGAATTGACTTGATTGTGTTGTCGCGTCGGTTCACTTGATTCTGAGGTGTAGAAAATTGTTGTATTGCCCCACAGCAGCATGGCCAATAACAGCTTAGTTTATTCCTAAAGACGAAGCATAGGTGGGAGTGGGAGATTAAACTCTCGACAGGTTTCAATGATCGACTCGAAACCCAAAGCCCGGTCTTGGGCTCGACATTTTTTGCAAGCGTCCAGGAGCGGAGAGCTGCCCGTCATGGCTCTTCTGATCCGGCGGTATTGCTCGCTGTTTATTGCGTTTCTGAATCCGGCGTTTCCCATGTTGCCGACAATATGGTCGGTGTGGCAACATAGGCGATTTTTTCCGTTACTTTTAATGTAATTGAGTTTCCAGGGGTCCAGGCAGTACGGCAGTGTGAATGACGGTTGCGCATGCTCACGTAGAGTTTTGAGGCAGGACGCGATTTGTTGGTCAAGGCGGCTTATCTCAATATCTATGTCGAACTCTGGCCTTATCGTGCAAGTCGCTCCATCGTTTTCGGACTGGACGGATGTTCGTTCCAGGATTGGCTGGTCCACAAAAACAATTGCATCCGGGTAGTATCTGAAGGGGGTAGTTTGGAGCTCGTGGGCAATGTCTTCAACTTGGGCATTCTTTTCCTGGGCCGGGTTCGTCGATGCCAGGATACGGAGAATGTCTTTCTTGTCACGGGGGGTGTCATTGGAATCATTGAAATTCTGGTGGCCAATCGCTACCGAAAGTGTGATGCCCGCTTGATCTGCTAGTCGTTTGCCTTCGTCCAACTGAGCTTCGAAGATCGGGAGGTCGGACCGCTTGAGCTCCAAGAGCGGCATGTGCTCCAAAGGAGTTACGTTGATAACGTTGACGCTTAACTCTGTGGCTAATTGTACAATGCGAGCCAGTTCGTCCAAATTTGCCCGTGACAAAACAACGCTTAGGGCGATGGTAATCGATGAGGATTCCTTGCGTAGCTGCCTTATGTTTTTTACTATCTGATTAAAATTA
>JAQTWB010000184.1 GCA_028689495.1 bacterium | reverse complement strand
CATCTCTGTCAGGCGGGGAGAAGGCCCGGGCGCGGATTGCACGGTTGGTATTGCAGGAAAGTGATGTGTTGCTTCTTGATGAGCCTGGTAACGATCTTGATATTGATACGCTTGAGTCGCTTGAAGAAAGTATGCAGGAATTTGCCGGGGCCGTGATGCTGATAAGTCACGACCGCTACATGATAGAGGCTGTCTGCGATTCTTTTCTTGGCGTTCATGCGGATGGACGTGTGCTTGAATACGCCAGTTTTGAGCAGTGGTTAAAATCATCGGCGAAATCATTGGCGGTCTCGCCAATTGGAGTTGTGGAAAAACTGCCCGAAGCCGGCGCTGATAAATCAGTTGCATCTCGTTCATCGGGTAAGTCGGCCAAGTTGTCGTATAAAGATCAGCTTGAGTATGATCGCATGGAGGAGCGGATTCTTCAGGCCGAAGGTCGTCTTGAAAATTTACAAAACAAGTGCACCGATCCCAAGGTTATGGCCGATTCCCGACTGCTGGTAGAAACCTGCACCGCGCTTGATCTGCAGAAGAAAGAGATAGAAGAGCTTTATTCGCGCTGGGAAGTTTTGGAAGAGATGCGTCGTGCTGTTGCCGCGAAGTGATTTTCGATAGTTTGTGGCGGCAAATTTGTTTGGAAGTTCAAGGCTTTTAACTCCCATGCCTCTCAGAGATTTGCCCGAGCCTTGTACATCTTCATCGTGGTTATCTTGTCCGGTCGAGTATCGACCCGGACACATAAAAAAAGGGCACGTTTTAACGTGCCCTTTTTGTAACAGTCCATTCTGCCGAGGCAGGTTGCTCTGTTTTATCTGATAGCCTTGGCTTACATGACAGCCTGGGTTCTCAGGAGTTCACTGCGTTGACGGGAAATTGCTTTTCTCAGTTCTTCCATGTGGAAATCGAGGGCTTCACAGATAAAAGCAAAACCAAAGGTTTCTTTGACATCGTCAGAATCGAACAACCACTCGCGCGCTGATTCCTGTATTTCCCCGTCGCAAGTCAGATAGTCAGTTATTGCTCTTTGCATCACAGCAGAAAGAAGGCGTCTTTCAGGATTGATTCCGCCGTTGTTCTTTTGAGTATCGCCGTTTGACCAAAGTTTCATATGCTCTATTTTCCTTGATGACATGAAGAGGACACATCCGCCCCATGCAGTTGTTATTTAAAATAAAAAATCTTGGTAAAAAACTTTTAGTGGGTAACGACCGCAGTACTTTGACGTTGACGCTCAAGAGAACTTCTAAGCTCACGCTCTTTAAACTGAAGTTGTTTACAGACGTAAGAAAAACCCAATTGTGCGGAGATTGACTCCTTTCCGTAGAGCCAAGCCTGCGCCAGGTCTCTTTTTTCACCACTACCAGTCAGGTAATCAGTAATAGCCTCTTGAAGGATTGCCGCATAAAGCTTTTTCAAAGCGGCGCTATTCTGTTTAAGTGAACTTTCTTGGGAATTCAGTCTGAACTTCATTATTCTCTCTTGAGGTCTGACAGATGCCAATATTAATGCCACTGCGTGCCGGGTGAATTTCTCTTCAAGAATTCGATCCGAATGATCATTCTTGAATCGCCACCAAGCGAGCGCAGAAGTTATACGATCGCTAAACTGTATTCAATGAAAAAATGCATCGGTTCAAAAAAAAAATGCAACCAATCGTGATAGCTGAAAAGTGCTGTCTAACTAGCCACTTACTTTCACAGACTGTAACCGACGAAACCCTAAAGATGTGAAAACCAACACAGATGTTATGCCGGAGGTATGGTTTAGCGTATACAAAAAAAAGACAAAATTTATACAAATCGCCAAGAAGTGGTTTTATAGCCTGACCCGGTTTTGCGGATTCGAGGGAGTAGATCGTTTCAGACCACCGTCTTGTGTTTATGTGGAAAGAAGTGATGATTCACTTTTTAGGGGTGGGGGGCGTTGCCTGGTTATGCTTTGCTTGCCAAATTCCTCTCGAATTTGTTTATACCGAATGTTATTTCCTGTTACTTGATTGTTCAACCGAGTTTTTGACGCTGCATAAAATGAAACAAATTAATGGTGTAGTTATTGCGGGTATTGTGCTGGTCGGGATTATTCAACCAGTTGTGCCAGTTGTTGAGGCAGAAGATCTGGCATCTTCGGTTAACTCTGCCGCTGATATCAGTCGTTTTACCGGTTCGATGGATCGATTCCTTCAGTCTTTGAATATCGAAAATCTAACAGTTGAGGAGCTAAACAATGCGGCTTCGGGGATTCAGAAGAAACTCTCAGATATCATCCTGAGTGAGGAAATTGAGGCGCCAGAGGAAATGGCGCTTCAGCTGGTGACAGAGTGGTGTCAATCTTACGATGCGCTTGTACGAAGCCAGCAGGCCATGTCGTATATCAATAACAATTCGGCTATCGCGGCTTGGCTGAAGAAAATTGATTGCGAGAAGGTATCAAAGTTTCTGGTCGTTGAACCGATGCGGCTCAAACGCTTTTTGATGCAGGAGTTGGTCCGCGTTATGGAAAATGGAGGGAAGATGAATCTTCACTCTCACTCTCGCTAACAATCATGTTTTTTTTCCAGAGATAGCTGACCCCGCTCTGATCTGTTCCATGAAGAGTTATTTCCCATTTACCAGGACGAAGTTGATTGAGACCGGTATTTTTCACCGTAAATCTGCCGTCACCGCCTGGTAACAAATTGATGGCTTGGTCAAATGAAGAATCAGCAAAATTTTTCAGCTCCAGATGTAGGGTAGAAAAAACTGGTTGCAGTGCATTTTCTGCTGCGAAGGTAGCTACATTCAAGCTGACCTCAGCTTCATTTTTTTCAATTTTTATTGCGGGTCGTGCGCCCGAAGTCCTGCCATTTTCAATGGCAGCCATCTGGTTATCGTATTGCAGACTTTCGGAGTAGGCATCACTTACAGTTGCGGTCGCAGGATAACGAACACTGAGATAGACTAGGTAAGAGTTAACTGAGACGACGACAAGGAAAAATAAAATTATACCAAGTGGCCAAGGGTGGATTTTGATTTTGAACATTACTCTGGACCCAGGAGAACTACTGTTGAAGTTTTTTCGAATGTCGAAACATTGGCTTTTACGTCAATCGTCAGTGGGTGCTCTCCATTATGTAGAACTGTGTGAGGGAACTGAACAAAAATCGGTACATTTTGTGTCTGGTGTGGTTCCACAGGAAACGGAGTCATGGGCACAATAAGTTGGCAACCCTCACATTTATTGCCGATAGTGAATGTATAGCTGTCGACGAAGTCATTTTTGTTCGATAGAACAGCGCGGAGCTGGTTGGAAATAATCCCATTCACCGGATCCTGAACAGTATAGGGAACGCTGTTGGCTGCCATACGAACGATATTTACGTCTGATAGCGATCTGGTTTCTCCGAGGTAGATCATTGTCGATGAAAATCCAAGAACCAATATTGCATAGAGCAATACTCTCGGACGAAAAAGTCGCAGTTTTGTTGTTTTTCCAAGCAGGCGTTCTTCCGAATCGTAGCGAATAAGCCCAGTTTTGCGCCCCAGTTTGGTCATCACCGAGTCGCAAGCATCGACGCAGCAGGTGCAAGCGATACATTCCAGTTGAACACCATTGCGGATATCAATGCCCGTCGGGCAGACCTTGACGCAAAGCTTGCAGTCAACACAGTCGCCATTACTGGAGTCTGAAGCTTTACCTCGCGGTTCACCACGCTTTGCATCATAGCCGACAACTATCGACGAAGAGTCCATCAGTACAGATTGAAAGCGGGCATAGGGGAAAAGTACAGTGCAGAACTGTTCACGAAACCAGCCAAATTGAAATAGCATT
>JAQTWB010000183.1 GCA_028689495.1 bacterium | reverse complement strand
CGAAAGCGTTATCTTCACCCCGCCCGAAAAAAGCATCCATAATCATGGCACCCTTTTCCGAGTGGCTGTTTGCGCGTGCTCTCCGGTTGGCCTGAAACCAGTAAACAATCAGTTGCCGCTCGTCAGACCGTTCCGCAATCATGGCCGAGTAGGAAATCTTCAGTTCCGGATTTCGGGAGAGGATGTATTCCCCCTTTTCCCTGTCTTTGATCTGCCACCCCTGCCCCTGAAAACAGACCAGCGGATCATGGGCGGCACCGACCTTCTTGGCCGTGCGATAATAGCCGATATAAAGTGAAGCGGACTCGCTGTTGCGGGCATACGACTGGAACAGGTAATCATCGAGCATCAGTTCATTGACGATACTCGCATCAAGATGGTGATTGCCCACAAGCCGCCACGAGTTATTGGAGCCAAATACCTGACTGAGCGATTCTTTTGCTGTACTCGTCCGGCTTGTGCCGGAAGTGGCGTGAGCCAGAAGCGAGGTAACCACGAGCAACGCGATGAGCAGTGACAACCTGAACGGTGCTACGATTCGCATAGCGCCAATCCTTTCCCTGCGATGACAAACAGCCCCAGGGCCAGGGCAAAGACGACAAAACCGAGAATCGTGTGAAGGGCACCGGTGGAGAGGTTTATCTCAAAGAGGTGAAAAACCGCTATCATCACGAAAACCCTGAGTATATTGATCGCAATGGCGATGGGAACGGCGAGAAGAAACAGGAGCGTGCGCAGGAGGTTGGAGCGTAATGTCACATACGCCAGAACGGCACCGAGAGTGAGGAGGGTCATAATAGAACGGAGCCCGCTGCATGCCTGAACGACTTCAAAGGTACACCTGGTCATGCTGATTACATTACCTTCGTTGAAAATGGGTATCCCGGCGGTCGATGCCAACCATACGCTGGCCTTGGTGACGATCAGTTTCAGGGGGATGGTGAAAGCCGCCACTATCTGGGCCGGGACAGGAATCATGAAAAACAGTATTGTGAGCGGGAACAGACTCGTTTTAAAGATTGAAAAACCAAACAGAAAGACAACCGTTCCCCAGACAAAGATAATCATTGAAAACGATCCGAGTGTCTGTATCTCCCCTTTTAGTGAAATCAGGTAGATTACAACGGCTATTGCCGCAACAACAAAGCCTGACCACTCCCCTTTGAAGGCCTGATTGAGTAACGTTTCACGTTTTTGCCAGAGTATGTAAATGGCGATGGGAACGATGGCAAAGCCGTGAGAATTATCATCAGAATTTGCCCAGCTGTGTATCAAACCGGAGAGAACCGGCAGGTAAGCAACGATAAAAGCACTGCTGAAAACAGCCCACAGGAGAAATTTCTGCAGTCCCCCCACCCCCTCAAATCGCCCTGATTCTTTCCCCATACTTTCCCCTTTTTGCAAAGACAGAAAAGTCATCTTAAAAATTGCAGCAACCCACAAATATCGAATACTTACACAGATTAAACTAAAAATTTAGAGAAACAGGCTTCGTTTTTTGGTTACGTCGTTATTTCATTACATTATCTGTGCCACACACATACTCCCATATATATCAGCAGGTTGCATCCGGTTACGTGCGACGGGGGTGTTAAATGTATGGGTGACAGAATGGTGGCGAGGCATGCAAAGCATTATCGGCAATGATACGGGGCGGGGTGTCAAGAAAGTAACCGGCTGTTATTTTTTTTGCCTGGAAGAACTTACCAACCGTTCGGCGAAGGCAATAAGCGCTTTACCATGCCACCAACGTTGCATTTAAAAAAGTCGACCCAGAAATGAGGATGCCAGGATACCAGGAAGGTAAAGACAGCTTTCAGCCATGGCGGGATTGCAACTGTCGGGTCATAGCCCCCACCTTTTTGTTTTAAAGCGGCCCAGAAGCCGTTGAGACACGCATCGAAGGCTTTCTCATTGCCCTCATCCGCGAGTACTTTCGCGTTATAGATCACCATGGCGATGAAATATCCCGGCACAAGGATTTTTCGCCACCCCGCTCCGTTATCCATCCAGAGGAAATACATATTGCGCGTCCTGAGATAAATCTGGAACGGAGAGCGTTTCCCGGTCGTCTGTGACCCTTTGTGCAGAATTCGCGCGTCAAGGCTGATCATTGTCCTGAAATTATGTCGCAACACCCGCAAAGAATAATCGCAGTCTTCGGCATAAGCGAAATACTTGTCAGAAAGGCAGCCCACCGTCTCGATCACACTTTTCTTTATGAGCAGAGCCGTGCCCCAGAGAATGAGATTTTGCCGCACGTGCTCAACGTCCAGCTCACTGAAATCTTTCACGATATTGACATTGAAATGGGACAGGTCCGCATAAGCACCCATAAATTGGACCTTGTCAGGGTTGTCGTAATAATGCAGGACGGGGCTCACCAGCCCTGTGTGCGGGGATTGCTCCCCCGCAGCGACCAGCTTTGCCAGTGTGTCAACCTCAACAACGGTATCGTTATTGAGCAGCCAGACGTAGTCGGTCCCACGCGCCATGGCGTGTTTTATGCCGACGTTATTTCCTCCGGTAAAGCCAAGGTTACTTTCGTTTTCAAGCAGAATGACCTGAGGAAATGTCCGCCGGATCGTCGCGACAGAATCATCGGACGAGCAGTTATCAACGACGATGACGGCAAAATCATCGTAGTCGAGCCTGAATACCGACTCCAGACATTCGAGCGTGTCCTTCAAACCGTTCCAGTTGAGAATGATGATATGAACCCTGGCCATGAAAGCACCTCACTCTTTCCGCAGCACAACAAAGGTGGTTTTAGTCGCAATTTTTACTGCTGCCGGACACCAGCAACTGCCCGTTAAAAAACACGCCGAGCTTTTGCACTTTATTTTTCAAGGCTGTCCCGGCAAACGTAACAATGTCGATCCCGTACATACATCGGGAAGACAGTACCGCCAAAATTGCAATTTTATCTTTGACATCAAAATAGTCGCCAAAATAATTAAACATACCGGCAAGATCCTGCAGAGGACAGATATCCGCAATTTCAGCACTGTCACGATCACTGTGATAAACACCCTCCGGGATTCTGCCCGGTGTATGGGTCATCTTACCGGCTGTATCGATCAGTGCCGTGATGTTAGCAATAAAGGCTTCATGAGAATGGCTCTCGATATAAGAGTCCCTGATTTCTTTTGCTATTGCGACGGTCAGCTCCGGATTATTGATGAGCATCTCCAGCCTGCCCAGCAGCTCCGACTCACTGTCCGTATCACCGATGTACCTGTCGTAAAGCCGGGCCTCCAGAAATTTCCTGGTATTAAAGATAGTGCCGGCGCCGTATTTGAACAATGGGCACGCCATACCTATCAGCGTCGCATACAGGGTGGCACCAAGCGACGGCTGCGGAAGGGCATCCATACAGATATCTGCAGCCTTGTAATAATCGCTCGGATCACTGACAACCCCGACAAAATGAATCCTGCCGGTATGGAGGTTATATTTACTTCTCAGGCGCTGACTTTCCGCAATACCGATGACAAAGAGCTCGACGTTCTTGAATTTTTCAAGGATTTTACCGGCCGTTTTGAAAAAATCATACTGCGCGTTCGGGATGAATTTTTCAGCGATGCCTATTGTGATCAGGCAAACGGTATCAGGGGTCAGCCCCAACTTTTCCCTGGCCTTGACTTTATCCGTATAATCAAACTCATTCACCAGATCATCAATCTGAATACCCTGCAGATAGACGGATCTGCTTACCGGCCGGGTTTTGAGGGTAAAGTCCCGGTGAAAAGCCGTATGTGAATACACCATGTCGGCAATTGACGGCCCAAGCCAGAACCAGGAATGAGCATGATTTTCGATCAGTACGGGTG
>JAQTWB010000059.1 GCA_028689495.1 bacterium | reverse complement strand
AGGACAAGAAAAGCGACCAGCAATGCTGTATTCATCCCATTTGTCTTCTGAACATAACGGGCATTACGAAACCGCAGCCCTCCTGTCGGCATGCCTGAAGTTCGATCAGGATTGAACATTACAGTTCCTTCAACATCAAGGTCTTCATCACCATGTTCAATATTCGAACCAAAGACGAACTTATGTCCGCTATTTACCCTTCTTCGCTCAGACTCATTTGCCCAACCGCCATCATTTGCTTCGTGCCTCACATACTCCATCGGACGACTATCTGGCCCATAGGCACCAATACCGGCTGCTGTTTCTCTTGTCTGAGCATCTACTCGGGAATGCCAATCAACTTCCGGAGTGGCCGAGCTCATGTCACTAAGTATAAGTGTATATCCACAAACATGTACAACATCTCTGTCACCAAGGGTCATTACCCCGCGGGAAAGAACTCCGTTTACCATTACATTGCTGGCGGCATCACTGATGGTTAGTTGAACATAGTGAGTTTTTCTTTCGATTTTGATTTGCTCCAGCTGCAACTCTGAATCAGTAGGAATATTACTTTCGGGTCCACCGACAATATACACCGGCTCCATGTCCGTTAAAAACCCTTCTGCCTGAAATGTCGTGCCAAGAAAAACTATTACTGATGGATCTGGATCATGCGGCTGGACACCAAATGAGTCAACTCGCGATATACGCATCGGGAAATTCGCCAACTGCAAGACATCACCAATCCGAATCAGTTTCGTAGAACCACCTTCAGACTGAATTCCATTCACCCAGGAACCGTTTGTGCTGCCCAGATCGGAGTAAACCCACTGACTCCCCGCCTCAATCAAGCAGCCATGGCGCCGCGACACAGCATTACTGTCGATGACCACTCCGTTATCCACATCACGTCCAAACGTGATTCCTCCACGGCCGATCTGCAACAGTTCCTGCGGTGTATCGTTAATTAAAGATTCGATTTTTATAAGCTCTGGCATCTCTTCACCTGCTTGAAATACTTCAATAGCTACCGGCAATCATAACTGCGCGTAATTCGACGCACAGCACACCGGAAGAAATGTAATGAATCAACCGTGCTCAAACAAATCGGGCATTACCAATCATCTGAAGTAATAATACCTATATTCGATGTAGCTGAGTTCAATTACATTCATCTTCTCTATTATCCTGTCCAGGACAATAACCGTCCTGGACTGATTAACTGGACTGAAGATCTAACAGTAACCGAGCGACTCGCTTATAAATGAACGGATCTACAGGACTGCCCTCGATCTTCACAGATAAATAATCGGCCAGCAGCGGATCCTTCTTTAATGGAATTCCAAATCTCCTTGCAATACGCAGCACGTCCTGCCTTTTTTCACCACTGACAACAAACTGCACTCTTGGAATATCATCAGTCCCCTGACGAAAACCAATACCGGCGACGTAATCCGACCTTACCATCTCACGTATTTTCATAAAAATAACAACTACTTAAGCGGAGAATGCTTCGTTGAAAGGATATGAACCACCTCTCCGGCGACGGAGTCACCAGACGAATCTGTGGTTTTGGCCTGCGCCTGCGGTGGCACACTTGCCAATTGAACTTCTTGCGACTGACCGCTCTGCCGCTCCATATTTGGCACTGAAACGTCTTCAGTCAAAGCTCCCTGAACCGATTCCACCGCAATTGATGCTATTAACGGTTCGCTGATAGAAACAGAAACGTCACGCAATAGATACAAATAAAACGTCGTTCCACTTCCCAGAACACTCTCCACAACAAGACGAGCTCCATTCCTTTTTGCCAAAGCATAGGCTACAGCCAACCCCAAGCCAGACCCTGTCATACCAATTCCAGAACGAGGATCGACATTTTTTGTTGTATAGAATGGTTCAAAGCAATGTCTTATCGTTTCCTCTGACATGCCAGTTCCAGTATCACGAACGATAACTCTCACATATGAGCCAGGAAAAACTTCTGGGTGAGAGGATGTGCTGCCAACAACGCAAGAATCTGTCAATACTTCGACCTGGCCACGAGTGGTAGCTTCCAGCGCATTGCTTATTAAAATCTCGATCACCTGATGCACTTGCCGGGGGTCAACATGCGTCATCAATCGGTTTTTATCGTAAGCAAACACAAGCCGAACATCGTCGTTTGATCGTTTGGCCATCTGCTCATTAAAACTGCTTTCCAGACGCCGGACTAACTCATTAAGTTCTAGCACTGTTCTCTGCGCTTCACCCTGATGTGTAAAGCTAAGCAATTTTTTAACCAGCCCGGCACCTCGCGTTGCCGCATCATTAATCACCGAGACTGCACGAGAAACTCGCGGGATGTCTGCCCCCTGAAGCTCGAGTAACGACGCCTGACCAAGGATCGCCTGCAGGATATTATTGAAGTTATGTGCAATCCCTGAAGCCAACAAACCGGCCGTCCGCATTCTCTCACCCTCAGCAATTCTCTCTTCAAGCTGACGTGCTCTTAGAAATGCTGCGAGTTCTCCACCAATACTACCGAGCAACTCGGACTCGCTTTCAATCGTCGACCCTTCCGAGTTCTTGTCAATCTCAGCCGCCAGAACCCCCAGAACCTGTCCACGCGTGACTAATGGAATAAACACCGCACGTCCCAGCCCCATGCGAAGTGAGATTTTCTCCAACCCATAGGGACGAAACAACTCTTCCGAATTTTCCATCACAACTGGCTTCCGGCCGCGAATAATTTCTCCGAGAGGATGACCATCTCCGCTGACATCAATACTGACTCGTATAAGCAGCTTCTTCCACCCTGGACCAGATGCAGTATGACCGGCAAGGTGGGTTCCGGTATTATCCAGTAACCCGACCCAAAAACGATTTAAGCCCAACTCTTCTCTAATAATGCGAAATGTTCTGTGAAAAACTTCCTCCAAAGAAAGGTTAGTTGAAAGGGCCTGCCCCATCCGATAAAGCAAAGACAATCTTTTAGTCTGTTTCTTATATGCGGCAAGAATCACCGCTTGCCTCACAGCCAGGCCAATCTGACTTGCTGCAGCCTGCATAAACTGCAAATCCTCGGCACCAAAACGATTGCGTTCACGACAGAACACACCAATTGTGCCAAGGACTTCACCTTTATCTATTAAAATCGGCACAAGGAGACCCGAACCAAGATCTTCATCAATAAGGATACGACTGGTCCTTTCATCATCAGCGACATCAGCAAGAACCAACGGTTCACCATGAATCGCTACATAGGCTGGAAGATTCGCTGAACGATGCATCTCATGCGCACGTTCTTCAAACGCATCTGAAAATCCAGAATGGGCGACCATCTCCAAATGATTGGGCTCAAAATCAGAATAGAGAAAACAAAATCCACACTCCGCATTGGCGGCTCCGATCAGCGCTTCAATACCTGAGCGTGCAACCGCGCTCGGCCCTTGAGAACCACGTATAGCCTCAGCTATCGTATACAATGCCGCCAGACGTTTTTTTTCTTCAACCAATCTCTTCTCTGCCCCATAGCGTGCCGTGATATCCAGTGCCACAGCATCCCAGCCATCCACCGATGAACCATCAGCAAGGACTGGGGAGAATCTTCCCAGCACCCACGCGTAGTCACCTGTTTTCCTGCACGCTACTCTAAACTCCTCTACGAAACTTTCAACGGCACCATCTTTCTGCTGGAACCGCCGATCCAGCTCTCGTCTGTCCTCAGGATGCACATAATCGAGAAAAAATGCCCCTTCCGTGGCAATAGTTGAAGGATCCAGGCCAAACAACTGCTCAGCCTGCTCGCTAAGGAAGGAAAAATATCCTGCTTCAAGTTGAAAAAAGATAGCCTGGGAGTCCTTGAGCAACTGACTGTAGTGAACACTCTCAACTTCACTACCTTGACGCGCCAAAGCATTCGCCAGAGAAATTCCGGCGAAATAAGCAAGACTCTCGGTAATATCACAGTCAGCCTGCTTCCAGTTCCTCATCTTGTCGGACTGATAACCGATAAGCGCCCCTTGCGGCTGACCACGGAAACGAAGCTCTATGCTGATCAATGATTTGATTGACATAAGTTCGATATCGGATCTGACATCAAAACAATACGGGCTGACACGAGCATTAGGAACAAGAAATACACCTTCCTGTTGCGCAGAAAGCCGCATCATCTCTTTTACAACTCGAAAACTATTTGCATCAAATCTGGAGTCAGACTGGATGTCACTCCATTCAACAGGAGGACGAAGCAGCTTGCGCTCTGGGGAATATAAGACAACGTGAGCCCGATTAAGCTGCAGAATTCTACCAAAGGCACACACAACAGCGACCATAGCCTGACGCACGTCACTGGCTGTCAGCATCGCATCAATATCTGAAGAGTAGTGCCCTTTTACATCTGCGAGCATTATCAACCACCTGATTCGCTCAGCTGCTTACAATAAATGTAGAGGAACGCACTTTATCTTCCAAATCGCGTTCCTTCATTTCATGCTGAAGCTGTCTCCGTATAAACTTAATTTCAGAGTTTCCCTCTGTCTCTCGATATTCCCGCCGTAACTCTTCCACACTCATCCGATGACGGCCGTACCAGCGTTTGCGCTCAAAATAATACCCTGTCAGACCAAGCGACAGACTTACAAAAAACACAAAAACAAGAGCGCAAGACAGCGTTATTATTACAGCCTTGGCTAAACCGTCTGGATCACTTGGCATCCCGGACCGCAAAAAAAGAAAGGCCATGCAGATAACTACCATTACAGTTATGGGCAAAACGGCAAAATTAATAGCAGATTTAAGTGCATAAATAAACGCGGGAGGGGCCGTCTTCCCTTCCAACGGCATCCAGCATTCCTGCATCCACTTGGAACAATTCAATAAACTACCAAGATCAACCTTTAAATTAACTTTACCAAGCCCTCCCATGAGAAGTAGTCGCAATAACACCGGAAAAAGCACACAAGGGGCAAGCGCCACTGCCAAAAGCCTGAAAATATGGTGGTAAGTACTAACAATCAGCTCTTCGGGAGAGGATACAGGCTCCAATTGATTGACTGCTGCAAGTGGATCGACAACATACAGAAGCAGGCCAGCCAATATCAGTAAAATTGGTGACATACAGACCAAAAGTGGTTCAACCGAAGGCCTGTCTCCCTGTTCCTTGAGCTTTTTCAGCTTCTGAGCACTTGGTGGAAACAACTTCTCACTCATCCAAGCAATACCCAGATCATAAACAAACTACCTGGGAGCTTAAGTGCCGCAAGCTCACCCTGCAAATTCACCCTTCTGATGTGCCGTCCAAAAAGTGCGAGCAATAAATCATAAAGCAACAAAAGCAATCCCGGAACAAACAACAAACTGACCGAACCAGCGGTTGCCTGTTCCAGTATCTGACAAACAAAACTGGAGCCCGCCCCGGAGGCCTCCCACAGCTCCCCCAATAGTGATGAATGCCCAGCGCCGCCCCAAAAGACTCCGCATATCTCTCGCATGACAAAAAAACGTGCTTGGCCGGAAAAAACAACTGCCAACAGCAAGGCAGACGCCAAAATCTGGATATAGCTGTTTTCTTCGCTGGTTTCGTTCCGAACCTGCGCTCCATAATCCGCTCCACGAGCAACATCAAAAAAACGCAGAGCAGATAAAGAAAGTTCGGTCATGACAACTCCAACCAAACAGAGCAGCGCACCTCTCTTAAAAAACCCCAACACTAAATCACCTGTCAGTAATTCTTCTGCGCCGCCGGTTGGCAACAATGGAATTGAAAACATCACAGCAATCACGATACGAGCCGAAACGGGCACTGCTGAACGCCATATCGGAAGCAAAGTTTGCAACAAAAAAAACGCCAGCGAAAGTGCCGCCAACAAACGCAAGGTCGGCAACAACATCCCGAGTTCAGCATTCATATTACCCGACCAATTAAATCACAGGCCAGTTCCTCAAGCAGACCAAACATCCAATCGCCAAACAATCCGAAAAATGCCAGCGCACTAAACAACTTGCAGACAAATGACAAACTCTGTTCTTGCACCTGCGTCGCCGCCTGAAGAATCGCTGCGAGCAAACCGGCAAAGGTAGTTATGACTACTGGCAGCAGAGAAAGAATCACCGTAACATAAAAAAATTGTAAAACTGCTTCGTCCATCAGCCCTGCACGTAGCCCAATACGAGACTCTGAGACAGCAAACTCCATCCATCAACGGCAACAAACAGTAAAATTTTGAGCGGCAATGAAACAACCGATGGGCTAAGCATCACAACCCCGACGGCAACAAGAATATTACTAACAATTATATCAACAGCGAGAAAAGGCATCAGCAAGCCTAATGAAAGAATAAACGCCTCTTTAAGCTCTGTAAGAATAAAAGCAGGAATTACTATTCTCACACTTTGAGTGGTATTACCTATAAAAGCAGTTTCACTCTTGTCCTTGTTGGGTCCTGAAGCACTCACCGACTGATATTGCCGGCTATTTTCGCGTGCCAACTCGACAAAGAATTTCCTCTCCTCATCCCCTGTATTGCGTCGTGTGAATTCAACCAGAGGGCTTAGAACATCTGCTCCAACCCGTATAAAAAATTCCGCAGCAATATTTTTTGGCAATGGCAAATATGATTCAAACCGCTGCCAGGAATCAGAAAAAACCGGGGCCATAACAAAAACCGACAAAGCCAATGAAAGCAATCCAACCACGGAAATCGGCGGAATGTTCCCTCCACCGACCGCAGAGCGCAAAGCCGTAAATACAATTGAAAACTTCAAATACGACGTCATGCTCATCAAAATAATTGGCAAAAGCGACAGGGCTAATGATGAGGCGACCAGTATTATCGGCTGGGTAAATGTTTCGTCAGTCATACTCTTCCAACTTTTGCTGTAGCAGATATTCACGTTGAAGAAATTGTTCACTCTGACAAATCGAATGCCTTAAATCTCTGGAAATTTGATTTAACACAATCCCCCTGACAACCACGTTTGAGCAGTCTAATGCTTCATCTCCAATCTGCATAAACTCTCTGACCACACGTTCGCGCTGTTCAAGCTTGGATTTATGTTCCATGAGGACTCGTTGCCTCACTCGACTCTTAAGAATTATCAATCTAATCGCACCCTGAGAGATCATCGCCAACTGCCCAAAAATCATCACATAAAAGCTAACTCATCTGCTGAAGTCGTTTGACAGAGCTGCCAATGGACTCAAAGGCTCGCGACAAGAGATTAACTTTTAAACTATGGTCGTGAATCTCTATCTGCGCCTTGAGCAGCTGACGAAATTCCTCACCCTCAACTGTCTTCTGTAGCGGTGCCTTCTGCGGCACCCGAAGACTGTTCAATATCTGGGTGAACCCATCTACCCCACCGACCGTAACATTCGGAGCCAGGGGAACTGTTATGTTTTTTTCAGATGAACGAACTTCAGAAACCATATCTTTTGCAATTCGAACAACCATTGCTCTCCTCCATATCAAGGTGAAGTTTTGTTATACAAGCAGCATCCACCATCGACGATGGTTTGCTAACCCAAATGCGACACTCCAAATTCACGGCTGAAACTTGCTTCAGCCATAAAGATACGGGCGACAATTCTAATATCGCGTTATTTGAAAATTCGTTGCAATCTCAAAGAAAAATATTGCTCATGGGCATCAAGACATTGATTTTTGGGGACTGGATGTAAGGGCGGAGCTCTACTGGCTGGTTATCCAATCACCGAATAGTCATTGGCGACGGTCACCGGTCAAGCCGGGGATGACGAATAATGAGCTGGTGTAATGCCGACCGAACGCTGCACCGCAGATTGCCCGGAATTTGTTGATTAACATTGCGAGTAGTTGATCAACAGGACAAATCAGATGCACCAGCTCGGACTTATCCTGACAGACACTGTCAGAACGCCTTGAATTCCAAAAAATTCAGCTCACGGTGTGGTGAAGGCAAATTTGTTTGGAAGTTCAAGGTTATTAGCTCCCACGCCTCTCAGAGATTTGCCTGAGCCTTGTACATCTTCATCGTGGTGATCGTGTCCGGTCGAGTATCGACTCGGACAAATCGGATGGTGCTGTAATTTTCAGATTCTCACGTCCAGAAGGAATAACTTCAACGGCAAAGCCCAGACGCTCGACCAGCTCGCTTTCATCAGTTCCAAGATATCCATCAATCAGAGCTTTTTCGTGTGCCCGCCAAAGCAGGTCAAAACGAAAACACTGAGGAGTATGAGCCTCGTAAAGGTTTTCACGTGGTACGGTGCGTAGAATTTTCCCATCTTCGACAAACTTTACTGTTGAGACCAAAGGACACGCAAGAATAGCGCCACCACGGGTAAAGGCAGCCTGTACCGCCTGCATAACCGCTTCGACACCAGGATAGGGTCGCGCTGCGTCATGCACTGCGACAACTTCGGCTTGACCGCGCACATGTTCTAGCAACAATCGAACAGACTCCTGCCGACTGTGGCCACCGCTAATCACTTCAAAATTATCACGGGCAAGAATTTCACCGGTCTGAGCTATAATCTCAACAGATTCACTCGGCCGACAAGCAATGACGAAATGGGAAAAACAATTACTGGCTTTTAAGCGAGACAAAGCGGACTGCAATACGGTAAGTCCGGGAGAAATTTCCAATGAGACTTTCGATCCTGCTCCGGAAGCAAGCCTCATGCGGGTTGAGTTTCCCGCCGCTGGCAAAAGAGCAACAACTCTCCTGGTTTCACCTGATGCAGTCATTTTGAAGAATCAGCGCCCATAAAAATCGCTTCTTCAGCACTGCTGATATCTCAAGGGAGGGAGCAGAGAGCCAGCATTTCCTCGCGAACCACTTCTTCGGAACTGGCTTTGGCGATTGAAATCTCCTTAACCAGCAGACTCTGAGCGGCGACGAGCATATCCTTTTCTCTGGAAGAAAGACCCTTTCCAGACTGCCGGACAACCAGATCCCGAATCACCGAGGCAATTTCAAAAGCTGAGCCTGTATTAATTTTTTGGGTGTACTCGCGATTACGACGGTTCCAGGTTTGCTGATCGATACGCACATCCCGATCACGAAGGATTTCATAAATTTCATCAACGGCGCCTTCATCGACAACCTTGCGCAACTCCCCTGTCTCAACCTGGGTCGCAGCGGCTGTAATCTTTGCACCATTTTCAAGAATTGTAAGGGTATAAAACTTCTGTTTACAGCCGGATATAGTCCTGACATCAACTGAATCTACTATAGCTACCCCGTGTGGCGCCTTGACGACCTTGTCGCCCTTCTTATACTCAGGTGCAACAGGCTTAGCCTCACTCTTATTCACTCTGGATGCCATATATAAAATTCTCCGCTGCTTTTTTGAATTGCGTTTTTTGAGTTGTTTATCTTGAGTTTTCTCTCTTAACGGACATTCCTTAAGCTAAATACCCCCAGCCCGATCACAATCTGAACAACCTCACTGAAATATTCAATCAATAATATACAGTTTCATGTTCAGTCAGCCCGAGGTATCCGAAAGCGGTCCAAAGACCGACCTCATCAGCCCTAAATACCCTTGGCCACAGCCAATTTGGTCAAAAATGCGACTGAAAGGATGTTGCTTATATCACAAAATAACAAAGCAATCAAAGGTCGGGAATAATCTCCTCTCCCGATGACCTGCACATTCCCCAAAAGGACGCACCCTACGACCAGATAACCATTATCCCCCTCCAGGAAGTTCAGCCAGCGCCGACATGCGCTGACAACTATAAAGAATGGCATTCTCCCCGCCGGAATAATACCGAGGTCTGACTCCAGTCTCGGTAAACCCTTCCCTCAGGTAGAATTTACGGGCGGCCAGATTACTTTCCCTGACTTCAAGATGCAGCACAGTCACCCCATTTGCCCGCAAGACAGTTCGAGCCTCGGCTAATATTCTGCCAGCATAGCCCTGGCGAAGATAACTGGAATTGACACATATCTTGAGCAGCTCCGCCTCCGGTGCCAGCAGACGAAAAAAAGCATAGCCCATCAATACCTGAGCCTGCTCCACAACGGATTCAAGCAGCAATCCATAACTGAGCTCGCAGCTCAGCTCTTCGGTGATCTGCAACTCCGTCCAAGGATTGGCAAACGAACTGCGCTCCAATTCAAAAATTGCCCGAACGTCGCTCACGCCAACGGCTCGCAGGCGCGGTTCCGGGCTAACTTCGCAGGGAATACTTGCTTTCGTCGACACGACGCATAACCCCTTCGCGTATGGCGCTCAACTCATCGCGACTGAGCGTCGCGTCTGCCTTCCCAAGAAAAAGCTTAATTGAAAGACTCTTCTCATCAGGGCCAAGCGGCGCCCCTTGATAAACTGAAACAACTTCAAGACCTCGTAGGATCTCCGATGGAAGCTGGTCGCGCAAAAAACACTCGACTTTACTGAAATGCTCCCTCTTGTCCATCACCAGTGAAATTTCAAAAAAGGAATCGGGGAAACGGGAGAAGTGTCGAAATGTTTTCTCACCCGCATCAATCCCTCTCAGCATATCCAGATCAAGTTCAGCAACAACAACTCGTCCACGGACTCCATCGACAAACTCCGGCCGAACTTCAGCAATAACACCAAAAGGTTCATTACCAACAAATACTGTCGCAGCCCGACCTGGATGCATCCAGTTTTTTGCTCCGTACAACGCTCGTGCCGACACAGGGTGTGCCACAGACGAATCTGTTCGGGAGTCCATTTCTTCAATCGGCATAAATGCGACTCTATCGGCACCACAAACCTCAAGCACCTGACGCAACAACTTGCCCATCGCATAAAAACTTGTCGCGGCAGAAACCTCAGGAAGACAACTTGAGGCAACTTTTGCCTCTTCCAGAGCCGATACGTAACCCAGAGACAAAACTCGGCGCTCATAGCAGGCAAGTTTCGCCAGATCACCAAAATACGAACAATCAAGGATAGCCCGTTCCGCAAATACATCACTGGAACGAGAATGATACGTTCTGCCAACCTCAAACAAAGCTTGATTGTGATTGAATCGCGCATTCTGCAGCAAAGCATTGATCATCATCGGCACCGAACTCTGCCGCATCGTCGACTCAGTACTATCTACCGGATTAACAAGTTTAACTGCATCTTCATCACTAAAACCCAACTTCTCAGCGTATTGAGGGTTATAGGCGGAATACTGATAAAGCTCATTAAAACCGGCTCCCGAGAGATAGTCGCGCAACCGGTGTTCAAGAACTGTAGCCGCGGGCAAAACCGAAGCTGAAGACTCGATATGTGGCGCATCCTCTCCAAGGTTGCCATATCCAAAGATGCGTCCAACCTCCTCAATCAGATCTTCGGCAATCGAGATATCGCGAGTCGCGCGATAATAAGGAACCAAGGCGGAACGTGCGACAGAATCTGTAGATGATTGGGTATTTGAACCAGCAACCGCAAAACTGGAGTCAGACTTGAAGCCCAAACGTTGCAATGTTTGCTCAATCTCCTCAAGACTGACTCTCCCACCTAGACGACGAGCAATAACTGCATTGGAATAACTGACACTCAGGGGGGCCGGCCGAGTAGGGAATGTGTCAATTATCGCCGACACCACCTTAACTCCTGGGTCTATTGAACAGAGCAGTTCTTTGTAGCGCATTAATGCGAGTGGCACCGAATACTGTGACAAGCTCTTTTCAAAACGATTGGAAGCATCGGTCCGCAACTGATGACGCTTTGCCATCAAACGAATTGCAACCGGATCGAAGTTGGCACTTTCCAGCAAAAGACCCGAGGTACCGGCGTTCACCGAACAAAGGCTACCACCCATCACACCAGCCAGCCCGACAACTTTGCTGCTATCCGCGATAACCAGATCCTCCACCTGAAGCTCATAAGTCTCGCCATCGAGAGCAACAAACGACTCACCGGACCGAGCATGTCTTGCCTCAAGACAGTTACCTTCCAGCAAAGCACTGTCATATGCATGATTCGGCTGACCGACATCAAACATAACGTAGTTACTCAGATCAACCAGCAGATTGCGCACCCCACCGCCAACAGCAAACAAACGGCGTCTCAACCATAATGGCGAAGACACGGCCTGAACATTGGAAAACTCGAGTGCAGCAAAACGACGGCAAATGGACGACGAAATACAGGTTGAGAAACGGCTGCGTCCCTCACCTGCAAGAGCCAGCAGTGACCGCCCTTGCGGGCTGTCGTCGGCCCACAGGTCGAGGTCCTTCTTCAGTGGCCGTTTAAGAATCGCCGACAACTCACGGGCAAAACCAAAATGGCTCCACAAATCCGGACGATGCGTAAGTGACTTGTTGTCAATTTCCAGCACAGTATCCGCCGCGCCAAAAAGCTCGGCGGCGAGACTGCCAGGACGGGCGTCCGCAGGACACTCGATAATCCCCTCATGCTCGGCCGATAGACCAAGCTCGGCCTCCGACAACAGCACTCCACTACTCAAAACCCCACGAACTTCCCGGGCTTCTACAACAATTTCTTTTCCTGACGAGGTAAAGACCCCAACCCCGGGAGAGGCGAGAACTGTCAACAATCCTTCTCGACAGTTCGCCGCGCCACAAACTACTGCAAACTGCTGCTGCCCATCGGTTACCGTAGCAAGCTTCAGGTTCTCTACCGAAGGATGCGCGGCACACTGCAGAACTTTCACCACCCGGCAATGCTCAAGCGGCGCACCCACCAGGTGCACATCGTCAACCTCGGCGACTCGCGAAGTAACAAGTTCCTCAAAATCAGCGTTGCTGACACCACTTAAATCTACGTAGTCTTCAATCCAGGAACGGGATATCCGCATAAATATCCTTATTGATGCAGGTGGAATGTAATCCCGAGACACATAACAAGGTGCTCAGGCAAACTGTTTCAGAAAGCGCAGGTCACAGGACTGAAAATAACGAATGTCATCAATCTGATAACGCGTCATGACAAGACGGCTCAAACCGAGACCAAAAGCAAACCCCTGCCACTGAGAAGAATCAATGCCACTGGACTCCAAAACTCTCGGATGCACCAGCCCACAAGGTAATAGCTCAAGCCAGCGCCCTTGAAACCAGATATCAAGCTCAAATCCTGGCTCGACGAAAGGAAAATACCCTGGGCGCAGACGAATCTTTTGCTCCGAGCCAAAAATCTCGCGCAACAGACGCTTCATAAAATAGATAAGGTTGGGAATACTGACATCTCTGTCAATCATCATCCCTTCCATTTGATAAAAAGTATGCTCATGAGATGCATCAAGCCGCTCGTAGCGGAAACATCTTCCAGGACCGACGATGCGAAGCGGAGGCTCAAGTCTCTCCAATGCTCTGACCTGCATCGCCGAGGTATGTGTGCGCAAAAGATTACCGTCAGTCGTCCAGATAGTGTCCTGCATATCACGAGCTGGGTGAGTGGCCGGAATATTCAATGCCTCAAAATTGTAATATTCCTTCTCCACCTCGGGGCCATCAACAACCCTAAAGCCCATCGAACGAAAAATCTCTTCAAGTTCGCGACGAACTCTGGTCAAACAATGTTGAGTACCTGTTGAAGTAAAAAGAGGAGCACTAACCGGCAGGGTCACATCAATCCACTCCGACTGCAGGGCGGCCTCACGCCGTTCTGCAGCACAACTGGCGATGCGTTGCGAAAGTGCCTGCTCAACCTCAGTTTTAATCAGATTCAGCGCTTGACCTGCTTCCTTGCGCTGCTCAACCGGTAAAGAACCAAGCTCCTTCATCGCCTGGGTAAGCTGGCCTTTCTTGCCCAGCAATTCAGTCCGAAGCTGCTCGAGCGCCTCCTCAGTATCAGCAACTGCGACAAGCGCCAGTACAGAGCCACGAAGGCCACTGAGGTTAGTTGCGCTCTCAACTCGGCTTGAATCAGTGTCCATCAGGAGTCGTTATGTCGGGGGAGAAAAGAATAGGTCCCGGGGAAAACTTCCCCGGGCAGATACAAACTCAAGCAGCCTTTTGCAGGCCGGCCTTGGCTGTTTCAGCAAGTTCCGCAAAAACTTCGGGGCTGCGTGCTCCGAGTTCAGCAAGAACCTTGCGATCGATCTCAACGCCTGAAAGCGCCAGACCGTGCATAAAACGCGAATAGCTCAAACCACAATTGCGAGCTGCTGCGCCAATACGGGTAATCCAAAGGCTGCGAAAATCTCTCTTTCTCGCCTTACGGTCACGGTATTGATAAACAAGCGACTTTTCTACGCGCTGCGTGGCCTGACGAATGGTGTTCTTTGAACGACCGCGGAATCCTTTTGCGAGATCAAGGACGCGATTTCTTCTTGTGCGCGCCTTTACTCCTCTTTTAACTCTCATCTTATCTACCTGAACGTTTAAATGGCCCGAGACTTAATCGCCTGAGGCGTAATTGTGTCTAAAAACACTTCTTTGAGAACCGATTCCCAGCTGCCTGCTGTAACCAACTCCAAATTCCAACCAAACACCAACAAGTGGGTATGGCAAATCGTCAACTTTCAAGCTAACGACCACCAATCAACTACTTAGTAAGGCAGGAGTTTAAGAACTTCCTTCACATCTGAAGCATGAACAATTCCAGGCTGGCGCAAATCGCGCTTGGTCTTTGTTGTCTTCTTGGTCAGAATGTGTCGACGAAAAGCCTTACCACGGCGAATAACACTGCCACCTGTCTTCTTGAACCGCTTTGCCGCACCGCGGTTTGTCTTCATCTTCGGCATAATAAACTCCTAAGTCTGCGCAATATAATATCCGCAATATAAAATTGGTAGGCGCGGGCGGGATTGAACCGCCGACCCTTTGCACGTCAAGCAAATGCTCTCCCGCTGAGCTACGCGCCTTCAGGGACACTGTAACTACCTGATTTCAATGTATTTTGACGCACAGGTGCCACAGAGAGGCGGAATCCTACATTCATCAAACTGATACGTCAATGCTATGTCGGATTTTGCCAAAACGAGCATCAGAATGGACGCCAGAAAATGCCTAGGGAGAAGTCACCTCAGTGGCAAAACAGTCTGGAAATCAGGTCCATTTACCGTCAGACGATTCCTGACAAGACTCACAGATATTGCTCCCGAAACAGATGCCTCCAGGGTAAAGCCACCGTAGGCAGCCTCGGCGGACAAAACTGAGGCGCCTGAGGGAACCAGTATATCCCGACGTCCATGAGCGGGAACCTGAATGAAATCCGTAACTCCCCCACCAAAATCAAGCTGCACGTTTTCCATCAACAATGACCGATTGGTCAGGCGCAGCCAATTATCCATCTCGAGGTAAGTGTTATAAGTGCCGGATAACACCCTGCCAAAATTTTCCCGGCCATCGAGATAGTGTGCTGTAGCGATACCGCTATTGTTGTAAAGATAGCTCGCTGCTCCAGCTATAATTTTGTTGCCCGCCGTAATTACCACCGAGCCGTAACTGCCCTCCGGTAGGACATCAGCAGGAATGAAATGCTGCTGGGAGTACGGCGGTAAATGCGCTATCTCAGTTTTCAACAACGCGCCGTTCATATCGTACCAGTTGAGCTCGACGTGATTAGTTACATTACTCGCGTTACTCAGCTCCAGCACATTCAAACCTTCGCCGCCGGCAGGTAACATGACTTGTGCTTCAGTGCCGGAACGAGTCGGAACGGCAAAGGCAAAGTTGTCGCCATAGCGCGACACTGTGGCAATGTAGGGAACCGAGTTGCTCTCCGGTGTGATGCTAATTAAACCAACCGCTCCGGATGTTGAGAACTCGTGACCCGCCTGAATGTCGCGTTTACCAAGCGATGGGATAACAAGTGTTGCGGTGGTGATAATATCGCCAGTTTGGTCGCGATAAGTAATGGTGAAGTTGCGAGTGGAACTGTCTAGATTGGCGATGGATAACCAATTGGGGGTGATGGTTGGAATCATCGCTGTGGCTGTGCCAACCTTCGAATTAGAGGTAGGAGCCGAAATCATCGTTACTGGGGTGCCGAGCTCCAGCTCGGCGCCGAGCTGGAGCTCGGCACCCCCAGACAGCCTTTTTCCTGGCACATACATATTCCAGGCACCATTAGTTTCACCGACCACCCCCGGCATCAGCTCCAGCGAATAGACAAAGTCAAACTCGTCACCCCATGTATCACCATCCAGCCGATAATAGGTCATCCGTCCGTCGACTTCAGCGTTGCCGGCGTCAACGGTCAGCAACCCATAAGAATTTGTTGAAAATCCGGGCAGGTCGTTAA
>JAQTWB010000058.1 GCA_028689495.1 bacterium | reverse complement strand
CACTGTCTGGTGGCGATTGATGGTCATTTGGGGTTGGTTTTATCTCCTTCTCGGGAAATGTTCCTTTATCAGCGGCGGAGCCAAATGCAGGTCCATCGTTATTTTGCAGGTGAAAAACTGTGGCGATATCGGCACGGCGGAAGAATTTCTCGCCGTTTCTCTCTTCTGCCTTAAGTAGGCCAAAATCACAGTATTGGGTTAGAGTTTCAACGGATACCCCCGCCAATTTTGCCGCATCAATTTTGTTCAAGCTGGCTTCCATTAATACTGTGCTCCTCAATTGCTTAAGTGTATTGGCTCAGACCGGGGCTTCAGGCCTTTCTGATGATAGATTAATTACAGTGGATTTGACTGTGAATTAGTGCCGACTAGCCGTAAGTCATGCAAATAGAACAGCTCGGGAGAACATGCAAGATTTTAGGTGGCCGTAAAGCGTATTGTTTTAATCATGCAAAGTGTGCCGATTCATGGAGTCGATTTGAAAAAAGTAAAGAAAGTTTATTTTTAGTGTTTTTAAGGGTTTCGCAATTCATTAAAACTACTTAAAATAAAAGCACTTTGGGATGTGTGGCGAATGATTCGGCTGAATACATCAGGGGAAAAGTATAAATCCAATTAAATTGAAGCTGGTTGTGCGATGACTACAGATGTTGAATTTAGCGCCACAGAGGTAAGGGAAATTCTATTGAAACTTTTCCCTCACAGGAAGCTTGTTCTCAGTCAGTTTACTTTTTTCGCAAGTAGTGGTGTCGGTAGTCCAACCGGGAAGACTTTTCGCCGCGGTCGGCGATGTTATGTCCTTGAGGATTTGCTGCCAATTGCATGTGTGTTGTCTCTTAAAGAACGAGGGATTGCACTGAAGGTTTTGGGTAGTTTTCCTTCGATGATTAAGGAAAAAGCTCATTCCATTCTTTATCAGGGAGATAAATGTTGGATTGCTGGTTTTGGTGGTGACGTTGAGTTGTGCAATTCACAAACTCCGTCGGGTCAACTTGTAGATCGATTTCTTTCCTCTGAAGTTCCTCAGCAATTGTTTTGGCGTTTCAACGTAACCTCGATGGCTGAAGAGTTGTTGCAGGCTGCCATGACTCATGAAGTTGTCACGGATATTGCTGTTGCTGCTTAACCCTTGAATTTGCAAGGACAATATAATTTCTTGTGAGACTCTCCCGTGATTGGGCGCCTTACGAGGCGCCCCTGCGGGAACATATCAATATAAACATCAATACTACGTGCAGTACAGGGTTAAGGTCTTGGGATTTCACGAACCTGCATTAACGAAGTGCTACCGCTTTGTTGAGATCTAAGTCCGGCAGTGACAACGACCCGAGTTCCTGGTTTAAGATTATGCTCATCGCGCAATACTTCCAGAGCATTTGTGATTTCTTCCTCTGCTCCTGTGCCATCTGTAGAGCGAACGTGCACGGGCTGCACACCCCAGTAAATTGACATGCGATTAAGGGTGCTTTCTTCAGTTGTGAAGCCATATAGCGGCTGTCTGGGGCGGTATTTTGCCATTAAACGGGCGCTATAACCCGAGTAGGTGCAGGCAACAATTGCTCCGGCGTTCAGTTTTTCGGCTGCCCCAGCTGAAGCATAGCAGACAGCATCGGCGACAGTTGATCGATCTGCTCCAAGAAACGACGGGGCTTGTCCTTCAAGCTGACATTCGCGTTCTGCTTCGCGCAAGATCCGATCAAGAACACTGATGACGTGGCCAGGATTTTTGCCGATCGCTGTTTCTTCAGAAAGCATTACGCAATCAGTGCCATCACGTACTGCCGTAAATACATCGCTGACTTCGGCTCTTGTTGGTCTAGCATCATGAACCATTGAACGCAGCATTTGCGTTGCGGTAATTACTGGAGTACCGCGGAAATTTGAAGTTCTGATTATCAGTCGTTGCGCACTGGGTACCTTTTCCAAAGGAAGTTCAAGACCGAGATCTCCTCTGGCAACCATCACGGCATCAGAAGCTTCGATAATCTCAACCATGTTATCAATGCTTGTCGCCCGTTCAATTTTGGCGATAATCGGGATTGAGCCTCCCAGTTCCTTGATCAGCCTTCGCAGATCGACAATATCCCTGGCGCTGGCCACAAATGACAGGGCGATGTAGTCGACCTTGTTTTCCACTGCCCAGACGACGTCTTTTCTGTCCTTTTCAGTAATACAGGGGAGGTCCAGTTGCGATTCTGGCACCGATATACCCGAGCGGGAGCGCAGTTCCCCACCAGAACTTACACGACAAATAACCGCATCTTTGGTTACTCGTTCTGCTACAAGTTCGATTTGCCCATCCGAGAGGAGGGCCTTTTCTCCGGGTTTGACCACTTTTACCGGGTCGAAGGCTTCAACGTAAATTGTATCGCTATTTCCTAAAGGGGACGAGGCGGTGGCGTAGCATAGTCTTATTTCATTGCCATCAATCAGAGGAATTTTATCATCTTCGACTTTGCCTATACGGACCTTAGGTCCACAGAGGTCTTGAAATACTGCAATGTGACGCCCGAGGCGCCGTGCTTCACGGCGAACGGTTTGCAACACCTCACTATGGCCCTCATGAGTTCCATGAGAAAAGTTCATCCGGGCGACGTTCAGGCCATTTTTAATCATTGCGGCAATTACTTCCGGGGATGCGGAAGCTGGACCAATGGTGGCAACGATCTTTGTGCGTCTTGTCGGTGTGAGGTGAGAGTTATTCATTGGGCAATATAACAGTGTGGAAAGTCGGTTACTCTGGATTTCTACGCTAAAACAGTGAGGCAGATTAACTTTATTTTGTCTGGAGGATCTCCATCAACAGAAAAACTGATATTTTTCGGCTGGTTTCTTGGAATTACCGAGATGATATTCTGCACTTAATGCTTTTGGCTTATCTACACCTTAAGGGGCGGAGAGCACAAGCCGCATAAAATATTCAACGGTAATGGCGGACCCAGATGTTGCACGTAATCCCGCAGATCGGTCAGAATTAGCTGCCGAGTTTTAGATATTACGTCCTTATGACGAGTGTAATATGGTTTCCCGCCTAAAACATCAGAGATTGGTCCCGGACAGGCCAGAGATGGAAAACGATGAACCATAACTGAAAGCAATATCATTACTTCCCAGGCGTTTGGCGGCATTGCCGGACAAATCGTTAAGTGCTGATGGATCACCGTGTTTCACGGACCAGTTGCCGTCAATGGTATGCTCTTTAAGATTAATCGTGCCTTTGATAATTGTTTTTCCTGTGAGCCGATTTTTGCCGGAATCATCTTCGAGAAACACTCGGGCGTCCTTTAGGGCGCGGAAGAATAGATGTCCAGGTTCAATTTCTTCTATAGTTACTTCGTCGGCTGTAAACTCGACAATAATTTCGTTTAGCCAAGGTCGCCTGACCGTACCTGCGACCAGTTGCTTTGTTGAGAGGGAGAAGGGTGGTGCGCCTGTTACTCGAAGCTGCAGTTCTTTAACTGTATTGCTACTTGTTTTAACTATAATTTCCGAAGTGAAATTCTTGTCTTCCACTTTTGCCGACCAGGTTTTTATTTGTTCATTGCCAGCATTGGCTTTTTTGTTGCTCGCCAATATTGTTGATTGCTCCTTCAGCATTGCATCTATGTTTGTGATAATCAGCGAGGATTTATCAATATTTGTATTACCACCCGGAAAGAAGGTAATCAGCAGCACAATAACGGATAGAAGACTGACCGCAAAAAAACCGACAAGCAACTTTCCTTTTGGCGAATTTAGCGAGCGAAGTAGCTTACTCGCGGCAGAGTTTTCTGATGAGATTTCCTCAAGCGCAATTTCTGCGGTTGAGCGCAAACCACTTTCCTCAAGCTCCTCTTCCAGCTCTTCTACCGAGATTGAGCGAATTGATGATTCTTCGTGTGCGGTTGTGGCGCCAGAGATTGACGCCTGGAGTTTTTGGAGACTGATTGTCTCGCTGATGCTGGAATGTTGTACGCTGGGAAGATTCCGGTCGGCAGAGGAATGCATAACTCGTGGAGTTGTACCCATTCCTGATTTCACTGCTTTGGCCGGCATTTTCATGACTTCATTCAAGGACTGTTCGCCTTTGACGGATTTTGCGGCAGGTTCAGTTTCGTCATCAAATATCAGTTCGTCGGCCAGGCTCTGGTATTTCTCACTGTGTTCAGGGTTGCTTTCGTAGTTCGTTTCGTCGTTGGGTGATGGTTGTTCGTCTTCATCAGCAAATTGCAGGCTCATTGTTGTTGAGGTCGTTGTCGGTTGAGGAGCCCTGACAGGCACGGTTAAGGAAGGAGGGGTTTGTGCTGGGGCATTTGTTATGCACTGATCTTCGTCAGCCGCAATTATTTCGGCGATGCCACCGATACTTTCGATTTTTTTCTTTAATATCGATGCTTGATTAGCAGATAGTCCCTTTTTCACGATTGCAGGGAATTCGCGGAAAACAATTTCTACAGTGGCGGGTGCAATTTTAAATTCGCTGGCGATTTTTGCGCGAAGATTATTGCGGCCATTGTCGTTTGCATCCACAGCATCATGAAGGACGACCACGTACATTAGTGAAATTCTCCTTTGATTAATGTCGATATATCGAGCAGCAGAACGGAACTGTTAGTTCCTTCTGTCAGGTACTATCGACAGACTATGGTCCGTTGCTTAATAGCTAAACTTCTGACTTGTGAATTATACCGCTTCAAAAAATAGTTTTATCTTTTGATGGGGGTTTTGGGGTAAAACATGAGAAATATCAATCTCTTGTCTATAGAGAAATTGGTGGTAGAGGCTGCGGAGAATGGCTTTGGCCGTAACCGTAGGGTGGAACTTGCGGCTATCGCCCGGCGTTTTTTACAATCGGATCAGCTGTCGAGTGATTTGCCGGGCTGGTTGACGAGTTCGCAGCTTGGTCTGTCTCGAATAACAGAGACGCGGTTAGGCCTCGAGCGAAACGGTGGAGGAGTGCTTACGATCTTTCAGAATGAATATCCAAAGCGATTGTTACGACTCTATGACCCGCCACCAGTGATATTTTATCTGTCTCGTTCCGGGCCGGAAGTATGGGAGAGGCTTGCAGACGCACCGACGGTAGCGATTGTCGGTTCACGAAGCTGTACTGCCTACGGGAAGAGGGTAGCCGCTTCAATAGCAAAGGATAGTGCTGTGGCCGGGCAGGCGGTGATCAGCGGTTTGGCCCGTGGGATAGATTTTGCGGCGCACCAGGGGGCTGTTCACTCATCTGCTTGTGGCAAGTCTAAACGGCATGGTCAAAACACCCCAGATGATTTTGGAGTGTTATCAATGCCTCCACCAGTTGCTGTGATTGCCGGCGGTTTGAAAAACATCTCTCCATTAGGCTCCCGTCCGTTGGCTGAGGATTTACTGGATGTAGGTGGACTGATCATTAGCGAATATGGTGTAGATGCGGCGCCTTGTCGCAACTATTTCCGTGAACGCAACAGACTGATTGCTGCTCTGGCTGACAAGCTGATATTGGTTGAGGCAGGTGAAAAAAGCGGTTCATTGATAACCGCTCGTATGGCCATCGAGCTCGGCATTGATATTGGTGTGGTACCTGGGGCGTATGACTGCGGGGCGTCTCTGGGTGGGCATAGATTGGTAGCCGATGGCGCAGTCCTCCTGCATTCGCGTCAGGCGCTGGCAGAGTTCCTTGGTGATCCGGGCATTGGTAGAGATGACGGCATTATTGAAGCATCACGAAGGTTACCTGATGCTCGGGCGGTGAATGTTTTGGCGTTGTTTTCACCTTTTTTATCTTTGTCCGCAGGTGAAATTGCCGATGAACTTGGGTGTGGCATGCGTGAGATCATCCCAGTAGTTTCGGAACTTGAAAGTGTTGGTTTGCTGGCGCGTGACAGTTCTGGACTATATATACGGGTTGACTAGTTCGAATGTTGTCAGCAGGATTTTTTAGCAATATGGTTAGATCTGTTTTGGTTCGAGAGAGTAGATTACTGGAATGTATGGAAATTGATCAATGAAGCTTGAGCTGAGATTATCAAAAAGCGGGTTTTTATTTTCAGGATTTTTCCTCGGGAGCGCCGTGGCAGTTTTTGGTTGGTTAATGTACAGCGCTGCGACAAATCCTGCTGACTCCGGTGAAGGTGGGGTTTTGCTACTGTTTTTTGCTTGGCCCTGGATTATGTATGTTCCCAAACTATATATTGGACCGTTTTCTGCTGTAGCGATGATAGTTATGAATTCTTTGTTGATTTATCTTGTGGCAGGTGGCCTCAGGTTTAGTTTTAGCGGCAAAAGATGAACGAGGATATCTCGAAAATATAAAAGTGTAATTTCTGGGATAGGTTCAGGGAACTGACTTGGCCACCAGCGCATATGTCAATCTGAAGTTATCGCTGGTTTTAATCAGACCAAATAGTGCTGTGGGAGGGGTGATATCAAAATCGCTCATTCTCAAGTCCTTGTGGCCACTGAGTAGAAACTTTCCAGAGTCTAGTCTTTCAATCGTCAATTCAATTTCTACCTTTTTTTTAACGCCGGCAAGTTCGAGCAGTCCGAATGACACAATCGAGACGGCTTGTTTTTGGGAAACAGTTTTCGCCAGAGATACGCCAAGTCCGAAGTGGCGATATCGGACCTGCGGGTATGCATCGGCCTTGATTGCTGCATACATATCGGATTCCATCAGCCGGTTGCCACAGTCAAAAGACTTAACCATGACGTTGAGGAAGGCGGTTACACTTTTATTGTACTTGTTCAGCAGGTTTGAGGCGTCGACGGTAGACTGACCGGGGTGACCACCGGGCGAAAGAATTTCATCGTACATGCGGTCGAGGTCGGTTTTGGTTAAGGGCAGGACGAATTCACCGACAGGAGAATGACTTTCGCAAATCCAGTCAGTTATTGTTGCTGACCCCGAAATTTTCATGACACTTTCTTTGCCGAGGCGAAGGGTGGTTTTCGGTATTTCTTCGGTTAGGCCGTGATTGGGGTTTATCGCGCTTAATAAAATCAAGGAACAGCCGAAAAGAAATTTAGCGGTAAGTGTTCTCAGGGGCTCGCGAGGAGAAAGAGGGTTCAGCATAACGATTTACGAAGATTTGGTAATTGTGCGTGCGGAAAAATTTTCATGCGGAATAGTTGCAGAGGTGCAGATGCTGTTGATGGCACCTGCACCTGAATAGCGGACGACGGTTTTAGATGTAATTACTGTGCCAGTTTGCCTTCAATTTTGACATCAACCTTTTCATCAGCGGTAATCATACCCATCATCGCACTCGGTGGCTCCATGTCGTACTCAGTCATGTCAATAGCTGTTCCGGTTACTACACTCAGAGAGCCATCTTCGTTTGGAGTTACGGTGGCCTCAAGAGACACGCTTTTCGTTGTGCCAGCAATCTGAAGATCTCCCTGTGCCTGATAGCTTACCGAGGTTGCGGTTGTTTTTTCCTTGATAGGCTTAAGGGTGCTCAGGGTGAAGATAATCTCTGGATTTTTGTCGCTCTTTAGAGCTTCGTAAGCTTTGTCATCCATGTCTCCTTTGCCGCTTTTTAAGGATTCAGCGGGGATTCTCACAACCAATTTTTCTGGCTGCACGTTTTCGAGGTCGACAACAGAATGGACGGGGGATGTGAGGACCAGTTCACTTTTCAGATCTGAGCTTTCCATCGTCCAGTGGTGCAGGGTGGAATCTCCCGAGACAATTATTTTGTTGTCGTGATTTTTAGCAGGAACCGATTCATCGCAAAATGCCGAGTTGGCAAGAAGTAAGGTGGAAGAGAGGAGGACGAGGGTCTTTGACAGGTAGACTGGCACTCCATAAGGGGTTTTGTTGACGTTGAGCATGTTCCCTCCTTGAGGATAGATCTGGGTATCTTTTGCGGAGAGATTGTTTCTCGGCGCGGCAGAAGTTTGCGGGTTAACACCCGATTTTGCAACAGCAAAACTTACAGGGGGCGGTTGATAAGAAATTTTTATAGCAGATATAGGGTTGTGCGAATACGTATCTCCGAATAGAGATATTCAAAAGTTACACTGTGTGGTGTGGCTTGGTATTCCATTAGGAGGGTTTATGAAAAATCACAGAATTTATTTGACGGCTGCCTGTCTGTTTTTGGGATGTGCGGCGTCAGTCAGCGCGCAGACCATTGATCTGGGGGCAGTCAATAGTGACCTTTCGCATTTTCGCGCTCGTGACAAGAGAGGTGTGAATGTGTTCGAAGATCCCAAGGAGGAAGGCGTAGCTTTTGACGGAGTGAAGGGACGAGTAGGTGGACAGTTCGCACTGCAATGGCAGGGGCTTAATCATCACAATACTGCAGATGAGAAGCTTGATCCTGATACTGGCGAAAATTTGAATGAGCTTGTTGAAATTGATAACAATTTCAACCTCGCTACTGCGAACATGGACATCGATGTCCAGCTGGCAAAGGGAGTTCGTTCGCACTTGAGAACTTACCTTTCTTCCCGTCACCATAACGAACCATATGTAAAGGATGGATATCTTTTGGTTGACAGTCTTGATCTTGTTGATGAAGGGTTTTTAAGTGGTCTGATGGAATATGTAACCATCAAGCTTGGTCACATGGAAGTAAACTACGGCGACCTGCACTTTCGCCGTAGTGACAACGCTCAGGGTATTTATAACCCATTTATTGGCAACACCATTATGGACTCTTTCAGTACCGAAGTTGGTACCGAAATCTATGCTCGCGCTAATGGCTTTTTGGCTATGGTGGGCGCCAGTAATGGAAAACTGAATCAGAACGTTGCTGATGGCGATGGCGATGGAGTATCAGTACTGGGTAAGTTGGGATGGGATGACCAGGTCACTGATGACCTTCGTCTGCGCTTTACCGGTTCGGTTTATAATACTGGTGAGTCGGCAGGTACCAGATTATATGCCGGTGACCGAGCAGGTTCCCGTTATTATTTTGTGACCGAGCATCTTGCTACAGCAAGTCAGTTTCGTTCAGGGCGATTTGATCCAGCTTTGAAGAACAAGCTGACAGCAATCATGTTCAATGCTTTTGCCAAGTTCCAAGGCCTGGAAGTCATGGGAACTTACGAAAATGCCGATGGTCGTGATAATACCGAGTCCGAGGATCGTTCATTTGATCAATATGTTGCTGAGGTTGTTTATCGTTTTGGCAGCACGGAGAATTTTTATGCGGGCGCTCGTTACAACCTGGTCCAAGGACCACTTAAGGGTTCAACAGACGACGTTACAGTGGATCGCTGGCAGTTTGGTCTTGGTTGGTTCTTGACAAACAACATGCTGGGCAAGCTGGAATATGTTGATCAGCAGTTCAGTGACTTCCCATCCTCAAATATATTGAACGGGGCGGAATTCAAGGGCTTCATGGTTGAAAGCGTGATTGCTTTCTAAGTTGAAGTTGCAAGTTGTAAAAAAGAGGGGCCTTGTGCCCCTCTTTTTTTTGCCGATGTCGTTCTGGAGATCGGTAAAAAAAGATGTAGATGTAAGGGCGCCTCGCGAGGCGCCCAATAATGGGAGTGTTGCGAAATTAGCATTTCGCCAGGATTGACTACCGTCAATCCACTTTTTTGTATCTCCAATACGAAAAATCTCCCCTCTATTAGTTTTTCCCTACATTTACTGCGCTTGATATTCTTTTTAGCACGCAGGCCTACAGCTTACGCTGTCTGCATTATGGGTGTGTTTTTTCAACACACCCATAATGCAGACATTACCCAGAATTCGCCACTGCAACAGTTTTATCAAAGTCCGCATTTCCGGCTTAAGAATCAACCCGGTTTGTCTGTTTGCCTGCCAAATAATCCGCAAGATTGTTGTAAACGGCTTGGCGAAGTCTCTCTCGTGCTTCTCTTGTCGCCCAGCCAATGTGTGGTGTAATGCAGACATTGGCCGCGGATAGAAGTGGATTGTCTCTGCCAGGAGGTTCCTGGCAGAGTACGTCAAGTGCGGCTGCGGCAAGCTGGCCCGAATTTAATGCATCGGCCAGAGCTTGTTCGTTGATCAGGGGGCCGCGTCCGGTGTTAATAAGTAGCGCAGATTTTTTCATGAACCCAAGACTTTCGCTGTTGATGAGTTCCTTTGTTCTATCTGTTAAAGGACAGTGGAGAGTTACAATATCGGCAGATGCCAAGGCTTCAACGAAAGGCACCCTACAGATATCGCAAGTTTGATAGGTCCGTCCTGGAACGGAGGTGGCTACTACTTTCATTTCAAAGGCTTCAGCAATTCGCCCAACGGCCTGACCGATGGCTCCCCAGCCAACGACTGCGATTGTTTTTCCTGCAAGTTCCCGGATCGGTGTCGTTTGGAAACTGAAATCTGGGCAGTTGCTCCAGCTACCGCTGATAACTGCCTCCGAGTGTTCGCTGACACGTGAATAGTGTTCGAGAATAAAGGCAAAGACCAGTTGGGCGACAGAAGCCGTTGAGTAACCAGGAACGTTAGTGACGGCAATGCCCCGTTCTTGTGCTGCGGCTATGTCGACGTTGTTATAGCCAGTGGCGCAGACTCCAATATAACGAAGTGCTGGCAGGCGAGAAATTATTTCACGATTAAGTACAACTTTGTTGACTATCAGGGCTTGGGCGTCTTTTGCGCGTTCGTCAATAGATAGATTCGTAGTTCTGGGGAATGCTGAAAACTCACCTAGTGAAGATAGAATTTCCCACTTCAGGTCATCAAAGTCAGAAACGGCAGTATCAAGTGCGACAATTTTCATATTTGGCTTAAGCTTACGTGCAACATCCGGGTTAGAGCCAGTGCTGTCCTTTGGGGATGTAGTCATTGGGCAGGTCGGTTTTATAATCAGTTTTCTTTCGGGTCAGGTTGAAATAAATTATATGCCGAAGTGCCGCCAGACCATCTTTCCAGGTGATCTTCTTTCCTTCAATGTAGTTTCTCGGGAAGTAGGAAATAGGCATTTCCTGGACGCGCAGTTTCAAACGCGCGATCTTTGCGGTAATTTCTGGTTCAAAGCCAAAGCGATCTGATTCAAGGTTGATGTTCTTGATTACGTCGGAGCGAAAGAATTTGTAACAGGTCTCCATGTCACTCAGGTAGAGGCCACTGAAAAGGTTGCTCATCATCGTCAGAAAGCGGTTGATCAGGTAATGAAATGTGCGATGTACCTGTGTGCCTCCCCGGGAGAATCGTGAACCGTAGACGACATCAGCTCTGCCGGCGATAAGAGGGGCGACAAGTTTTTCTATATCGTCGACGAGATATTCGAAGTCAGCATCCTGAACACCGATAATTGTTCCGGTAGCCTGATCAAAACCTAATCTGATAGCGGCGCCTTTCCCTTGATTGACAGTTTGTTTAATTAGCTTGACTTCGGAGTTGAAATTGAATTGCCGGAGGATATCGGACGAACCATCGCGGGAACAGTCGTCAATTATAACCAGCTCTTTGGGGATGCCAAATTCCTTCTTGTCGATAAGCTCAAGAAATTTCAGCAGGTGGTCAGCTTCGTTGTAAACTGGAATAACCAGACTCAGCTTTTCGTTTTCGTTCGGAGTAGTGTGCATAACTGTATTCAATTTACTCAAAAGGGTATTTTCGGGTTCGACCTTCGATAGCGTTCTTATATGGGAATGCCGCATGTCCGGCAAATAGTCTGTGTGATTTCCGAGTTGGCGGGTGGAGGTCTGAAATCTACATTGTTCAGAGGGATATAGTCATGGCCTTTAGATTTTCCCGAGTTCTCTCATCTTTGATGCGATGACTATAAGGGAGTGGCGCGCAAGCCAGGTAAGGGAAATTGAAATTCTGACGACTATATTCTCGAATTTCGTTCCTGCTCCAGTTTGGTTCGCAGTATTCCAAGTCTGGACCTTCGTTTGCGGGAGATCTCCATAAATGAGCTATTTACGTGTTTTACAAAGTCATTGTAGCCAAGATGACTCAGTGATTGCCCTAGCAGGGCGACCTGCTTCATTGTGCGGCGCAAGTCGAGAATATCTTCGTATGATCTTTTGTTTTTGTCATCATTCAGGGCCTGGACAAGTTTATCGAGGCAGTTTGCAGTTATTTGCGCAAAGGCTTTGGTGCTGTGCTGCAGGGCGTTGACAAGCTCAGGGACAGGTTCAGCTTTGGTCGCAATGTTAAAAGTGCGGTTGAGGCTGTCTGAGCTGAATGGCTGTAATAGGTAGCCTCGAGCACCGAAGCGAATCATATTGAATACTTCATTTGTGGCTGCTGTTTTAGCAACAGGAATTGCAATGATTGCCTCCCGAAGTTCCAGACTCTGACGAAGGAATGCAAGTGAAGCTTCATGACCTGATTTTGTTGAAAATAGAAGATGGGTGTAATTTTCTGCGGAGAGTTGTTCAAGCGCTTGAGCAAAATTGCCGGCATCCCGAACAGGAGTAAATCCAAGATTATTTAAGGCCAGACGCAGCACTCCCCGTTCTCCGGCAGATTCATCTACAACTAAAACGGAAATCGACTTTTTCTCCTCTTCAGAGAGAGAAAAATTGAGGTCGTCATCAATGTCGTCGATGTTAAACATCTGATATTCCAGGATTAAGGGAGTTTGATTAGCACTACTCAGGTTGTAAGTCGGCTCGCTGGTCTTGAAGGTTGAGTGTTTGTTGCAATCAGGTTTGTTTGGAGAATATTTTTCAGGAAAAGCTCAAGTGAAACGGGGGAGAAGACGATAATTTTTTTAGGAGCGGAGAGTCTGGGTATTTTTCAGGTTACAGGTTTTCTGCTGAAGTCAGATGGGGGCATAACTTTGTTTGTGGGTCCTTCTGACTTCAGCAAATTTCAATTTGTCTTAGAGGTTCTTGGTTTTCATTAGTTTTTCTCTTCGTCTCCACCCAGTTTTTATCTCGAGTGCGGGAAGATGATTTGGCTTCCTTTTTTCAATCGATTTATCTACGCCTTGTTTTGCTGGACTCGGTAAATGACTGTCCTTAAAAGAATCATTCACACTATTTCCTTTCTCTGTATTGCTATCGTTTGCTTTCCGGTTTTTGTTGTCGAGGCGGAGACCGACTCATTTAATGTCCAGCGTAGCAGTGGTTATACTGGCGAAGAGCCAGAAAACGCGATCATCAAGTGGTGCAGCGATCGGGATTCAACGAAAATTCGTTATGCCAGTGCCAATATCGACCTTGCAGGCTGGAGTCCCTGTGGAGAGATCGAAACTCTCGCATATTGCGATGCCAGTGGGGGACGACGATATTTTTCTCCTGAGTCGGAAGTGCCTCATGGTTATCGCCTTTGCAGTGAAGGACCTCGTATATATGTGAAGCTTCATGACAGGGTTATGTATTTTGATGATGGTCATGGCAGTATTCTTGGTGTCGATGAGTATACTGAAAAGCTGGGGTCGATCGATCACATAGTTGAAGCGAAGAATATTGATAATACGACTGGATACCAAGACACGGCAGTAGAGACCGTAAATTCGACTGAAGAGCTTGTCGATTCGGTGAAGAATCTTGGCCAGCTGGCCTCGAATTATGTTGATCTACCGGTTGAGACCTCAGCGGAGGTTGGGTTACCGGGGGGAGGCGGCAAAACCCGCAAAAAGCCCGCAGGACAAGGCATGTTCGATAAACTCCAGACCATGTTGCGGGATATCCTGCCTCAGTAGTGTACTGGCAGTGGAAACTGCCATCTTCCAGGTTTGAGGCTGCTTGTTAAGTGATTCGATCGCCAGGGCGTATATTGGCGGCAAGGACATAAACCGCACTTTTAGCGTCTCCATGTGACGATAAGTAACAAGAAAGTAGTTGCCGGGGGTTTTGGTGGCGTCGTCCAATGAACGAGAGAAAACCGGATACTGAAAATGGTTTAGCCGATGGTGTGGATTTAGCACCAGAATATCTTCTGCAAGACCACCCTGTGGTTTTAGTTTCGGGATCGCGAAGTCCGGCATCATGAACACATCAATTTCCAGCCATTCAAGAAGTAACAGGTCCAGCAGTGCGGGTGATGAGTACTTCTCATGCCATCGGGCATATACGGCATATTTGTAGAAATCTTCCGGCATGCGCCACAAAAATGGACTATGACATTCGTGTCTGGAGAAAAATTCCTCTGCCATTTCTTTGAAAATTTCTTCGGAGAAAATGGCGGCTGTCAGTGGGTAAGTTCGTTTCAGAGTGTTTATTACTTGATTGAACACCAGGCGGCGATAAACGGGCAGGCGTTCTACACGAGTATCAGGAACTGATTGCTGAGCCGCATTCAGGCAGTAGGTTGCCAGTTGCTTTTGAGCGAGTACAGTCTCAGGTCTCAGTTTCATGCTTAAAATCCGTTGCTATCGGGACGGTTGTCGTCTGGTTCGTGGAAATCTTCAGAGATTACGTTCTGCTGCACCATTGACATGATTTTATTGAGCCGCGCCATCTCTTCTTCAAGTTCTGCGTAGTCGGGGAAATTAAAATCTCTTTCAAGCAGGACAGGAACTGGAGGTAGTTTGCTCATTGTGTAGGCAAAGAGGTCGTATACGGGTTCGATAATAGCTTCTCCATGGGTGTCGATGATCAGTGTTTCATCTACTTGTTCGTGGCCAGCCATGTGAATGTAGCGCACCCGCTCCAGAGGTAGGGAGTTGATAAATTCGCGGGCGTTGTAATTGTGGTTGAAGGCATTAACGTAGACGTTGTTGACGTCAAGCAGCAGTTGGCAATCGCTCTCTTCGACTACGGCGCGGACGAACTCGGCTTCGGTCATCTCCGGCGCCAGCGGGGTGTAGTAGGAAACATTTTCAATGGCGATGGGTCTTTCAAGGAAATCCTGAACAAAGCGAATTCTCTCGACAACATGCTTAACTGCGTCTTCGCGGAATGGGACGGGGAGCAGGTCGTACAGGTGGGCGTTGCCGCATTTGGCGTAGCTAAGATGTTCGGAAAATACGCTGACAGGAAATTGCCGGAAAAAGTCTTTTAACTGCTTGAGAAAATCCAGATCCAAAGGTTCGGAACTGCCAAGTGACAGCGAAAGGCCGTGAGCTGAAAGAGTATATTGTTCCTGGGCCTGGCTGATTGCCCGATGCCATTTGCCACCGATACCGAGCCAGTTTTCTGGAGTAATTTCGATAAAGTCAGGTTTGCTGGTAGTCGCTGTTTTGGCTGCCGTACTTCGATTAAGGGAGCTATCAAGCAGAATATCGGCCAGGTCCCGACGAAATCCCAAACCGACGCCAGAAAACATAATGTATCTCCGTCAAAAGTGTCCTTTGTGTTCCGTGCATGAGGATGCGAAAGGGCAACAAAGGACACAATAGAATGTATTCAGTCCTGCTTATTGGGCGTCACCGCACTTGCCTTCACCACACTTGCCCTCACCACATTTTCCTTCGCCGCCATCCTTGTCGTCTTCCGGAGCTGGATCGGATTTTTCGCCGCAGGTTCCTTCGGCGCTGTCTTTTTCATTGACGGTATTCTGATTGCCGATGCCATTCAGATTCAGAACACTGCTGCGCAGTTGTGCGCCGCTACCAAGTGACTGAAAATCGCTGACGCGGGCTTCTGCTGTGCCAGCGGCCAGAGTCATACTGCCAAGGACAATGGAACCTGCTGCAGCCAGAGTCAGGGTTGAGATGTTTTTTTTGTTTTCGCTCATGATTCTTTCCAATTTTGTGATCTATGTATTCAATACGAGGCCACTCTATAAGTTGCCTGCATAATCCTTTCGACAGGTTTTAGTCGTTGTTCTTTAGCGAAATATTACAGCAGTTGGAATAACAAAATAATAAATACGATATTCATGGCGAATAGGGCTTGTCGAAAAAAGGAGTTGCATCAAGAGCCTGGAAGGCTCTTCCACCATGCTCGAATCTGTTGCGGTAAGGTGGACGCGCCATCCTGGCGCGTGATTGTGGCGTTTCATCAAGAGCCTGGAAGGCTCTTCCACCATGCTCGCATCTGTTGCGGTAAGGTGGACGCGCCATCCTGGCGCGTGATTGTGGCGTTTCATCAAGAGCCTGGAAGGCTCTTCCACTATGCTCGAATCTGTTGCGTTAAAGTGGACGCGCCATCCCGGTGCGTGACGGGAGTTGCATCAAGAGCCTGGAGGGCTCTTCCACCATGCTCGCATCTGTTGCGGTAAGGTGGACGCGCCATCCTGCCGCGTGACAGGAGTTGCATCAAGAGCCTGGAAGGCTCTTCCCCCATGCTCTAATCTGTTGCGTTAGAGTGGACGCGGCATCCTGGCGCGTGACAGGAGTTGCATCAGG
>JAQTWB010000182.1 GCA_028689495.1 bacterium | reverse complement strand
TAACAACAATTACAAAGAAGAAGCGGCAGAACTTGGCAAACTAGCCCTTGGCGACCGCTCGCATCTTGCCCCGAGCGCCTTCTCTCTTTATGGAGCCGGGTTACTCAGCGAATCTTTTCCTGCGACCGATAAAGTCGTGCAACAGGCTTTAAGCGAATCGCGAAAAAAGCTGGAAGAGCAAGACATCGACTCCTACAACTTTGAGGCCTCGAACCGCTATCGCCGTATCAATGAAATCGTCAAACAAAGCACCTCGAGAGTTAAAGCCAAGCCGCTGTTGGCGCAGAAAATAGATCCCCTCCTGACCCATCCTGTCTGGGGCACGATTATTTTCCTGGCAATCATGACAATAATCTTTCAGTCAATCTTCCTCTGGGCAGATCTGCCTATGACTTTTATCGACGACTCAATTACTAGCCTGGGCAACCTGATTGAACCTCTGATCCCACCCGGCAAGATTCGCAGTCTGATTATTGAAGGCATCCTCGCCGGAGTCGGTAGCGTGCTGATTTTCATCCCGCAAATTGCCATTCTCTTTTTCTTTCTCGGCGCACTTGAAGACAGTGCTTACCTGACTCGCGCCGCATTTCTCATGGACCGCCTGATGCGCCATGTCGGACTGCAAGGACGCTCATTTATCCCGCTGCTCAGCTCCTTTGCCTGCGCTATTCCCGGCATCATGGCGACGCGAACCATCCCCTCTTTTGCCGATCGCATGGCGACAATTCTCATCGCTCCGCTGATGAGCTGCGCGGCTCGTCTGCCTGTCTATACCGTGCTCATTGCCGCTTTCGTGCCCAAAACAAAACTGGCCGGCATTTTTTCATTGCAAGGAGTAGCTCTGTTTTCCCTTTACCTGCTGGGAATCATCGGCGCGGCAATCGTCTCGTTTGCTCTCAAGAAAACCATTCTCCGCGGTGAGCCGTCTGTCTTTGTCATGGAGCTTCCGCCTTTTCGCCGACCCAGCCTGCGCCTCGTGCTACACAATGTTCTCGACCGCATCAAAATCTTCGTCAAAGATGCCGGCACTGTGATCTTTGCCTGCTCGATAATCCTTTGGGCACTAGCAAGCTACCCACAAGAAGACGGACATATCGCCAATTCCTATGCCGGGCGAATCGGCCACTTCATCGAACCGGCAATCAAGCCGCTCGGTTATAACTGGGAAATTGGCGTGGGACTTATCGCTTCCTTTGCCGCCCGGGAGGTCTTTATTTCCACCCTGGCGACTATTTACAGCATTGAAGACCAAAGCGAGGATAATTCAAGCCTGGTCAATTCGCTCGCCGCCAAAAGAGAACGAGGCGAATTCTCTGTCGCCACAGCGATATCCCTGCTTGTTTTTTACGTTTTTGCCTGCCAGTGCATGGCAACTATCGCCGTTGTCAAACGCGAAACTTCCTGGCGCTGGGCGACATTCATGCTGGCTTACATGACATTGCTGGCCTACGGCTCGGCCTGGAGCGCCTACAACCTGGCTATAATAATGAATCTGGGGTGAGCAATGTCTGAAAATATCACGTCTGAGAATACCATCATCCTCATCATCGTCATTATTGCGGCAGCCTATTTGGTTCGCAGCCGTCTAACCTGCTTCGGCAAGAAATCGCCTTCATGCAGCAAGTGCGCCTGTAATAAAAAAACGGATACCGACACCAAGTAGCGTACAACACCGTATCCGGAGGACGACAACTTGAAAAAATCGAGTCTCACCAAAATTTTACTCCCCACTCTGCCACTACTGCTGCTGATACTATTAGTCAGCCTTTTAACAATTTCAACCCCCGCAACATCGGAAAACATGAGCACAAAAGAGTTCGTCAAACCAACCGCCGAAGAACTGAAATCGAAACTCACCCCCTTGCAATTCGACGTCACGCAAAAAGAAGGCACGGAACGAGCCTTCAACAATGAATACTGGGACGAAAAACACCCGGGGCTATATGTCGACATCGTCAGCGGCGAACCGCTATTCAGCTCAAGCGACAAATTTGACTCCGGCACTGGCTGGCCCAGCTTTACAAAACCAATCGCAGAAAATTCGGTCACCAGTAAAACCGACCGTCGGTTGTTTTTCTCCCGCACCGAAGTTCGTTCGAAATTGGCCGACTCTCACCTTGGCCATGTCTTTGACGACGGCCCGGCGCCAACTGGCAAACGGTATTGCATCAACTCGGCCGCCCTGCGCTTTGTGCCCTTGGAGAAAATGAAAGAGGAGGGCTACGAAGAATATCTGCCGGCAATACAAAATGAACAACCAACAAAAACCAGTCACGAACAATCAAATGCTCTCGCAACGGAAGAAGCAATCTTCGCCGGTGGTTGTTTCTGGGGCATGGAAGAAATCCTTCGCAACATTCCCGGAGTAAAAAATACCGAAGTCGGCTACACTGGCGGCAGCAGCAATGCACCGACCTATACAGAGGTGAAAACCGGTATCTCCGGCCATGCCGAAGCAGTGAGAGTTTCTTTTGACCCGAATGTCATCTCTTACCACAAGCTGCTCGAATATTTTTTCCGTATGCACGACCCGACAACCGCAAACCGTCAGGGCAATGACGATGGCACTCAGTACCGCTCGGCAATATTTTATACGAACGAAGCGCAACAACTCGAAGCCGAGCGTTACAAAGAACAACTCGACGTCTCCGGCAAATGGGGCAAACCAGTAGTTACTGAAATTGTGCCCGCCAAAGGCTTTTACCCGGCAGAAGACTACCACCAGGATTACCTGCAGAAACACCCCGGTGGCTACACCTGTCACTATCTGCGGGACTGAAGTCCAGTTATAAACTTCGCCAATTCGCCCTTGGTCTGCCAAAAAATATCACCATGCCCGGCGCCATCGACGTATATTGCCTGCAGCTTGCCGCTTCCGTGATAAGCACCTTCGACAATATGCGAGTGCAACTCTTGTATTATACGGTCATCAGTTCCATGGGTGATAAAAAGCGCTGTATCCATCAATTTTGATACCCAGCCCTCGGTATCAAAGTTACTTCGAAGCGCCCAGCGAAAAATAAAAGCATACTCCCCCCAAAACTCGTGCGTCTCAAGCAATTTGGGAATACTGGCATAAGGAGCAATCAACATCAGCGCCGCCGGATGTAGTTGGGCAGCGAGGTAAGACGCCGGGCCGGTGCCAATGGAATAACCGAGGACTAGCAGATCCTGCGGAGTTATCGCCTCACGATCGCGAATCGTCAGCCACAGTTCATCGACATCAGAAAGCACAGCTTGTTCCTTCGGCCAACCGGTGCTGCGACCGTAACCTCGATAATCCATCGCATACGAAGTTACCCCCAGACTGGCAAAAAACTGCTGCAGGTAAGTAAAATATTCCAGACTGCCGCCGTTCCCGTGAAACACAGCAGCGACATAACCGCGATCCGCCAACGGACCGGTTTCATCTCCCGGCATACGCCAGACTTCAACTTTATTTCCGTCTGCGGTTTGCAGGAAAAACTTCTCTGCGTTATCGGGAAATACCGCTGGATCCCCATCAAGCGAACGGGTTGAGACATAAACGCCGGGAAACAACACCGCCTCCTGAAAGGCGATGACCAGCACAATGGCAATCAGCAGTCCGGCAATTACAGAAATGACGATGCGTTTAATTAATTTGAGCATTAAACATCTCCCTACGGTCCATATATCCTCCACAACGCTCACCAGAGTAGAAGAGCCTTCCAGGCTCTTGCGAGTTCTTTCGACGCTTCGGCTACGCGCCAGGCTGGCGCGTCTACTCTAACGCCACAATTTAAGCAGCGTAGAAGAGCCTTCCAGGCTCTTGCGAGCTCTTGCGACGCTCTTCGGCTACGCGCCAGGCTGGCGCGTCTACTCTCACCG